>CATZEP010000068.1 GCA_958418185.1 uncultured Collinsella sp.
AATAGCAGATAAATGGCCATACTTAAATCGATTCATAGGGCTGAATTGCCCTGAATCCGCAACCTACGCAACCGTTCATACCTAAAAATCAGCCGTTCACCCGAGCGGCTTTTCAAAATCGGGGATGCGTGGGTGCCAGTGGCGTGACGCATCGTCGACAAACAGCGGCGCATAGAACATGCGATTGAGCGCGGCAGCAACGGTGCGCGCTTCCAAATCGGGACGGACCTCGAGCCAATACTGGACAAGGTTGTGATGTCCCGCGAGCGCAAAGGCCAGATACAGGTCAAGATCGGTCTCGTCAGAAAATGTTGAGCGCAGACGGTCGCGAAAATACTCATGCATGAAAACCGTAGCCTTATGCGTGAACACGGGGTCCCCGTTTTCGCTGTTGAGCGCGAGCACCTTCGAACGATTGCGCTGTAGAATCTCCATACGCCTGATCATCGTCGGCGTCGGATCGAGCTGAGCGTCACCAAAGCGCGCCTCAAGGGCAACGTCGTTAATATCTTGCATATTGTGGAGCAGATCGTCCTCAAATCGCTTAACAACGTCGTCGACAGAACGATAGCAGCGGTAAAACGTCGATTTCGAGGTGTGCGCGAGCCTCAGTACATCGGTCACCTCGATCGCCTGCACCGGTGTCGTCCCCATAAGCTCAAAGACGGCATCCTCGATGCGGGCGCTGATATCGTTCTTTGCATCTAGCGGCATAACGGTCTCCCCTGTTGGCAATCAGCCCTATCCTACATGAAAGATATGCTCTTTGAGGACGATTTGGGGCACGAAGTGCGCGGCACACGAGATGACGCTTCCATCGTATTCGGTGAACGAAACGTTCCAGCCGTCGGGCAGTCCGTCCTTGCTGGGATCAACCGAAAAACCGCTCCCCTGCGCTTTGAGAACGGCTTCGATGCGTGTCCATACCTGGCACATGCGACGACAACGCTCCCGCTGATTACCTGCGGCGTCAATCCATGCACGTTCCTCGGTGGTTGCCATTCGACTAACCGCCAGAGGCGATACCTCATCCATCAACTCAATGTCTACGCCTATAGGCCCTCCAGATAACTGAGCGGCCTCAGAAACAGCAAGAACGACCGTACCGGCGGCATGCGAAATCGAAATAGAAGGGGCATTGGCATCTGCAAGTTCAGGTTTACCAAACGAAGAGCGCACAAGCTGGACGTCCTCGTAGACACCCAAAACGTCACGAAGAAGCGCACCCACACCGGCAGCTTCTCGACGAGCAGAAAGCGGAAGGTCATCGTCTAGGGCGCGAGCGGCATAATGAGGCGCCATCCGCGCAAGATCGACGATCGCACAGGGGTCAACCATGGAAACGCGGGCGACATGCACGGTTATGATCAAAATAATCATCTCCCCACGAAACCAAAAGGCAAATGATGGCAGATTATGCTGGACAGCAATTGCGCTGTGATAAAGCGACCGTTGTCGATAATTTGATGGCATACGCACTTATAGCAAAACAGTCCAGAAGCAAAGCCTCTGGACTGCGAACATTTGGTGGGCGTTAGAAGATTTGAACTTCTGACCTCTTCCGTGTCAGGGAAGCGCTCTCCCCCTGAGCTAAACGCCCAAATGGAGCGGACAACGGGGCTCGAACCCGCGACCCCAACCTTGGCAAGGTTGTGCTCTACCAACTGAGCCATGTCCGCTTGCGGGTTATTAATTTACGCGAGTTATCCAAAAGACGCAAGTACTTTTTTCAAAAAAGTTGCCGGCCGCGTGTTCTTGATGGCTAAACGCGCTAAAGCGATTGGCTAGGCACGCGATTCCAGTGCTCCGCTAAATAGCTTCACCATCTGCACGCGCGTGCCGGTGCCGTCTGTGCGACGAGCAACCTCCACGTTATCGACAAGCATACGCATAAGCTTGATACCACGGCCGCGTTCCTCAGATGCGACCGGTTCGCTCGCTCCATCGATAGAATAGCCGGCACCCCGATCAAGCACCTCAACCACGACGCGATCGCCATAGGCCTGAACCGTCAGGACGCACCCGATACCGCCCGCATGGTCATAGGCATTACCCAGCGCCTCCCCCGACGCCAACGCGACATCGTAGCGCTCGTCGCGGCGCAACGGAAGCGATTCAAGGAGTTCGGCGATGCGATGTCGATAGTATGGAAGATTCTCGATACCCTGTCGGACCTCGACGCTCTTGCTCCATCGTGGCAACTCTCCCACCGGAATAGCGGGAATCGACTCACGCGCCGGACCCGCAACATGAAGGATGTCGACAAGTCGGGCAATCTCCAAAAAGCGAATGACCTCATCGGAGGCGTTAACGAGCGAAAGCAGGCCCTCTCGCCTCATGAGCTCTCTGGCACGTGTAAGCAAAAACGCCAAACCCGTCGAGTCGATAAAGCCCACGGCCTGGCAATTGATGACAACGCGACGCACGCCCCGGTCGATCAGATTATCCAACCGTGGACGCAGCACGGACACCGAGGCGATGTCGACATCACCCGGTGGCGTCAAAACCGCTATGTCATTCCACTCATTCATACGACCATGGTTCCCCAAAAGAGCTCGCTCGATGCATACATATCTGCAGCTGCGCAGATTTTGCCCGTCAAGTATCGCGGTCTACGATCGACCCCGTAAAAACTCAAGGGAAACCAGCGCAATGTCATCGTCCAGCGCCGACTCGGTAAAGCGGTCAAGCTCTCCCAAGACCTTACCGCAGATTCCCGATACACCCTCACCCGAGACAGAGAGCAAAAGGTCACGAAGGCGCTGCTCGCCAAAGAAAGCACCCGAGCGATCACGTGCTTCGATTGCTCCGTCGGTATACATGAATAGCATGTCACCAGGAGCGAACGTAAACACGCCTGTCTCGTACACCATGCTCTCAAAGGCACCGATCACGCCCGATTGGCACCCAAGGAGCTCCACTTCTCCCCCTCGGGTTTCTCCGCCGCCAAGCGGCGTCGACGACGGTCTAATGACCATAGTGGGAGGATGTCCCGCAGAGCAGTAGGTAGCGCGACCCGCTTTAAGATCAATCTTGGCGATAAACGCCGTCACGAACGTCTCGACCCTCGAAAAGCCCATGAGCATGCTATTGAGCGAGCGGGCCATACGGGCGGGCCCCGCACCCTCCCAGGCATAGGCCGTCAGCGCCGTCTTGACGAGCGCCGACATCGACGCCGCCTCGATACCTTTGCCGGATACATCGCCCAAAATCATAACGGCGCAATCGTCGGGAAGACGGACGAGCGTATAAAAGTCGCCGCCGACCAACGCCGAATTCGTTGCCGAAAGGTATACCGAATCGGTCGCGATACCCGGAACGTCACCAAGCGAATTTCTCATGCCAATCTGGAGAGTCTGAGCGATATGGCGCTCCTCGCGCTTTTGAGATTCGCCTTCGTAGATCAATTCAAAGTCATGCGCCAAGTGCACCAAGTAGTCATATTCAAGGTCATCAATCGGCTCTTGACTACCGTCACGAAGCAGCAGCGCGCGCGTCGCCGGGCCTTTCGCAACAGAAGCAGGAACGATCGCGTCGCTGCTGTGCCTGCCATCACTCTCAGAGCGCGGGCGCCCCGCCTCGATGCCAGTGTCGACGTAGAGACCCTGGCAAGGCAGACCATGCGCCCTAAGCCAGCCTCCCATAGGCATCGATTCGTCAACGCGAGTTATACGGACGTGTTTAAGGTCCTCGGCGCTCGTACCGCCCAAAACAGATGCCTCAAAGCCATCAGGGCCAGCCCCCAGACGTGCCGCTGGCGCCGTCGTGGAAAAGAAAAGCTTCTCGGGATCGTCCGGCAAAGCAACGCGACTGCCGCCTTCGAAATCTATGACGTAAGAGTCCAGACTGGCGTCATACTCAACAGGGCAAAAATGGCAGTTGAGCATATTGCAAATCTCGGACGATACCGCCTGGGTAGCCGCGGCGGAATCGTCTAGAAAGGTAAACAACTCATCACGTAAGACATTGAGCGAGCGGCCGAGCTCGGCCGTGCGACGAGAGCGAAGGCTCGATGCCATGCCGACCAGCTGGATAGACAGGTAATCGCAAATGACCTCGAGTACATTAACGTCATAGGAGAGCGGTGCCTGAGGGCGCTTCCAACCAACTTCCAGCACGCCAAGGATCTGCGTACCGTAAAAAACGGGAAGACAGATCTCGCTGCGGTACGGAGGCATATCCTGCACGCGCAACAGGTGCTTAGAACGATTGTCCAGGTCCATGAACATACCGGAAGCAGCCCTATCACCCTCAAGGTCCTGTTGAATCGACAAGCGACAGGCACGCGACTCGCGAAGAACATACGTCGGAATGCCAGCGCCATACGGCAAAAACTCGGGCAGGTAGCTGTCGTGCAGCTCCTTGGAGACACCGCGAAGCTTAAAACCGCCGCTCTCAGAAAAATAGATAGCGGCACCCGAAGCATCGAGCGTTCCTACAAGCTGGTTCAAAACGATATCTAACAAACTGGGCAGCTCATCGGAGCCCACCGTGCTCATAATGACCGACAATGTACCCGAGAGACGCTTATTCGCCACTCTAAGCTCCGAAAGCGCACGCTTGAGCTGACGGTCGTGCGAATACTGTTCTTCGATGCTATGGAGTGCCACCAGAACGCGCGGCGCACGGCGGCCAAAGATTCGAGGCGGCGTAACCGAGCCGGCACAAACCAGGACGGGAATAAACGATCCGTCACTTAACTTGAGCATCAACTCGCTCTTTGTTCCATTGGTCTCAAAAGGAAGCCGATGCTCTGTCGCGCGTTCAAAAGCCGATGAGTACAAGAGGTCTTTAACGTCCCCGTTGATCACATCGGAACGCTCCTCGCATATCAAGTCGAGCAAGCGATTATTTACATGCAAAATGGTTCCGTCGAGCTCGCAGATAATGACAGCATCGCTCGTGATCTCGACCAATTGGGCAACGTCCGCCCACTCATTGCGCTCAAGCGTTTCCATCGTGAACCTCACCGTCTATCGGTAACAAAAAAGCCTCCGAAGAGGCTTCTCAAATGCGATGGTGTCGGAGGCGGGACTTGAACCCGCATGACCAAAAAGCGGTCACTAGCACCTCAAGCTAGCGCGTCTGCCAATTCCGCCACTCCGACATGCTATGTTGTTGATTCGCGGTTCGTTTTGTTGAACCCGCGCGTTCAACGAGGAAGATAATAACCTATGTTTCGAGAACTGCGCAAGCACTTTTTTGAAAAAAGTTTACGAATTTGTAAATGCACTGGTAGACGCTTATGTTCGGGCCGGAACGGGGTCAGCTTCCCAACGCGTCCTCGGGCATGCGGTACATTTTGATTCGCGCTTCGCGCTACAAAATGTACCGCCCCCTGCGGAATGCGTTGGGAAGCTGACCCCGTTCCGGCCCTACGTCCACGTACTCCATGCACCGTTCTCAAACATGTTCTGAGAGCTGATATAAATTTGGTGGCTCGGCTTTGCCGAGCCCTTATATGGGGAGGCCGGAGCTAAAGCTCCGGCCTCCCACAATTTCCTATCAGATTATGTGAGCGATCTGGGAATCGCACTCCCCCTGCCGAGTTAACGTAGGGCCCGCCCTGGTGTTACTTTTCAGAACACTCCGCAGGACGCAAGAAACCCCCGCCGCACGAAGTGCGCAGCGGGGGATTCTTGCATGTCCGAGGACGTTCTGAAAAGTAACACCAGGGCGGGCCCGGACGAGAACAACCGACTACAGGTCGATGTGCGATTCCTTGATCGGGAACGGCTCGGCGAAGTGGCAGGCGCAGCAGTGACCCGGTGCAACTTCCTTAAACTCGGGGAGCTTCTCGGAGCAGATACCCTGCGCGATCGGGCAACGCGTGTGGAAACGGCAGCCGGTCGGCGGATCCAGCGGCGACGGCGGATCGCCAGCGAGGATGATGCGCTTGCGGGTCTTCTGGATATCAGGATCGGGAACCGGCACGGCAGACAGCAGCGACTGCGTGTACGGATGGTGGGGCTCGCTGTAGAGCGTCTTCCAGTCCGAAACCTCGACCATCTTACCCAGATACATAACGGCAACGCGATCGGAGATATGCTGCACGACAGACAGGTCGTGGGCGATAAACAGATATGCGGTACCGAACTTGTCCTGCAGTTCCTTGAGCAGGTTTAGAACCTGGGCCTGAATGGAAACATCCAGAGCAGAAACCGGCTCGTCGCAGATAATCAGCTTGGGCTTCAGCGCAAATGCGCGGGCAATGCCGACACGCTGACGCTGACCGCCGGAAAACTCATGAGGATAGCGGTTAATGTGCTCGGGGTTCAGTCCGACAACGTCGAGAAGCTCACGGACACGCTCAATGCGCTCCTCCTTGGTGCCCACGCCGTGAATGGTCATGGGCTCGGAGACAATCTCACCGATGGTCATACGAGGGTTGAGCGAAGCATAAGGATCCTGGAAGATAAACTGCATCTCACGACGCATGTCCTTGATCTCATGCTTGCTCATCTCGGCAACATCTTTGCCCTGGAAGAACACCTTGCCGGCGGTCGGCTTGGTCAGACGCATGATAGTGCGGCCCGTGGTGGATTTACCGCAACCAGACTCGCCAACCAGACCAAAGGTCTCGCCAGGATAAATCTCAAAAGAGATGTCGTTTACAGCAGAGACGACACGCTTGGAAAAACGCTTGGCGAACATGCCGGACTCAGCGGGAAACTCCTTAGAGAGGTGCTCGACCTTTAGCAGCGGAGTACGCTCGTTGGTATCTGCCATTACGCCTCGCCTCCCTTCTTGGAATCCTTGCGCGTACGGGACGTCTCAGGAGCGTTCCTGAGGAACTCGGGGTCACCGGAATAGTGGCACGCAGAATAGTGACCGGACTCGGTGACAACACGCTCGGGGCGCTGCTTGCGGCACTTATCGGTTGCATAAGGGCAACGAGGCGAGAAGACGCAGCCCTCAGGCAGGTTCATGAGCGAAGGCGGATTGCCGTGAATCGGCGTAAGC
>CATZEP010000069.1 GCA_958418185.1 uncultured Collinsella sp.
CGCCCGCAAGCCCATCCAGGGCACCGTGCTCGGTATCGACATCGAGACCACCGGCCGTGCACCCGAGCGCGGCTATATCATCAACGTGGGCTGGGAGATCATGGATCTCACCAGCGACGCCGTGCCGCATGACGCCGAGGCACACTACTGCGGCCTGCCCGACATCTACCGCGGCGAGGATGTGCCGCTATCGAACATCCATCACATCACCTGGGACGACATCGACGGCAAAAAGCCGTTCCGCGAGAACAAGGAGCTGCAGAAGCAGCTGCTCAAGCTCATGAAGAAGTACCCCTATATGGCGCACAATGCCGCCTTCGAGGACAGCTGGTTCAAAATTCATCTGGACGGTTACGCCGAGGCACGCCGCGCAGGCAAGATCATCGTCATCGACTCGCGCCAGATCTGCCGCAGCCTGGACGCCGATGTGCGCTCGCTCCCCCGCGAGTCCGCGCCCGCCGCGCTCGAGAACTGGGCGCGCCGCCGTGGCACCCTCGCCGCCGACGCCAACGAGCAGCACCTGGGCCTCGACGACACCGACCTCATGCTCCGTACCGTCCAGGCCGAGTTCAACCTCAAGAACCTATTTGCCAAGTAGATTGCCAAGCAGAGGCGCCATTCGCGAGCGATACTCGTCGGGCCATAACGCCCCGCGCAAAAGCGACACGCCGAGGCGTCCCTCTCAAGCAACGCAATGCGGGCCGATAACCAAGTGGATATCGGCCCGTTTTTGCACGTCGCTAAGGTACCCACGTTGGCATCAGCGGCCTTATTCGCGCCCACCGATGCCCTTAGCCGCCTTTGGGAGCATTCGATAGCAATATATTTCACGAATTATATTGACATATGAACATGCGCTCATATACTCGAAAGTAAGTTATATGAGCGCATGTTCATATGAAAGGATATTGCAATGAGCGAACAAGCTGATGAAATGAAGTCCGGCATCGACACCAGCATCGTGCCCGACGTCCCCACCACTTGCTCGCCCGAGGACCTTCCCGACGAGGAGCTGCTGTACGACCTTGCCGACCTGTTCAAGGTCTTTAGCGACACCACGCGTATCAAGATCCTCTATGCCCTCATGGGTCGCGAGCTCTGCGTGGCCGACATCGCCGAAGCGACCGCGACCTCGCAGTCTGCGGTGTCGCACCAGCTGCGCACGCTCAAGCAGTCGCACCTGGTTAAATTCCGACGCGACGGGCGCAACATCCTCTACTCGCTTGCCGACGACCATGTCTACACCATGCTCAACCAAGGCATGAGCCACATCTGCGAATAGCGACCAACCACGGTACCAGCGCGGCCTGCACCCAAGCCGCAAAAACGGGGAAAGGAACCCACCATGAAAAAGCAGTTCAAGCTCGACGAGATCGACTGCGCCAACTGCGCGCGTAAGCTTCAGGACGAGCTGGCCAAGCTCGATGGCGTCAAGTCCGTTTCGGTCAACTTTATGACCCAGAAGTTAACGCTCGAGGCCGATGACGCCGAGTTCGACGAGGTCCTCGACCGCGTCGTGGAGTTTACCGCCGACGCCGAGCCGGACTGCGAGATCATTCTCTAGCCCAGATTACGCCAACCTGCAAGGTCGCGCTTGCCGCGGCCTTTGCTCGCGAAATTATATGAGCGAGTGTTCATACATTCAAATGGGAGGATTGAATCATGGCAACCGCCGATCCCAAGAAGAAAAAGAAGAAGCGTAAGAAGAAAGAGTCCCTTGAGCATAAGCGCAACCGTATCCTGGTAGCGCTAGGCATTTTTGCCGTTGTTTATGCCCTCGACGAGCTCGGAGCTCTCACTATCGCATTTGGGGAGCCCGGCAACGTCTACGCCAGTTTCGTGCTGTTCCTCGTGCCGTTTTTAATTGCCGGCTACGACGTGCTCCAAAAGGCATACAACAACATCCGCCGCGGCAAGGCCTTCGACGAAAGCTTCCTCATGGCCGTCGCGACCATCGGCGCGTTTGCCATGGTGCTCTTCCCCGATACCGATCCGCACATGGCCGAAGGCGCCGCTGTCATGCTGTTCTACCAGGTCGGCGAGCTGTTCCAGGCATACGCCGTGGGCAAGAGCCGCAAGTCGATCAGCGCCATGATGGACATCGCACCCGATTATGCCAACGTCGAGCAACTCGACGGCACACTCGAGCAGGTCTTTCCCGATGACATCGCCGTCGGCACCGTCATCGTCGTCAAGCCCGGCGAGCGCGTGCCCATCGACGGCGTCATCGTCGAAGGCGAGACGCAGCTCGATACCGCCGCCCTTACCGGCGAGTCGGTCCCCCGCCCGGCCAAAACCGGAGACGATATCATCAGCGGCTGCATCAACATGACGGGTCTCATCCACGTGCGCACCACCAAGCCATTTGGCGAGTCCACCGTCGCGCGCGTCCTGGAGCTCGTAGAAAACGCCAGCGAAAAGAAGGCGCGTACCGAGAACTTCATCACGCGCTTCGCCCGCGTCTACACGCCCGCCGTCACCGGCGCGGCCGCGGTACTCGCGCTCGGCGGCGGCTTGGTCACCGGCGCCTGGTCCGACTGGATCCTGCGCGGCCTGACCTTCCTGGTCGTCAGCTGCCCGTGCGCGCTCGTGATCAGCGTCCCGCTCAGCTTCTTTGGTGGCATCGGCGGCGCGTCCAAGCTGGGAGTTCTCATCAAGGGCTCCAACTACCTCGAGACGCTCGCCGATGTGGATACCGTCGTCTTTGACAAGACCGGCACGCTCACCAACGGCACGTTTTCGGTCGTGGCGGTACACCCCGAGACCGGCTATACCGAGCAGTCACTGCTTGAGGTCGCGGCCCTTGCCGAGTCGTTTTCCGATCACCCCATCGCGCAGTCGGTACGCACCGCCTTCCAGGGCGAGCTCGATCCCAAACGCGTAAGCGACTCCACCAATGACGCGGGCCATGGCGTGACGGCGAATATCGACGGCAAGCGCGTCATCGTCGGCAATGCCAAGATGCTTGCTGCGGCCGGTATCGACGCCCCCAATTGCGAGGTCGTCGGTACGATCCTCCATGTACTGGTCGATGACACGTACGCCGGCCATATCGTAATTGCCGACACCATAAAGGCCGATGCCAAGCAGGCGATTCGCGACTTGCACACTGCCGGCGTCAAACGCACCGTCATGCTCACGGGCGACCGTGAGGAGGTTGCAGCGTCTGTGGCCAAGCAGCTGGGGCTCGACGAGTTCCACGCGCAGCTCATGCCAGGCGATAAGGTCGAGCGCGTCGAGGCATTGCTGGCAGTCGAATCGAGCAAGGGCAAGCTCGCCTTTGTCGGTGACGGAATCAACGACGCACCCGTGCTCACGCGCGCCGACGTCGGAATCGCCATGGGCGCCATGGGCTCGGACGCCGCAATTGAAGCTGCCGACGTGGTGCTGATGGACGACAAGCCGTCCAACATCTCCCGCGCGATCCGCGTGGCGCGCAAGACCATGACGATTGTTTGGCAGAACATCATCTTTGCGCTGGGCATTAAGCTGCTGATCCTGGTGCTCGCGGCGCTCGGCATCGCCAACATGTGGCTTGCCGTCTTTGGCGACGTGGGCGTGGCGATCATCGCCATCCTGAACGCCATGCGCGCGATGGGTGTCAAGAACCTGTAGCACTCGTGGTCCCTCCGGCCGGGGCCGGGTTTGGTTTTGAAAACGTCCTCGCGCATGAGGCCCGTCTTTCCTGCTCCTACGGAGCAACGGAAAGACGGGCCTCGCGCTGCGGAGCGTTTTCAAAACCAAACCCGGCCCCGGCCTGCGGTGACGTTGCTGGTGGTTCTTGGGCATCGCTTGCTGGCGGGGTTCCTTGTCTGAGTTGGACTTAGTTGGTGGGGCTACTGGTCCCGGTCGCTGGTTCGCGCTTTGCGCGAACTCCGCGCTACTGGGGATCAATTAGGCTTCCGTTGCTGGGCCCGCCACATCTTCCCGCCCCAACATCGATCTTAGCTTCTCAAAGCTCTCCTCGCTCAGGCAATGCTCCATGTGGCAGCCCTCTTGCGAGGCAACCTCGGGCGCTACACCTGCGTCCTCTAGCAGCCCCACAAAAAAGCAATGGCGCTCCCACATTTGACGGGCAACCTCAATACCGCGTTCCGTCAGATGCACATCGCGTTTGCCCATCTCTACGTAGCCGTTGTTCTCCAACGCGGCCATGGCTTTGGAGACGCTTGCCTTGGTTACGCCCAGGTATTCGGCAACGTCAATCGATCGAACGATGCCTTGGCGCTCCGAGAGCACATAAATAGATTCGAGATAGTCTTCTCCGGATTCACGCAGGGCCATGGACCGCCTTTCGCGATGGCTTCTAGTTAGCCTTTGGATACTTTTGCTTGATTTACTTTACCGCAAAAGTTGCCCATGTCTTACTGCGTTGTTAAAAAAGTTAACCGTGTTTCACAAAATGCGCGAGGTAAGCAAGGCAACCCGGCACGAAACGCGCAAGGAATGTCCCCAGCTGCCGGCAGAAAAGGAACGTCCCCCAGTGCCGAGCCGCAGCTATAGCAGCCCAAAATGCTTCGCGGCGTTATAGATCCCGTCGTCGTCCACGGCGCTCGTCACATAGGTCGCCGCGGCCTTCACGGTGTCCTGCGCGTTACCCATGGCCACGCTCGTGCCCACGGCGGAAAACATCGACAGGTCGTTCTCGCCGTCGCCAACAGCAATCGCTTCGCTCGCGTCGATGCCCAGGCGCTCCAGCGTCGCCGCCACGCCCAAGTCCTTGCCACCGTTGGCCGGGATAATGTCGCAGAACAGGTCACACCAGCGCGTAGTGAGCGAATGCGACACCACATCGGTCACGATATGCTCGTCGGCCGGGTCCACAAAGGCGCAAAACTGGTAGACCGGCGCGTCAAAGGCGTGCTCAAACGGCTCCTCGTGGTAGACGATTCCCGCGTTGTTGCCGGCCGCCACCACGCGCTTGGACAGACGGTTCACAAACGAGTTCTCGCCCTGCATGCACAGCGAGTCATAGCGTCCCTGCGCCACCTGGTCCACAATCACCGCAACGTCGTCCGGATCGATCGGGCAGCTGCGATAAACGCCCTTGGCATCAAAACAATGCTGGCCCGAAAGCGTAATGTACGCATCCCATCCCAAGTCGAACAGCCAATCCGGCATCTGGTAGGTCGGGCGGCCCGTGGCAATCACGCACGCAATCCCCTGCTCGCGAAAGCTGTCGAGCACCTGCTGCGCCGACGCCGGAATCTGGTGGGTCTTAAAGCTCAGCAGCGTGCCGTCGATATCGAAAAACGCGGCCTTAATCATCCTCGCCTACTCCTCGCCCTCGAGCTTCTCGCTCGCCTCGAGCCACGCCATCTCCAGCTCGTCCATGGCGGCGTGGGCCTCGTCGATCTTTGCCTGCTGCTCGCCGAGCGCCGTGTAGTTGGTGGGGTCGACCTGTGCCATCGCGGCCTCGGCCTCCTCCACGCGAGCGCGCTGCGTCTCCATTTTGCGCTCGAGCGAGCTCACCTCGCGGCGGAGCTTCTGGCGTTCGGCGTTGGAAAGGCCATTGGGCTGGCCACTCGATTTGGGCTTTTCGGCCGCAGCCGCCGCGGCACCGGTGTCGAATGTGCCGGTCTTGGCGCTCGGCGCACCCACGGGCTCGCCCTCGGCGGTGGCGTTGCGCAGGCGTAGGTACTGGTCGACGCCGCCGGGCATATGCGTCAGGTGGCCGTCGAGCAGCGCCCACTGCTGGTCGGTCACGCGCTCCATCAAGAAGCGGTCGTGCGTCACCAGGATCAGCGTGCCGGGCCAGCCGTCGAGCAGGTCCTCGACAATCGCGAGCATGTCGGTATCCAGGTCGTTACCGGGCTCGTCCAGGATAAGCACGTTGGGCTCGTCTAGAATCGTCAGCAACAGCGACAGGCGACGGCGCTGGCCGCCCGAAAGATCGCCGATGCGGCTCCAGAGCTGCTGTGTCGTAAAGCCCAGGCGCTCGCAGAGCTTCTCGGGCGAAGTCTCCTTGCCGTCGATGACATAATACTTCTTATAGTTGCCGAGCACCTCGCGGATCGTGTCGCCCATGTAGGGTTCGAGCTCCTCGAGCTGCTGCGACAGCACGCCAAAGCGTACTGTCTGGCCAATCTTCACACGGCCGCGCGTGGGTTCAATCTTGCCCTGGATCACGTCGAGCAACGTCGACTTGCCAGCGCCATTTTCGCCCAAAAGGCCATAGCGGTCGCCCGCGCCGATGAGCCAGGTCACGTCGGAGAGCACCTGCTTGGGCGCGCCATCGGTATCCGCATAGCCGGCGTCCACGTCGACCACGTCGATAACCTGCTTGCCCAGGCGGCTCACCGCCAGGCGCTTGAGCTCCAGCTCGTCGCGCACGGGCGGTACGTCGGCGATGAGCTCGCGAGCGGCATCCACGCGAAACTTGGGCTTGGTGGAGCGCGCCTGGGCACCGCGGCTCAGCCACGCAAGCTCCTTGCGCGCCATGTTGCGACGGCGCTCCTCGGTGACGGCGGCCATGCGATCGCGCTCCACGCGCTGCAGGATATATGCGGAGTAACCGCCCTCGAAGGGATCGACCTGGCCGTCGTGGACCTCCCACATGCTGGTGCAGACCTCGTCCAAGAACCAGCGGTCGTGCGTGACCACGAGCATCGCGCCCTGGCCGCGCTGCCAGCGGGCCTTTAAGTGACGCGCGAGCCAGTTGATGGTGCGCATGTCCAGGTGGTTGGTGGGCTCGTCGAGCATAAGCACGTCGTAGTCGCCGATCAGCAGGCGCGCAAGGTCCACGCGACGGCGCTGGCCGCCCGAGAGCTCGCCCACCGTGCCCTCCCAGGGCACATCGCTAATTAGACCGGCCAAGATCTGGCCCGTACGAGGGCTCGAGGCCCACTCGTACTCGGGCGTGTCACCGA
>CATZEP010000070.1 GCA_958418185.1 uncultured Collinsella sp.
AACGTACGAGGACGACAGAGGCGTCTCAACCCTCCTCTTTACAGACGTTGAGCCGGGAAGCGTCTACGTCCTCATCTCGAACTTCGATCTGCATAAGAAAGAAGCCGAGGCGCTCCTCAACTCCATCGAGTTTCCCGATGACATGGCGAAGGCAGTTGCCGAGGCACGCGAAGTCGAGATTTCGAGCATCGAGATCAAGCATTAGAGGCTCGCACGCAGCATCGCATGCGCAGTCATTAAATGATCGGACGCCCAGCCAAGGGAGATCGGATCGGCCGGCCCTCCCCTCTTTTGCGCCCGGACATATTGCCACTTAACGGCGCAAATCCCGCCCTCAGAATGGGACACATGGCCCACTCTTACGAGTCACTCGCGCGTACAGTAAAGGCAGGTAATCCATGGACGGTTACAGTTCGAGGAGGACACGACCATGAAAAAGAAGGCCTTTGCGATTCTCACCCTCTGCATCAGTCTCTTTGCCGCGGTTGCCCTGGTGGGCTGTGGCGGAAGCGGCGGCGCTACCGGCAGTGGCGGTGGCGGCGGAGCAGAAAAGCCAGCCGTGGATATGAGGACCGACTTCATTTGGTTTAAGGTCGAGGTCCCCGAGGGCGTCGAGGTCACCGACGTCGCAGGCGATACCGCCGACAGGGCCCAGTTTAAGTTCACCGAGAGCGAGCACGCCAGCGATCGCTTCATCCCCGTCTTCGATCCTGACAAGAACGCCGACGAGCTGTTCGACTACGAGGCAAAGTGGAATGCCAGCTTTGAGTGGACCGAGAATGACCCCGTCAAGTACAACGGCAAGACTTGGCGCAACGCTTCCTATACACACTCGGGCGGCGTGACGACTGAGTACTTCACCGAAGCAGGCGGCGGCAGCGTCTACGTGCGCATCGACAACGTCGAGGAGCACAAGGATGCCGTCGAAACCATGATGAAGTCCCTGGAATTTGCCGACGACATCGCCGAGGCAAAGACCGAGGCCATGGATGTTAAGCTCGACGATATCGAGATTAAGCGCTAAGCGACTCGCGAGCGCAACGAAAAACACGAGCGCAGCGCCAACAAGCGGCGGTGCCCCAGCGCTTCGTATCCAGGGAGGGCCGGTAAACCGACCCTCCCTCTCTTATGCCGGTAGCCGACGAACGCGAGGATGCCGGACGCCGGAACCACCTCAAGTGTGGCAACGGTACGAAAACGGCAAGCACCCAAACACGTCCGCCCGCCGATTTATAGCGCCGCGCACACAATTTAAGCCGACACCTTTAAACATCCGGGCAGTATAGTGACCAAAATGAGCGCATTACCGCACCCTGCGAATGGAGGAGTTATGACCGAACACCACGCCATCAGTCGTCGAGCATTTACGCTGGGCCTAGGACTTGCGGCGTTGTCGCCGCTTGCAAGCCTGCCCGAAGCCGCGACGCTGGATATTCCCCTGCGCGCGGCATTTGCAGAAGACACGCCCACACCGGCGGCCACCCTCGACAAGTTCGTCATTCGCCTTCGCCCCGCGGGCTATTTTCGCACCGCGAGCGTCAACGAAGACGGCAACGTCATCGGCAACGTCTGCCACCTGTTTAATGACGGCACGTCCAGCAAGCTCATCCTCGAGCACGTAGAGACCGATACAGAAAATACAAATTGGTATGCCATCCGCACCCTGCTCAATTTCGAAGAGCACAAGAAGACGGGCTACAGCATTTGGTCGGTCGATGGCGACTCGGACAAAGATGGAAAGGTCATCCACGTATGGAGTGGCGAGCACGACGACAAGCCCAGCCGCTCTTTTGCGTTCGACCGCCAGTCAAACGGAACCTACATCATCCGAGACCGCACAAACGAGAAAAAAGACATTAATTACCTGGCCATAGAAAAGGACGGCAAAGACCAAGACAAGAACAAGATCTGCCACAAGAGGAAGAGCATTCCGTGGGAGCTCGAACTTGTCGGTTACGACAAGGGCGAGATCAATACCACGGTTAGAAGTATCGACTGGATCACGTATAGCAGCTACGTCGATGGACCATGTTGGATGAGCCACGTCGACGACGACAAGTACCTCGACGAACTGAGCATCCCAGGCACGCATGATTCGGGCAGCTGCAGCGTCGACAACGACACCGAGCCCCAAACCTCGCTTGCAAAGTGCCAGCAGGATTACATCCCCACGCAGTTGCTCGAAGGCATTCGCTACTTTGATATTCGACTCGGAAAGGGTGAGAACCCCGGCATCGACCACGGAGATTGCTACCTGCTCAAAAAAGACGGGAACTTTATGCATCTTTCCGATGTCATCGGGTACTTCAATACGTTTTTGAGCGAAAACCCGAAAGAAGCGCTCATCATGCTCGTGTCGCGGGGCAACGACGAGGCTACCGACGAAAGCCTCACGACGGCTTTTGCCAATGTTATGGACAAGAACCCCAATCTGTTCTACACATCGAGCCGCATCCCCACGCTGGGCGAGGTGCGCGGAAAAATCGTCTTGCTGCGTCGATTTAGGCTCGTCGGCAGCAGCGTAAGCGGCCACACGTGGGGCCTCGACCTCACCGAATGGGACGACAAAATCGCAGCGCACACCGACAGCGCCTCCATGTGTCTCGTTCGAGACGAGCGGGGCTTTGAAGCCGTGGGGAAAACGGGTGACGAAAAGCCCTATTGCACCAAGGTATATGCCCAGGACCATTACGAATGCACAGGAACCGACAAAATCAGCTGGGTCGATATGGCGCTGCAGGAGACAACCAAGCTCGCCCGCATCATGGTGGACGTCGAGGACGATGCCGGGGCCAAGGTAAAGGTCTTGGAGCACAGCTGGTGCATCAACTACACCAGCTGCACGAACCACAAGCAAGGAAGCAATCCTTTTACCGCAGCGCGAGTGGTCGACGAGCACCTGTACAAGAGCTCGTATATAAACAATACCGGAGTTGAGGGCACAAAAGAGAACTGCCGTAAGAACATTGGCATCATTGCGTCCGACTTTGTTGATGCGGCACTGGCCCGAAGCATCTACCAGCGTAATTACGATGCGCAGCACAAGCAGACAGCTTCGTACTACCTCCCGACCCGCATGCATATGACATACGGCGACTCGCTGAGCGATGCCTCGCTCCAAGATGGCAAGACCGTTGGCGAGGGCCATTTCCGCCTTGCCGACAGCAGCAACGTGCTCAACGTGGCGGCTTCGGGCCATGCGTTTGCCATCGAATATGTGGATGTCGATGTCCTGGGCAACGAGACTGTTACGGGGCTGCAGGGTTCTGTGCCCATCGATATCGACCCACGCGCGCTGACGCCCCATTTTGAGGGACTCGAAGGCCTTAAGGCCGGCGAGGACGTGCGCGCCAAGATTGCGGCATCACTCGAGGGCAAGCTCGAAACCGATGCCTGCACAGCCCAACTCGAGTTTATGCACGATGCAAACGGCGCTCCGGGTACGGCAATGGCCGAGGGCGAAACATTTGCCGCAGGGACGTACTGGGTGCGCGTGAACGGTCTCTTGGGCGACGCGGCGCAAAACTACACACTTGCCACCGACGGAGCCGCAAGCTTTACTGTGACGGCTTCGGGCAACGCGGGCGGCACCGGCGCCGGCACCGGTACCGGCGCCAACGCAGACGGCGCCGACAAGAACGGCGGCGGCAACAAGAGCAAGGGCTCGACCGGAAAACTCGCCGACACGGGCGACGGCTCTGGTATCGCCGCCGGGCTCGCCGCTGCCGCCGTGGCGACAACGGTCGCCGGCGCGGCAATGCTTGCCAGTGACCGCGAAAACGCTGGGGACGACAGCGAATAGGCAAGCCCGCCTTTTAGACACATCGACTCAATCGGGGGCGCAGGACACCGTTCTGTGCCCCCGATTTTCACCTTGGCCCGAACGCCGCCATGGGCTACATCACCATGTTCAGCGCGTTAACAAACTCCTGGGCCTTCGCACGACTGCTCAGACTAAAGACGCAAGCGGTTAACAGTCGATTGCGCAGGAAAACGTCGCGACCCTTGATCCTGTTAACGCCCGTGATGTCCTTAAGGTAGACAATCTCGATATGCTTGCCGCCGAAAGTACCCTTCTTGAGCACCTCGATGCGGTTAGGGTAGATCTTGACGTCTTTAAACCTGCCCGAACCTTTGTCCTGAAACAGCAAGGTGTTGTTGTCCATGCGTGTCACTCCCATGGGGTTCGCTAAAACTGCCTCCATGGTCACATTTTAACCACCGCAAGGCTCCCATGCGAAGGTGCCAGACAGCACAGCAATTCGTGTCCGCGCGAGGCTTTAAACTAAATGCGATAAAGATGCATTCCACAAGAGGAAAGTGGGGCGACAGTGATGGGCGAACTGGTAAACCGTGGAGAATCGGCAATCGTGCCAGAAGTTTTTTACAAGCAGGTTTCCTCGATTCTCAACGCCGCTCGCGACAAGGCCTATACCGCCGTTAACTTTGCGATGGTTGAGGCGTATTGGGAGATCGGCAAGAGCATTGTTGATGAACAGGGCGGAGAGGAGCGCGCCAAGTATGGCGATGCACTGATCGACGAACTTGCCGTTAGATTGACTAAGGATTTTGGCAGAGGCTTCAACGCCAGAAGCTTAAGATATATGCGGCAGTTTTATCTTGCGTTCCCAATTCGGAACGCGCTGCGTTCCGAATTGAATTGGACACATTACCGCAGGTTATCGCGTATAACCGACCCCGAAGCTCGCACCTGGTACATGAACGAATGCGCCGATTCTCGCTGGAGCACGCGTCAGCTCGAGCGCCAGATCAACACCATGTTCCGCGAGCGCCTGCTTGCCAGCAAGGACAAGGAGGCCGTCACCCAGGAAATCCAAAAGAGCGCCCCGGCTCGTCGCCCCGAGGATATCATCCGTGACCCATATGTACTGGAGTTTTTAGGTTTCTCGGACGATACTGCGTTTCGCGAGAGCGATCTAGAGCAGGCGCTCATCACGCATCTTCAGAAGTTCCTGCTGGAGCTTGGCCGTGGCTTCGCTTTCGAGGCGCGCCAAAAGCGCATCACCTTTGATGGGCGCCATTTCTATATTGACCTTGTTTTTTACAACTATCTGATGCGCTGCTTCGTGCTCATCGACCTTAAGACCGATGACCTTACGCATCAGGACCTGGGCCAGATGCAAATGTATGTGAACTACTACACGCGCGAGCTCATGAACGAAGGCGACAATCCGCCCATAGGCATCGTGCTCTGCGCGGACAAAAGCGACTCGATTGTCGAGTACACGCTGCCCGAAGACAACGACCAAGTGTTTGCCGCCAAATACTTGCCGTATCTTCCAAGCAAGGAAGAGCTGGCGCGCGAGCTGAGTGCCGAGTACCGCGCCATCAACGAAGCGACTAATGGCGAAACGCAAGGGTAGCAATGAGGCTCAGGCGAGCGCGACAACGGCAACGGCTCACTCATGCGCATCGCTCCCCTGGCGTTCACCGATACCACGACGGCTGTCGCAGGCGCCCTTGCCGGCACGGCCTACGGTATCGACGCCATTCCACGGGAGTGGATAGACACCCTGCGCGGTAAAGAATTGATTGAGAGCTGCCTGTTTTAGGACGCCATTCAAGAAATAAGGTAGGGGGCATCATAGAGAGGAAGATCGCAAATATCGATGAGTTCCAAATGGACGAAAACGAAACCCCGATACCCCCAACAAGACTGAGGGAGGAAGAAAACCTTTACGTCCTCCCCGACGGGCGTTACCTCCCCTGCGGGGTCTACAGGACCGCGAACGGCGGTTCGCTCATTTATGAGCCATCCGAACTAAGCTTCTTCGGGCAGATGCTTGCTCAATTCAAAGAGAGCTAGAGGCTTGATTGCCCGTTAGATCGACACTGTTCCGGACCATGGGATGGGTAGGATGCCTCCCACCGCGGCCTGTGAGGTAAAATCTTGCCTGCCGCGGAATCCGCCTGCGGGCAGCGCTCCGATCTCCGATTGGGGTGAAGCCTATGAACTTGTATCTTGAAATCCTGCGCTTCTCGATGTACGTGACCGGCATTGCCCGGAACCTCTACGCGATCTGGCGGGAATATAAGCAGTAACGGATAGCGAAGGGAGTCATAGAAAAGGACCGGTTGCAGCCGGCCCTAGACGATAATACCTGCGTTGCCCGCGTCTCCGAAGTTTAAGCGCTGAGGAGCGGGTTCCGCGGCACAACCTGATTCTACCCAGTGGAAAGGCTCTTTTACAGCTGTTCCACCGATTATTTACATCTGGCACCCTCAAACAATCAGACGACAGTCCGCACTCCTGCGAGCTGCCCCGTTCCTCTAGCTATCGCATCGCAGCGCCAACCGGCTGCGCTTCCCTACTTCCCAAAGATCGCTGCAAGCAGCCCCTTGCGTTTGGGCTTCTCCTCTCGGTAGGAACCCTCGGCCGCCGCTGCCACCTGACACGGCTGCTCGCCGCCTCCCTTACGCACAATCTGGTACAGGAACGGCGACTTAACGTATTTGACCTCGATGGGCGTGGCGTGCACGGTGCTTTCTCCGGACAGATGCAGGCTCGGATTGAGCGACGCCACCACATGCGTCTCACGCTTGTCGCTAAACACTACCGCAGCCGCACGACCCGTCTGGCCGTTTACGGCAATGCGCACCTGCTCGCCATCGCGGCTGTCCGTCGCTGGGCGATCGACAAAGTAGACCGGTACCATCACCAGGCCGTCTTTATGCTTGCGAGCCTTGCGCGCCCAGGTGCGGATGCTCTTTTTATTGAGCCCCAGCACCGCCTCGGCATCGTTGCCGGCAACGTCGAGCGCCAGCTTATCAATGACCACCTGGTCATGGTAGACGCATCGACGGAAACGACGCGGAAGTCGCCTTCCTGCATGGCG
>CATZEP010000071.1 GCA_958418185.1 uncultured Collinsella sp.
CGTCATCGTGCCCAAGATCAATTCGGAATCCGTGAGCCGCATTACCGCCGGTATTGGCCAGGTGCCCGGTCGTCGTGGCTACCAGATGCTCCTTGCCAATACCGACAATGCCCCCGATCGCGAGCTCGAATACCTCGATTTATTCCAAAACCACCCGGTCGATGGCATTGTGCTGGTGGCAACTATGATTACCGATGAGCACCGTCGCGCGATTGAGTCGTGCCGCGTGCCCATTGTGTTGATCGGCCAACATGTCGAGGGCGCGGCGTGCGTCTATCACGACGATTACGAGGCCGCCTTTGAGCTGGGCCATGCGCTTGCGGGTCGCGTGGACGGCAAGATTGCCTACATTGGAGTTACCGAGGAGGACCGCGCGGCTGGTTATGACCGCCGTCGCGGTTTTGAGGCCGGCCTGCGCGCCGCGGGCATGGCGCTTGATCCGAGCCTGATTCGCCAGGGGTCCTTTACGCTCGACTCGGGCTATGGTGCGGCGCGTGAACTGCTTTCCGTCGCTCCCGATGTTTCGTTTATCGCCTGCGCGACCGACACCATGGCGGCGGGTGCGCTGCGTGCCATCGATGAGGTTCGCGGCATGGGCGAGGGCATACACTGCGTGAGCGGTTTTGGCGACAACGCGTTTTTGCGCGCGCTGACGGGCGGCATTCCCACCGTGCATTATGGTTACCTGACCAGTGGCGTCGAGGCGACCAATATGTTGCTCAACACGCTCGATGGCGTGGAGGGGGAGAGCGGTCTCAAGACGCTCAAGCTCGGCCATCAGCTTATGAATGTCTAGGTTTTGGGCACGTCTGTCTGCCTCTGAGTCGCCTGTATTTGCCTTAAAACTACCTTTCGCCGGCTTTTTCCTACCGTTCACCCTACTATGAAAACGATTACAGACATATGAAACTGAAAACGATTACAGTATAAGTGTCAAAGATGGCCGGGTGCGCATGCGCCCGTTGGAGGAAAGGGAAGTCATGGACTACCGCAAATCAGCCCAAGAGGTGCTCGACAACATCGGTGGCGCCGACAACGTTGTTTCGGCCGCACACTGCGCCACGCGTCTGCGCCTGGTGATTGCCGATAACGCCAAGGTTGACAAGGAGGCCCTCGAGAATATCGACGGCGCTAAGGGCGTCTTTGAGGCCCAGGGCCAGCTGCAGATTATTTTTGGCACCGGCACCGTCAACAAGGTCTACGAGGAGTTCATCGCGCTCAGTGGCGTCGAGGCTGCCACCAAGGCCGAGGTCAAGGAGGCCGCGGCGCAGCAGCAGAACATCTTTATGCGTGCCATTAAGGTGCTCGGCGACGTCTTTGTCCCCATCATCCCTGCCATCGTGGCTTCGGGCCTGCTGCTGGGCATTATGAGCGCCCTCAACTTTATGGCCTCCAACGGCTTTATCGCGCTCGACACCAATAACTTTATCTATAAGATCGCCGACCTGGTCTCGGGAACGTCCTTTGGCATTCTGCAGATCCTGATCGGCTACTCCGCCGCCAAGGCCTTTGGCGCCAACCCGTATCTGGGTGCCGTCGTCGGCGGTGCGTTCATCAACTCCTCGCTGCAGAGCGCCTACACGGTTGCCTCCGAGGGCGTTCAGACCATGGTCACCGTCATCCCCGGCGTGTACAGCTTTGAGTGGGTCGGCTATCAGGGCCATGTGATCCCCATCGTCATCGCCTGCGCCATTCTGGCCTTCCTCGAGAAGCGCCTGCACAAGATCGTTCCCGAGATGTTCGACCTCTTTGTGACCCCGCTTGTCTCCGTGTTCGTGACCGTGCTCGTGACGCTCGTTGCCGTCGGCCCCATCTTCGTGTGGGCCGAGAACGCCATCCTCGGTCTGATCCAGGCCCTGCTGACCCTGCCCTTCGGCATCGGTTCCTTTATCGTCGGTCTGTTCTATGCCCCCACGGTCGTTACCGGTATCCACCAGATGTACACCGCCATCGACCTGGGCCAGCTCGCCCAGTACGGTGTGACCTACTGGCTGCCCATTGCCAGCGCTGCCAATATCGCCCAGGGTGGCGCAGCGCTCGCCGTTGCCTTTAAAACCCGCGATGCCAAGATCAAGGGCCTGGCGCTTCCTTCGGCTCTGTCCGCCTTCATGGGTATTACCGAGCCGGCCATCTTTGGTGTGAACCTGCGCTTCTTTAAGCCCTTCATCGCCGGCTGCATTGGCGGCGGTTGCGGTGCCCTGGTCTGCGCGCTCACCTCGCTTGCTGCTTCCGGCACGGGCGTCACCGGTATCTTCGGTATCCTGCTGTGCCTGGCCCAACCCGTGCAGTACGCGATCATGTTCGCGGTCGCCGCGCTGGTTTCCTTTGGCGTCTCGTTTGTCCTGTACAAGGACGAGCCCAAGGCTTTCGAGCAGGCCTAAGAGCTTTTGATTGAGGGAATGCCCGCGGGCTGTATGCTCGCGGGTGTTTCCCGCATCTGGCGCCTTGTAACTTTCGATCCGTTAGGACTTTGATATGTCTAATGCACTTGGTCGCGACCTTGCAAAGCTGGTCGCCGCTGTTGACGCCGCCGCCTCTGAGTGCGGTCATGGCGCGTATGGCCAGCGCTTCCACATTATGCCGCCGGCGGGTTGGCTCAACGACCCCAACGGTCTTTGCCAGGCGGGCGGCGTGTTCCATGCCTATTTTCAGTATGCGCCGTTTGATGTCGAGGGTGGCGTTAAGGTCTGGGGCCATGCGACGAGCCGCGACCTTATGAAGTGGGAATATGTTGGAGCGCCGTTGCTTCCCGACGAGCCGTTCGACTGTCATGGCGTGTATTCGGGCTCCGCGCTTGCCGAGGACGGTCGCATTCGCGTGCTGTACACAGGCAACGTGAAGCTATCCGATGCGGACGGGACGTACGACTACGTCAATACCGGCCGCCGCGCCGATACTGTTTATGTCGAGAGCGTTGATGGCCTTGCCGGTCGGGAGTTCAGCCAAAAGCGCGTGGTGCTGGCGTCCGATGATTATCCCGAGGATTTGACCTGCCATGTGCGCGATCCCAAGGTATTGCGTGACGCGGACGGGCGTTATCACATGGTGCTGGGCGCCCGTCGTCGCGTGGATGGGCCGCATGTCGAGAGCCGTTTTTGTGCGATGCACGGCGAGGGTGCCGGGCGCGATGTGGGCGAGATCCTGGTGTATGGCTCGGCCGATATGCTGAGCTGGGAGCTCGAGACCCGTGTGTCTACGCCCGAGCGTTTTGGCTTTATGTGGGAGTGCCCGGGGTATCTTGAGCTTAAGGCCGATGACGGTGTGCCGGTGAAGTTCCTGTCCTTCTCTCCTCAGGGGCTCGAGGGCGGTCGTTGGGACCGCGGCAACGTATACGCTGCTGGCTACATGCCTGTAACGGGCGACATTACCGGTGGTGACGGTACCTATGAGCCGGGCGAATTCCGCCTGTGGGACGCCGGTTTTGACTTCTATGCTCCGCAGGAGTTCACGGCCGAGGACGGTCGCCACATTCTGATCGGCTGGATGGGCATGCCCGATGAACCGACCTATGGCAACGCACCCACCGTGGTGTGCGGCTGGCAGCACTGCATGACGGTGCCGCGTGAGCTTACAGCCGGTGCCGGCGGCGTGGTGCTGCAGCAACCGGCGCGTGAGATCGAGCGCCATTATGCCTCGGTGCGTGTGGGGGAGGGCTCGTTGGAGGTTGCCGGCGATACCTGCTTTGACGTTATTTCTAGCGGTATCGACGGCGCATTTACCGCGACCGTTGATGGCGAGCTGCAGCTGGCGTTTGTGTCCGCCGAGGGCGAGCTGCCCGCGCGCTTTGAGATGCGATTTACCGATGAGAGCCGCGCTTCTGCCGGCTGCGGTCGCACCGTGCGTTGGGAGCCCGTCGACGAGGTTCGTAACGTGCGCATTGTTGGCGATGTCTCGTCGGTCGAGGTGTTTCTGAACGATGGCGTGCTCGTGTTCTCGACGCGCATCTATCCCAAGGCCTATGGCGTGACCGTTGACGCTCCGGGTGCGAGCGTGACCTATCACATGCTCGACATCTAGGCGATTCGTTGCCTATCGGCGCTATACTGCAGCCGTTGCCCACGATGCGGGGAACACCCGTATCGTGGGTTTTTGCTTATGAAGGGACGGTGCCGTGTGGAAGTGCAGCAGCTAGAAGAGGCCTGGGCTGCAAGGGCTGGTGCGCGTAAGGCGCGTCTTGTTGCGGCCTCGCATGTGCCGGCGGCGCTGTCTCTGTTGGGGGTTGTGCGTCCCGGCGATTGCCTGGTTGCGTTTGCCGATGACTTTGCCGATGCGTTTGCGCGCGGCTTTGATGGCTGCGACGTGGCTATGGTGGGGGAGCCGTCGGTGACGGCGTTTGCTGCTGCGTCCGAGGGCTTTGATGCTTCGTTTGAGGTCGAGGGGCCGCACCTGTGGTGGTTCGTCAACTCTATTGGCGGGTTTGGACTGCGCGTGCCCGATCTGCGCGCCTTAGGACGCGCCGCGCGTGAGGCTCATGCGCTGCTGGTTGTGGACAACACCGTGGCGTCTGCTTTTGGCTGCGATCCGCTGCGGCTGGGTGCTGCGCTGTCGCTCGAGGCACTCGATCGCGCATGCGCCGGCAAGGCTCCGCGCAAACTCGTTGCCGCTTCGGTGACGCGCTCGCAGCTTAAGCGCCATCGCGTGGATGCCGCGGCTGAGTGCGCACATGCCCTGCTTGATGGCCGTGGCTTGGCCATGCTTGATTTACCTGCTGACGAGGCCGGCGTGCTGGAGTGCGGGCTGGACTCGCTCGATGCCCGCGTGCAGGCTCACTTCGACCGCGCACGTGCACTGGCCGAGTATCTGGCTGCCAATGAGATGGTGCGCGACGTGCGCTATCCCGGACTGAACTCGCATACCGACCATGCGGTTGCAACGGGAATCCTCGAGCACGGCTTTGGTCCGGCAGTTGAGTTTGACCTTATCGAGCGCAGCGCGGGCGAGCTGTTCGATGCTTTGCCAGGGGAGTTTCGCACATCGCCCGCCGGCGGCGCGACGACGCGCCTTTCGGCCCCACGCGGCAAGCAGGGGAGCACCATCCGCCTCTTCGCCGGCACCGACGACCCCCTGGTCGTAGCGTCCGCCCTAGACAACGCCCTTCGCAACTAGCTAAATCATCCTCGACTCTATAAGTTGCGGTGAGATAGGGATTGATTTACGGCTTTAACCGCATAAACAGTCCCTATTTCACCGCAACTTATGAGAAGGGGTTGTGTAGCTAAAAGCCCCGTCCCAAATTGGCTACTCTTTGATACTTGCGATGAGGTCGCTGGCTTTGGAGGCGATGATGTCGTTGATTTCTGCCTGCAGGGTTTCGTAGACTTCGATGGCTCGCTCGCCGGCGGGGGTGAGGGTGGATCCGCGGGCGCCGTCGCGCTCGATGAGCTTGCAGCCCAGCTGACCTTCGGCCTCGTTCACAATGCGCCAGGCCTTGGAATACGCCATGCCCATGCTTTTGGCGGCGCGGTTGAGCGAGTGTTCGCGGGCGATACCTTGCAGCAGTAAGACGCAGCCGTGGCCGAACACGCCCGGCAGATCCTTGTCGCACGACTGAATGACCAACTTTGCCGTCGTCTTGTACTCCATGTGCTCCACGTCTCCCCGCTAAAGTGTTTGCTGGGCAAACGCATAGCCTGCGTCAAACCCTCGTGTGCTCTTCTTAAATCATGCATTGTAGCAGTCAAAGTGCGTTAAGATACTTCCCCAGTATTGGGCGCCCAAGGTTGGGCTGGGTCCTACGAGGCCTGCAGCCGACCGGTCGCATGGAAAAAGGAGAAACATGGCTACGTTCTTTCCCGGTGAGTCCCACACGTTTTCGGAGTATCTGCTGGTCCCTGGTTACTCGTCCTCGCAGTGCATCCCCAACAACGTCTCTCTTAAGACGCCGCTAACCCGCTTTAAGCGCGGTGAGAAGCCGGCAATCACCCTGAACATCCCCATGGTTTCCGCCATCATGCAGTCCGTCTCGGGCGTCGACATGGGTGTCGCGCTCGCTACCGAGGGTGGCCTGTCCTTCATTTACGGTTCCCAGAGCGCCGAGTCCGAGGCCGCCATGGTCAAGGCCGTCAAGGATCACAAGGCCGGCTTCGTTCAGTCCGATTCCACGCTGACCCCCGACATGACCATGGAGCAGGTCATCGAGCTCAAGGAGAAGACCGGTCACTCCACCATGCCGGTCACCGACGACGGCACTCCCAAGGGCAAGCTCCTGGGCATCGTCACCAGCCGTGACTATCGCCCCAGCCGCGATGACCACCAGACGAAGGTCTCCGGGTTCATGACCCCGCGTGAGCAGCTTATCGTGGGCGACAAGAACATCAGCCTCAAGGTCGCCAATGACGTCATCTGGGACAACAAGCTCAACGCCCTGCCCATCGTCGACGACAACGATCACCTCATGGGTATCGTCTTCCGCAAGGACTACGACAGCCACAAGACCAACCCCAACGAGCTGCTCGACGGCGACAAGCGCTACATGGTCGGCGCCGGTATCAACACCCGCGACTATGCCGAGCGCGTGCCGCTGCTCATCGAGGCCGGTGCCGATGTCCTGTGCATCGACTCCTCCGAGGGCTTCAGCGAGTGGCAGAAGCGCACCATCGAGTGGATCCGCGCCAACTACGGCGAGGACGTCAAGGTCGGTGCCGGTAACGTCGTCGACGCCGAGGGCTTCCGCTTCCTGGCAGACTGCGGTGCCGACTTCATCAAGGTCGGTATCGGCGGCGGCTCCATCTGCATCACCCGTGAGACCAAGGGCATCGGCCGTGGTCAGGCCACCGCGCTGATTGACGTCTGCCGCGCTCGCGACGAGTACTACGAGGAGACCGGCGTCT
>CATZEP010000072.1 GCA_958418185.1 uncultured Collinsella sp.
AGATGATCTGCTCAACTTGGTCGGTACCAAAGAGGCCGCCAACAAGGACTTCCGCACCGATATCACCGAGGGCAAGCGCACCCTCGTCGCCGTGCACGCCCTGTCAGACGAGCGTTATCACGACGAGGTCGAGGCGATCCTTTCCTCGGGCACCGAGGACCCCGCACAACTTGCACGCGCCGTGGAGATCTTCCAGGAGACCGGCTCCATCGATTACGCCCACACTTACGCGCTCGACCTGACCGCTAAGGCCAAAGCGGCCATCGAGAACGTTGAGCTTGATCCGCACGCACGCGAGCTGTTCCTCTCCATGGCAGATTTCTTTGTGGAACGCCTTAACTAGCGGGGTTATAAAACCTGTCAGCAGCTTATTTGGGTACAACTTGCTACACTGTTGAGTGCATGTTTATGCATCCCTTTGCGTTGTCTATCCGACACACGCTCAAATAGTACGAATGGTACGCCGAAAGGGGTTCGTTCATGGAACCTATTACAACGGGCATGCAGGGAGCAGCCGTCGAGGACGTCCAGTCCCGCCTTCTGCAGCTCGGCTATACAATCGATGACACCGAGGTCGCCGATAAGCGCTTTGGCGCCACCACCGAGCAGGCCGTTGGCACCTTTAGGCTCGACAGTGGCCTTGCCGCTGGCTGCGCCGTCGATATCCCCTGTTGGAGCGCCCTGGTAGATGCCTCGTATAAACTGGGCGACCGCACGCTTTATCTGCGCATGCCCAATTTCCATGGCGCCGACGTTCAGGCCCTGCAGCGCGCGCTCAACGTTTTGGGTTTTGCCTGCGGTGAGGACGACGGCTACTTTGGCCCGCACACCGAGGCCGCTCTGCAGCAGTTCCAAGAAAATGTCGGCCTGTTTGCCGATGGCATGGCGTTCCAGGATACCTACGCCTATATCAACCGCCTGCATCACGTGTGGGAGGGCAAGCCCTCGGTTACCGAGGCCGAGTCGCGCATCGGTTTTGCCCGCGCCGCCAATGTACTCGAGCGCTTCCAGATTGCCGTCATCGGTGAGGACCCCATCGCACGCAGCGTTGCATCGCGCATGTGGAACATCGCCACGGCGACGACCGACAGCAGCGGCATGATGCTTTGCGATTCCGAGGTTCCGACCGACGTGGATCTGGTGCTCGAGATCGCAAGCGATGAGCTGCCCGCAGATGCTGCGCCGCGCGCCACGATCGCCCTTGCCGAGTGTCACAACCTTGCACAGCGCATCCGCACCGCCAATGTCGCCGCGCAGCAAAAGCCCGCGCGCATCCGCATTGAGCTCACGGGTATGACGCGCTACAACGGAACCTTCACCGCAAGCGACGCGCAGACACTCGCCGTACGTCTGCTCGACGGCGTTTGCGATGCCCTCGCAGATTAGGTAAACTAAACGAGTTGCTTTTGGGCAACACCGCACATTGGGACGTAGTTCAACGGTAGAACTCCGGTTTTTGGTGCCGGCTGTTGGGGGTTCGAATCCCTCCGTCCCAGCCAAAGAAACCAGCCTCTCGAACGCATAGCCGATCGGGAGGCTTTTCTTGTGAGCAAGCGGAGGGATTCGAACCCGCAAGGGTGCGGAGCTGAGGAAACGCGAAGCGTTTTCCAGCGCAGCACGCAAGGAGCGAAGCGACGCAGCGGGGCGCGGCCGCCGACCAGGCGGACGCGGAATCCCTCCGTCCCATATCAGCCGCGGGCTCCCCGCATCTCGACTTTCCAGCCAAGCCGACACTTAGGGACGTTCCTAAAGCGCCGGCCATAACTTCTCGTGCAGGACGAGAAGTTGCAAAAGGCAGATTTTCAGGCATGTCCCAAAATCTACCTTCAAAAGACAGGCGCCCCAAGCCCATTAGGACCAAGAGCGCCTTACATCTAGAAAATATCAGCCCAGTTCCGAAAAGCGAGCCGCCATCTACAAAATGGCGTGCGGCCCCGGCGGGCCGGGCATTAAGTTTGTCGCGAGTTCCGCACGCAAAGAAGGCCACTTAATGTGGCCTTCGTCTTGCGCAGGACTGTAGAGCAGCAAACTTAATGCCCGGCCCGCCGGGGCCACGCGTCCCTAATTGTTAAGCATGCGGTCGAAGCTTCCCGAGTCGCCATCCCGATAGTCGGCGGTCATCAGAATCTCCTGCGGAATGCGTCCGCCCTCGCGCAGCACATTGCGGAACTGCACGCGCGTGACCATGGGTAGATCTTTGATCGTCGCCGCCAGGTTCTGCGGCACGCCCTGGTTGGCAGCCGCGGGCTCGCACTCTCCGCCAGCCTTCACGCGACGCTTGTGCTCGGCGAGCATGGCACGATACATACCGGCATGCAGGCGAATCTCAACCACATTGGCGTTACGGGTCTGCTCGACAATGCGCGCACCCTCTCGGTCGATGTCGCCCACGTAGTAGACATAGTTAAAGCGATAGCCGATCTCGGCCAGATAATCATCCAGTGCGTGTGAAACGCTCGCCTTGCAGCCGCCGCCAAAGATCACGCCACCCACCTTGGTGCCAAAAAGCTTGGCGTGCTTGCGACCGCGCAGGAGCTTGACGATCTCGTCATAGGTGTCCAGGTTCTCGACCATAATGAACGGCTTGTCGGCGCCCAGCGTAAAGAAGCCCGTAAAGTGCACAGGACGGTTGGGAGCAACCTTGATTGCCTGCATGCTAATGCCCTTTTCGGTCATACGCCGAATCAGACGCTCGCCATGCTTGCCGTCAAAGGCCTTCTCATCGTTAAAAATCTGGTAGGCGCGCTGGCGACGCGAAGCGACCGGCGTGTCGGCGCCGCGATTCTGCTCTATCCAAGCCTGGATGATCGCAATCTCCTCGGCAATCTTGCGGTTGGACATCTCGTTGTGCTGAGTGCGCTGCTGAGCCTTTTTGCCGTCCTTGCCCTCGACCTTAACAATTTGAGTCTGCTGCTCCTTAATCTTGGAGAGCGCCATTGGCGTAGGAACGACCTTGAGCAGCTGCCTTCCCAGGACACGTGCCAGAGCAAACGCCGAAACCTCGCCATGAGCGGGCGACTCAGGCTGCTGGGCAGCCGCATCGTTTGCAGTCGGTTTGGGCTGCGCCTGGGATTTGCGCTTGGAATCCGCCCGAGCTTTGCGCTCTTGCTTTGGCGCGGACGGACCCTTTTGCGAGCGCTCGGGCTTGTCCCCCTTCGCCGGCTGTCGCTTGGGCTGCTCCACCAGGGCCTCAGCCTTCGCATCCTTGCTTTGCGTCGCTGCCTTCTCGGCCGCGGCCTCGGCATTTGAGCCACGACCGCCGCGGTGACGACGGCGGCGGGGCTTGCTTGAGGCGCTCTCCCCTGTCTGCTTATCAGCGGACTGTTGAGCTTTGACCTCGGTGTCAGCCGCAGACTGCGACTCGGAAGGTTGCTGCTCGCAAGCCACCGGCTCAACGGTTTTCTCGGTTTGCTCGGCCTTATCGGCCTGAGCGGTCGAAGCCGGCTCGCCCTTCTCCTGACGCTTTATGGGATACGCGCGCCCCGCAAAACCGCGGCCGGGACGACACGAACCCGAAACCCTCTTGGCAGACTCCTCAGCATCGCCTGCAACCTCGGAAGGCTCTTCAGCCTCATGCGCGACATCCTGCTGCACAGCCTTAAAGTGAGCACCGCGACGACGCTTGGGCTCTTGGGCCTCCACGGGCTTTTGCTCCTTCGCGGGCTTCTGCGACTCAGCGGCAACCTCGGTCACAACAGTCTCGGTATCGAGTTCATCCTTTTGAGCCACGGCGCGACGGAAGCGCTCCTGCTGGGCACGGCGCTGAGCATCGCGCTTGCCGCCCCCGCCAAAACCGCCGCGGCCGGCCTTGGCCGTAAAGGCGCGAACGACGTTCTCATCGAGCAGCTCGTCGGTATCGACATGCTCGCGCGGGGCCGTTTCCACCGAAGCGGGCGCCTCGACAACGTCCTCGACGGCCTCTTCGACAGCCTCGGCAAGCTGCTCCTGAGCATCACTTATCTCGGCATGAATGGTATAGAACGCCGGACGTCCGTTAATGCCGCTGCCCTCGATCTTGGTAACGATCTTTGCCGCGATGAGTTCGTCGCGCATCGCCTTGGTGTCGCATTCCTTATCGACGGAGCGGAAAATCTGCGCCAGCGCGCTCGACTTGATCTTGAGTGCCTTGCGGCAGAGCAGGTCGTAGGCAACTAGCTTGGCGCGCTCGGCAGAAAGCGACGTCTGGCTGCTCAGACGCTCAGCCAGGGCATCGACATTATTTTGGTTATCGGAATATACCGTCTTGGCCACGGGGCCCCTTTCATATGTACACATATACGTCTATATGGTACAACGCGCGCCCTTATCCACGCAAAACATCTGCGAGAACACTCGGGCATCGCCCGCTTTTGCATGAAAAAAGACCGAGCCCGCGCAGCCGCGGACCCGGTCTTATCGAGTTGTATAGATGTGACGTTCAACTCGTCAGGTCGATTACGCCTTGGCAGCCTCGGCGTCGGCGGGAGCCTCGGCGGCAGCGGCGCGGCCATACTCGACTTTGCCCATCTCGGACCACTCGGGCTCCTCGTCGGGCATGGAACCGGCCTCCTTGCCGAAGAACTCCTTGAGGCAATTGACGGCAACGATGAGGCCCAGGACCATCAGCAGGACGGCAAAGACGAGCTGCAGGCCCTTGGTGGCGGCGACGGAAACGGCAGCCGTGGTGGCGGTAGCCGGGATGGTGCCGAAGAAACCGTAGGCCTGGACGGCGGTCATGCAGCCCATGGCGCTCTGGACCAGCGAGGTGAAGGTGCAGCAGAGCAGGAAGGCGACGGGCACGTAGAGCATCCAACCCTTGCGGCCGGTGCACTTACAGAACACGGCGAGGGTGATCATGGTCATACCGCCGAGCAGCTGGTTAGAAGCACCAAAGAGCGGCCAGATGTTGGCATAGCCACCAAAGGCGAGGGCGAGGCCAGGAAGCAGGGTAACGACCGTGGCGAACCAGGGGTTGCCGAGAACCTTCATGTAGCCGGCCTTGGACTCGATGGCCAGGGCGTCGTTGGTCTGGGCAAAGAACTCGGAGAACGAGGTGCGAGCGATGCGGGCGACGGCATCGAGCGAGGTCAGGGCCAGAGCGGAAACGTTCATGGTCATGAAGACGGTTGCGAGCGTGCCGTCAACGCCGAAGGCCTGCATACCGCGGGAGATGCCAGCTGCGAAGATCTGGAACGGGGTGGAAGCGACGCCGGCGTTAAGGGCGCCGGTACCGGCGGTGTTCATGTCGGAGAACATGATGCCGGCGACGATGATGGCAAGGATGCCGACGAAGGACTCGACGATCATGGCGCCGTAACCGACCTTGACGGCGTCCTGCTCCTTCTCGACCTGCTTGGAGGAGGTACCAGAAGAAACGAGGCTGTGGAAACCGGAGAGAGCACCGCAGGCAACGGAGACAAACAGGACCGGGAACATCATGCCCGAGGCATTGCTAAAGCCGGTGAAGACCGGAGCGGTGATGGTGGCCTGGCCGTTAGCGCCCAGGACGACGATACCGAGGACAGCGCAGACGATCATGACGATCATCATGATGGAAGTGAGGTAGTCGCGAGGGGTCTTGAGCATCTGGATGGGCATGGCACCGGCAAAGACCAGGTAGACCATGACGACGGCGAACCACTGGAACTTGTCCAGGTAGACCGGGAACTGCATGCCGACGGCGAACATGAGGACCATGAGTACCACGCCGGTGACGAACTCGGCAGCGCCGGTGAGGTTGAACTTCTTCTGGGCCCAACCAAAGGCCATGGCGACGAAGGTGAACAGGATGGAGATGGTGCCAGCGCAGCCAGCGGCATAGGACTTGGTGAAGTCGATGGCACCGGTAGCAGCACCAGAAGTGTCAACGGCCGGGGTGAACATGAACGTCTTGCAGACCATGTCGGTGAAAGCGGCGATGACGATGATGCAGAACAGCCAGCAGAACAGCAGGAACAGGCGACGGCCGGTCTTGCCGATGTACTTCTCGATGAGCTGGGCCAGGGACTTGCCGTTGTTCTTCATCGAGGCGTACAGGGCGCCAAAGTCGTGGACGGCGCCAAAGAAGATGCCGCCGACGAGGACCCAGAGCACGACGGGAAGCCAGCCGAAGGCCATAGCGACGATCGTACCCGTAACAGGGCCGGCACCGCAGATCGAGCTGAACTGGTGCGAGAACGCGGTGAAGGCGGAGACGGGCGAGAAGCTGTTGCCGTCTTTCATGCGCTTGGCCGGCGTGAGGGCCTCTTTGTCAACGCCCCACTTGTTGGCCAGCCATCGGCCATAGCCCAGATAGCCGCAGGCGAGCACCGCCGCGGCCACAACCATGAGCAAAACTCCGTTCATTACATTTCCTCCTCTAAAAAGAACTTCCCAGACATAAAAAATGAGGGCCGTCGGTTGCGCTCGACGGCCCTCATCTTCATCAGCCGCCCGTTATCGTACGGGCTAGCTGTATGTGCTAACCCGCATCAGATAATTACTACGCTGATAATGTTTAGCTGATGCGTGAACATGTCTAAGAAATCCTCTTCAATCATGATGTGAACGATCCGTGCGTGTTCACATCCCCCAGTGGTTGAAAAGGAGTATGAAACTTTAGTTACCTAAAGTCAACGCAAATATGTAATGAATTTTCCACTTTTTTGAATTTCTCGGTATAAAACGCCACTGACCTCGGACTTTACCCCACGACAGTTTTTGCATGAGAGATGCCCCTGAGAGCCGCGGGAGCCGGGCGGCGCATGAGAACTTTCCTGCTCTACAGTCCTGCGCAAGACGGAAAGCACATTAAGTGCTTTCCTTTG
>CATZEP010000073.1 GCA_958418185.1 uncultured Collinsella sp.
GTTTAACGGAAAGCGTTTGCTTGAGTATCCTCTCAATAAATTCCTTAATAATCAGTCACTCGACATGCCGTTTTTCTACTGTTGGGCAAATGAGAACTGGACGAAGCGGTTCTCGGGAACGAATGCCGACGTGCTCATGGCCATCGAGCCCACGGTGGAAAGCTATCAGAGCTTCATTGAGGATGTTCTGGCTGATTTCAAGGACAGCCGCTATTACCGTATTGATGGCAGACCGGTTCTATCGGTGTATCGGCCTTCCATGGTCCCGGATACCGAGAGGGTTCTTAGGTATTGGCGTAAAAAGGCCCAAGAAGAGCTCGGAACCAATCTGTATGTGATCGCGATTCAGGAGCGAGATACGACGACGGATTGGGTTGCTCAGGGCTATGATGCCGAATCTGAGTTCCAGCCCAAACAGGTTGAACATAGCTGCAAGAACATCACTAAGGATGTCCGACCGCTTCGAACCGACTTTGGCGGGAACGTTTACGACTACAAGGATCTTGTAGAGAACGGCAGATATAACTCGAGTAAGAATCGGAGCGGAAAGGTGTACCCAGCCGTAATGCCCATGTGGGATAACACGGCAAGAAGGAATCACCGGGGCACGATCTTCCACGGGTCAACGCCGGATCTCTTCCGGACTTGGCTTGCGGACGTCATTTCAGGCGTCGTTGGGAACCCTGCCTTAGACGACAGGATTGTGTTCATAAACGCATGGAACGAGTGGGGTGAGGGAGCATACCTCGAACCCGACAGGTTCTTCGGCTATGCATACCTCGACGCGGTTTGGCGTGCGCTCGGCGAAGAGAACGGCGGTGCGCGATGACGGAAGCCCCTAGCGTGCCCTACGCGCAGATTCTCCTTCGCGACTCTGCCGGCAACCGAAGGAAGCCGAACAAGTTCTTCTTTATGTCCGTGCTCATGCTCTATCCGATCATGCCCCTCAACTACTACCTCGGGCCGCTTAGCTATGCTAATTTCTGCGGGCTGCTGCTCGTCTTGTTCTTCTTCGTTTTTAGACTTCGGAACTTCGACGCCAAGGTCTTTAAAGAGGACTGGACGGTATGGCTCTACCTCGCCGTATACACGATCTTCAACTTCGTCACTGCCAGCTTCATGAACGGCGTCGCTTGGCTCTTCGCCGAGCTCCTTGCGTGCGTCGCCATCGTCTTCTCCATCGAGGATAGGCGGGACTTTTTCAGGGCGATAGACGGCATCATCTACGCTGCGGTACTTCTTGGCATGCTCGGGATTGCCGAGTCGCTGACGGGGCAGTATTTCGTGCAAGGGGCTTTGATGAATCCCGCGGACGGCAGTACAGGGTTGCGCTATGGGGTGCTGCGGTACACCGGCACGTTCGGTTCGCCGATAAACCTCGGCCTGTTCGAGGCTATAGCTTCGGTCTTGGTCGCCTACCGCCTCACAACCAGGGTGAGCAAGGCGCGCAAGAGGGCGCTCGTGTTGGCATATGTGCCGCTCGTCGTGAGCATGATCCTATCCGTATCCCGTCTCGGTATCTGCGTTTTTGTTGCCGCCAATTCAATTTTGATCCTGCGCTCCGGCGCGGGCAAGGTGCTCTCCGTAATCGCGGAATTATGCCTGGGGTTATGCGTCCTCGTGTTGGGCAGTGACGCACTGGGCTTCGACCTCAGCCTCTTCTCGAAGGCTTTCAGTGATTTCGCTTCCGCCGTCCTTTCGATGTTGGCCGGTACCGCTCAGTCTCAGAACTCGAGCGTGGTGGGGTTTGGGAACCGCTTTGATCTGTATGCGTGGGTCATTGATTACGTGGGCGATAACTGGCTTGCCGGCCTCGGCGTCAAGGCGGAGTTCAGCCATGTTCTCAATCAGTGGACGACGAAGACCTCCGTCGAGGTCAACTACCTGTACATCTACCTGCAATGTGGCGTCATCGGTCTTATCGCGCTCATTGTTTTCTATGTCGGCAACCTTCGCTACGCATGGCGGCATCGTGGGTGCCGCATTGAGGGGGAAGGCCGGTTCACGTTCGGCGGCATAGCCTTCATCGTCTTCGCGCTCTACTACATCGCGCAGTTCGGGGTGCAGGAGACCGATTTGGCGAGGCTCCACTTCGAGCTTATCGCCCTGTTGATTGCATACGTCATTATTTCCAGAAAAGAGCGGGGCCTTGCCCCGTTCGCAGAGAGGAGCACTGCTAGTGATGCGTAAAATGACCGTGGGATTGGTTTCCCACCTTGTAAGAGACTACAACCTTGGATGCTCGGCGCTCGCTGTCTCGAACATCCGTCTTATGGATTCGGTTTTCGCCGAGTACGATGTGCAACCCTGCTATAGGGTGATCTTGTCCGAGCCCAGATACCCCGTGGATCTCGCTTCGTATACCTCGCTTGTGGGCGTGACGTCCAATCCGTACGAGTACCGCACCTACCCGCGCCTAAAGGCGACCATCAAAAACCCCTCGCTCATCCGGAAGAGCGATGCCTTTGACGGCTGCGACCTCGTCGTCGACCTTTGCGGAGGGGATGGCTATACAGACAACTACGGCATCACGCGGCTTATCGCCGAGTCTCTGGCCATAGAGCACGCCAAAGCGCATGGTGCCCCCATCGTGTTTGCGCCCCAGACAATAGGCCCATTCAACACAAGGTTGGGAAGCGCCGTTGCCAAGAGGGAGCTTGGTAAGCTTGCCGCGATCTTCGTTCGCGACGACAAGTCGCTTGCGTGCTGCCGCGAGCTCGGCATCGACGTCCCGCTCCAGCAGGTAATTGACGTCGCATTCGCCCTGCCTTTCGAGAAACGCGAGCAGAGCAACGGCAAGCTCAACGTCGGCCTCAACGTCTCCGGCCTCCTGTATTCCGGCGGATACGACCACAAGAATTACTTCGGCCTCTCCTTCTCCTATCGCGACTTCGTCGACGAGCTCGTGCGGAGGCTGAGTGACGACGAAGGTATCGCCGTCCACCTCGTGCCCCATGTCGTCGCCTCAGACGGTGGAGAGGGCGGCGTGGATGACGACTACTCCGCCTGCGTGGACCTTCGCTCCCGTCACCCCGGAGTCATTCTTCCGGAGCCTTTCGAATCGGCGAGTGAGGCGAAGTCCTACATCTCTTCCCTGGACTTCTTCTCCGGGGCGCGCATGCACTCGACCATTGGGGCGATCTCGAGCGGCGTCCCGGTCGTTCCCGTCGCCTATAGCCGGAAGTTCAACGGGCTGTACGGCACTCTTGGCTATCCCTATCTCATTGACGCCAAGGCCGACCTTACCATCGACGGTGCCCTCGATCTGTTTTTCGACTACTTCGGGCGAAGGGACGAGCTCGCCAAGGCAGTCGAAAGAGCCAAGCCTGTTTACCTCGACGGTTTGTCACGCTACTGCGAGGGTTTCGCCAAGGCGGCGGGGCTGGCATGATGGCTTCGCGTGTAGAAAGATATTGCTGCGGGTGCGGCCTGTGCAGCGGAGTTTGCGATCACCATATCGATGCTCGCGGGTACTATCGTCCGACCTCCGACCCGGAGGAATCGGGCTTCGATACCTCCGTCTGCTATTGCAACAGCCTGACCGGGGCGGGGAACCCCTCCGCTCCCTGGGGCCCGCTCCTCACCGCGTGCTACAGCTGGTCTTCTAATCCTGATGTGCGTCACGCCGCCTCTTCCGGTGGTACGCCCACGGCGCTTTGCGCTCACCTCCTCCGGAACGGGATGGTGGACGGGGTCGTCCAAGTTTCCACCGACCCCGAAGACCCCATGAGGACCACGACAGTGGTCTCTGAGACGCCTGACGAGGTGCTGGCCTGCGCGGGGTCTCGCTACACCGCCTCGTCACCCTATGTCGGCCTTTTCAATAGAGTCGACCAAGGCAAGCGCTACGCGGTCGTCGCTAAGCCGTGTGACATCCGTGTTCTACGCTCATGGCTTGTCGGCAATGCCGACTGGAAAAATACCTTCCCCTACTTACTCTCGTTCTTCTGTGGGGGAACCCCGACGGCACAGGCCAACGACCGGCTGCTGGCCTCGATGGGCGGCAGCCGCGATAACCTGTCGAGCTTTCGCTACAGGGGCTGTGGCTGGCCCGGCATGACTACCGCCGCCTTCGAGGGCGGCACGGCGGCCGAGATGGAATACGAGAAGTCCTGGGGTCAAATACTCGGCAGGGATCTTCAGGAAGTGTGCCGCTTTTGCTGGGAGGGAACCGGCGAGGCCGCTGACCTCAGCTGCGGCGATGGCTGGTACCTTGTCGGCGGCCACCCATCTTTTAAGGAAGCGGATGGCCGCAACGTGACGTTTGCCCGTACAAAAGCCGGAGAAGAGCTGCTCCGCTCCGCCGTCGCTGCGGGCGTTCTGGAGACGTCTCCCTTGGAGGATCTTGAGGTGGTGAATGAGATGCAGCCCGGTCAGTGCATGCGCAAGTCGGCGATGCACTCGTTTATCCTCGCAATGAGGCTTGCACGTAAACAAACGCCGAGTTACTCGCTCAGGCAGCTTGCCTGCTGGCAAAAGCGGCTGCCACTCGCCGTTCGCTGCAAAATGTTCCTTGGCACGCTCCGACGCATCGCGTCGGGCAAGATCGAGTAGAGCTTAGCTTGGAGACGGGTTTGAACAAATACAGGAGCCTTGCGCAGAACATAGTCCTTTTCGCTGTCAACTCCGTTGCGACGAAGCTTATAGCCTTCGTGCTTGTTCCGCTCTACACTTACTACCTGAGCGAGGGCGAGTACGGAATCACCGACATGTCGCTGACGGTCATCACGCTTATGGTGCCCCTCGCGACGCTTTCGATTTCTGATGCGGTGCTGCGGTTCGTCATCGATGACTCGAAGAACACCGACCGCTACGTGACTGCGGGGCTGGCGATTGTCCTCGTGAGCTTCGCAATCGTCACCGTCATGCTTCCACTGCTCGATCTTGGCATCTTCGGGGGGCTTGGCGATTACAAGCTCTGGTTCTTGGCGGCCTATGCGAGCAATGCCATGCTGACGTACCAAAGCAACGTCGCGCGGGCGCTCGACCAGGTGCGCATCATTCCCTTTGCCGCTGGGATTTCCTCGCTGGCCACCCTTATCGGCGCCTTTGTGTTCATCGCGCAGCTGAGGCTGGGTGTCGAGGGGTACTTCATCGCGACGATACTCGGGGGTGTCTGCGGGTCGTTGGTATACGAGGCCCTTGGCAAACACCGCGACCATTTGCTGCATGTTGGGATGAGCGACCTTCGCGTCGACCTGAAGAAGATGATGTCCTACGCGATTCCTCTGACACCCAACACGCTCTTTTGGTGGGTAAACAATAGCATCAGTAGGTTTTTCGTGACGGGGTTTCTGGGAATTGCCTCGAACGGGCTGTACGCTGCGGCAAGCAAGATTCCAAATCTGTTGAACGCCGTGTTTCAGATCTTTCAGCAGGCATGGCAGATCTCGGCATATCAGGAGTTCAAAAAAGAGGGGGCCGGAGACTTCTTCACGACGGTCTTTTCGGCACTCCAGTTCATCATGTTCTCCTGTGCCGCTCTGCTCGCTGCGGTCACTCCACTCCTCGCCTCGTTGCTCCTGCAAAGTAGCTTCTATTCCGCGTGGAGGTACATCCCGCTTCTCCTGGTCGCCTTCTTCTTCAACACGATTTTCTCTTTCTACGGAACTATTTACTCCGCTAGTATGGATACAAAAAGGCTGTTCGTTACGACGATGATCGGTGCGGTCGCGACCATGGCGGGTTGCTGGGCTCTGGTTCCGACGCTCGGCCTTCTAGGAGCCTGCATAGCCGATGTGGTCAGCAACTTTCTCGTAATGCTGTCGAGGATGCGCGGGGCCGCCCGCGCCGTCGATGTGCGCACTAATTGGTTGGTGTTTTACACCTGCGTGGCCCTCTTGATCTTTCAGGCGGTCTTGGCAGCGTTGAATGTGGAGAACTACACCTTTTTGGCCGGCGCATGCGCGCTCGCGGTCGTCGCGCTTCAGGCCGCCCAAGCGAAAAGCGAGATACGTGCCTTGTTGAAGCTACTCAGAAGAAGAAAAGGCGTCAAGCATTAGCGGGCGCTGTAAGTGCAGTATTGAGCCAAAGGAGACATGTACCATGAACGCTAAGGCGTTGGCAATAAAACTGAAGTACAAATGGCGCGGTTCCGTTGAGTGGCAGATGACGTCGAGCGAGCTGCGTGCCTATGCGAAGAGTCTGCACGGCGTCGACGTCGACCTCCATACGTACGGCTCCTGCTTCGATGACGCGTTCAACGGCGGAGGGGGGTCTATCCTCGTCGGCCGATACTGCTCCTTCGCCGGGAACGTCCGCTACTTTGGAGCGAACCACCCGACGGAGCGGGCCGTCATGTCGCCCTTGCTCTACAACCCCACATTCACTGGGGTGTCGGATTACGACGTTGAGCGGAGCGGGCTCGCGATCGGTAACGATGTCTGGGTCGGCTATGGCTCAATCATTACTTCGGGTTGCAATCGCATAGGCAACGGCGCAGTGATAGGCGCGGGCAGCATCGTGACGCACGATGTGGAGCCTTACTCGATCGTGACGGGCGCGCCCGCGAGGGAGCGGCGGAAGCGCTTCGACGGCGAGACGATCGCCGCGCTTGAGGATTCTCGCTGGTGGGAGCTGGAGCCCGGCGAGCTCATGATGCTGGTTGAGGACGCGTACGAACCCCGGAGGTTCGCCGAGAAGGCTCTGCAGATGCGTGTGCAGGGTGAAGCGGGGAGGGTTAGCTAGCCGCAAAGACCGATGGTGCGGGAAGGCGGCTGTCGTACGGCAGTGCTCGCATGCTTCTACCTGCAGATTCCCGTCGGACACGTTG
>CATZEP010000074.1 GCA_958418185.1 uncultured Collinsella sp.
CGGCGCCCTGCTCGGACTCATCGCCGAACTCGCCCATGATACCCGTGTAGAGCGCCATGTTGCAAAACGTAATGCCGCCGATGATGGAAACCGAACTCAGGCCCAAAAGGTTGTCGTTAAAGAAATACGCAACGCCCAGGCCCAGCGCGGCTGCCACCACAAGCTTAGGAATCAGCACGACGATGCCGGTCTTGATAGCACCCGGCGTGGACTTAAAGCTGATGCCGGCGCCCACAAACAGCAAGATCGCGGCAACGATGGTGTTGGAGCCGCCGCGGCAGGCAGCCGTAAAGAAGCCGCCGATCTCGAAAACCTGCGGGCAGAAGGTATTGAGCAAAAGGCCGACGATCATCGGGTAGATCATGATGTCACCCGGAATGCGCGGTACTTTGAATTTCTTTTGCTCGTTGGCGTTCGCTTCCTGTGCCATGAAACCCCCATTTCCGCTGACGCGGAACAAAAGCCCACGTTATGCTTTGCTACAGTAAAGTTTGACCATGGTACCAGAAGAAGCAGACCGCCTCGGTGGGAAATTGGATTCGTTAGGCCGGGACGATAACGCATCCTGCTCTTATACGAGGCTCAAAACGATATAGAGCACGATGCCCGAGACGCAGCACCACAACATTGACTTTGTCTTGATTGCCACCGCCACGACACCGGCAGCCGCAATCCAGGGAATCAAGCCCCGCCACAAGCCGGCGTCGAAAGCGCCAGGGCTTATCAAATCGTTAGCGACCAGCGCCGCAAAGGCGGCGGGCGGAATATAACCCAAGGCCTCGGTAACGCGGGGCGACAGCGTTCTCCCGCGCAAGGCAAACGCCGGGGCAATGCGGAAAAACGCGATAGCCGCCCATGACGACAGCCACAGGACCAAAAACTCATTAACGGGCATCGCGAGCGCCCCTTCCTTCGGCGAGAGCATCGCACGCAAGCGCCGCGGCAACGCCGACGAGCACGCTTGCCGGCACGGCGATATTCGTCCACCCCAAGAGCTTGCATAGGGCAACGGACACCGCAGCCATAACGGCAGCCACGACATTGCCGCGCGACAGTCGCTGCGAAAAGAGCAGGCAGATAAAGAGCGAGGTGCAGACAAAACCCGCAATAGCGGTGGGGACATCGACAACGGCGCCGACGATGGCGCCCGTCGTACACGAAACGCCCCATGTTGCGATGAGGATCACGTTGAGCACAAAGGACTCGCGCGGGCCCCAATCCTCCCCCTCAACCAGCCTGGCAAGCGAGATGCCATATGCCTCCTCGGTGAGCGTCGCGGCAACAGCCAACGTCTGACGCTTCGAGGCGTCCCTCAGATGCGGCGCGATCGATGCAGAGTAAAGAGCAAAGCGCGAGGAGATTGCGGCTACACTTGCGACAATCGATACCGCAGGCACACCTGCCAGCCACAGGTTGCAGACCATAAACTGGCCGCTACCCGTCACAAACGTGCTGCTCAGAGCAAAAACCATCCAGGGTTCCATTCCCGTCTGCGCCATAATCATTCCGCACGGCGCGCCTATCGCAACATAGGTGAGCATCACCGGCCAAACGGTTTTAACGATTTTGAGCACCATAGCGTTCCTCGTCCCGACAAGATTTCCGAGCCGCGTTCAACGACGCGACAGAATCATCGTCCGGTGGCAACCGAGTTCACCTACAATTGCCACCGGATCGAAAGACACAGCTTTTTAGGAAGTCATTATGACAGCTATCGATCGGGGCCGGGCGACCGCGGCCTTCAAACGCTATACCGATGCCTACGACGCCACCAACCCACGCATCGCGCTCAAAATCGAGCATACGTACCACGTTGCCGAGGCATGCGATGCCGTGGCGCGCGAACAGGGCTGGTCGACAGAGGATATAGACCTGGCCTGGCTTTGCGGCCTGTTACACGATATGGGACGCTTTGAACAGTTGCGGCGCTGGGACACCTTTAAGGACGCCGAGAGTATGAGCCACGCAGCGTTGGGCGTCGGGGCCCTCTTTGGCGAGAACCCCGCCGATGCGCCCGCCGTAACGAGCATCCGAGATTTTATCGAGACCGACGAGCACGACGAGCTCATCCGCGCGAGCATCGCCTATCACAGCGACTTTCGCCTGCCGGCACAACTCGACGAGCGTACACGGCGCTTCTGCGATATCGTGCGCGATGGCGACAAAATCGACATTATGCGCACCATCGCCGACAGCACCGTCGACACCATCCTCAAGGTTGATAAGGACACATTTCTCGCCAGCCGGTTCTCGACACCGGCTCTCGCTGCCTTTGACGAGCGCCGCTGCGTCGCACGCGATGAACGCAACGAGCCCGCAGACTACCTGGTGGGACTCATCTGCTTTATGTTTGAGCTCGTCTATCCAGCGAGCCGCGCGCTGGCGCGTGAGCAGGGCGATATCTACCGCCTGCTCGATGCGCCCTTTGGCATTGCGCGCCCCTTTACCGATCCCGCCACGCAAGCGACCTGGGAGCGCCTAAAGGACGAGACGCGCGACTGGTTGGCGCACGCCTAGCGCTCAAGCTGGGCCAGCAGCTCCTCGACGACCTCGACGGCATCGCCGACGACCTTGTACTGGGCGACGCCAAAGATGGGAGCATCCGGGTCCTCGTTGACGGCGATGATGCACTCCGCCCCACCGATGCCGGCAAGATGCTGGATGGCACCCGAGACACCAATGCTCACGAGGAGCTTGGGTGAAACCGACACGCCCGTCTGGCCAATCTGGTGGCGATACTCCAGCCAGCCCGCCTCCACGACGGGTCGCGTGCAGCCGAGCTCGGCACCCAGGGCTTCGGCGAGCTTTCGCATCAAGGGTAGGTTTTTCTTGGAGCCAATACCGCGGCCCACAACAACTAGACACTCGGCATCGGCAATCGAAGCCTGCTGGCCCCATTCCTCGGCGGGAATCGAAATCTCGACACGAGCCTTGGCGTCTTCCGCAAGTAATACCTGGGTAATCGTTCCGGATCGGCTATAGTCAAAGTCGGGCGCCTTAAAGATGCCGGGGCGCACCGTTGCCATCTGGGGACGGTGGTTGGGGCAGATAATGGTGGCCATCAAGTTGCCGCCAAACGCCGGACGCGTCTGTTGCAGCAGGCCCGTCTCCGTATCCATCGAAAGCACGGTGCAGTCGGCCGTAAGGCCCGTCCGCAGGCGCACGGCAACGCCAGGCGCCAGCTCGCGGCCAAAAGCGGTCGCACCGTACAGAATGGCTTCGGGCTTGCGCTCGGCTACCAAATCGCAGATGAGGCGAGCATAGACCTCCGCGTCGTTCTGACGCAGGCGCTCGTCACGACAGACCAGAACTTCGTCCGCACCGGCGCAAACCAGATGCTCCAGGTCCCCGAGCGAGCCCTCGGGGCCCATGCCGACCAGCGCCACCAGGCGACAGCCGCGTGCATCGGCAAGCTCGCGGCCCTTGCCCATGACCTCGTAGGCCACCGGGGCCACGTCATCGCGCTCGTCGGTCTGAACGAATACCCAAATGTCTCGATACGCATCGAGGTCAACCGCGCCGGCGGCCTCGTCGCGCTCGATCGAAATGGCGTTGACGGGACAGGCGTCGACGCACCCGCCGCACAAGATGCAGCCGTCGGTCACATGGGCGCAGCGGTTGGGGCGCTCGCCCTCCACCACAATGCCGCCCGAGGCACAGGCGCGAACGCAGCGACCACAGCCAACACATGCCTCGCTATCGATTATCAGTCCGCTCATCTATGCCATCCCCTCGATAATCTTGGCAAGCTTTGCCGCCTGCTCGACCGGTGTGCCCTCGATGGCCTCGCACGTTTGGTCGCGGTCGGGCACAAACGAGCGCACGACCTGCGTCGGCGATCCGGTAAGGCCGCAACGCGAAGGGTCGGCATGCACATCGGCAGCACAGACCACCCGCACGTCCGCATCTTCGGCCGCGCGAATGCCGGCGATGCTCGGCATGCGCAGCTGGCCGATCTCCTTGGCGGTCGTCATCGCGCACGGCATCTCCAGATAGACCGTCTCCTCGCCGGCATCGCAACCGTGAACGAGCGAAAGCGCACCGCACGTCGTAAAACCTGCGCTCTGCACGCAGCTCACATCGGTCACGCAGGGAATCTCGAAGGCGCCGGCCAGCTCGGGGCCAATCTGGGCGGTATCGCCATCTACCGCCATCTTGCCGCAGATGAGCAGGTCGAAGTCCTCGTCGAGCGCCTCGATACCGCATTTGAGGGCATAGGTGGTCGCCAACGTGTCCGCGCCCGCAAAGGCGCGATCGGTCAGCAGCAGCGCATCATCGGCGCCGCGGGCAATGCAGTCGCGCAGCAGCGATTCGGTTGCAGGGATACCCATCGACACCACCGTCACGCGCACATCCATGCCAAAGCCGATAAAGTCGTCCTTGAGCGCCAGCGCGCATTCGAGGGCACTTGCATCGAAGGGATTAATGACCGCCTGTTTGCCATCACGCACGATGGTATTGGTTTTGGGGTCCATCTTGACCTCGGTGCTTCCCGGTACCGCCTTGACGCACACCACCATATGGAAATCGCTCATCTTCACGCGCCCCCTTTCTGGACGAGTTCATCCAAGAGCTTCTCCGAAAATAGGTTGCCACGACCCAGCTGCCCGGCAGGATCGAGCTGCAGCTTGAGTCGAGCCGATTCGACCATGGCCTCGTGGCCGTACATCGTCTCCAAAAAGCCCGCTTTGATCTTGCCGACGCCGTGCTCGGCAGAGACGGCGCCGCCCATAGCCGTTACCTCCGCAGCCCACCGGGCAAACAGCTCACCACCGCGACGGTAGTCCTGCGCATCGCGCGGCAGGATATTCACATGCAGATGGTTGTTGCCGATATGTCCCCAGGCGGCAGACTCAAGCCCGCTTTCGGCCAGCGTGCGGCGATAGAAGGCAACGACATCGGCCAGGCGCGCGTTGGGTACCGACATATCCGACCCCAGTTTGGTAATGGTGGGGTCGGTGCGGCGACGCTCATCGATGAGCATGTTGACACTCTCGGGGACGGCGTGGCGGAAGAACCGCTGGCATTCGCGATCGACCTCGGTACGCGCAACCCAGGTCGCGTCATCGCGGCCGCCCGCAAGCTCCAAAACCCATCCCAGGTGGTACAGCTCCTCAGTCGCTTGAGCCTCGTCGTCGCAGTCGAGTTCCACGTAAACACAGACCTTTGCCTCATCGTCGAGCGCCGGCAGCGAGGCAAACGCGGTCGACTGCTCGCGCTGGCGGCGAAGGATATCCAAGGCGCCGGCATCGAAATACTCAATAGCGGCGGCATGGGACAGCACGGGGCGCACGGAATCGGTAAAGGACACCGCCTTGTCCTCACTGTCGAAAAAGCAGCTCACGCCCCATACGACCGAAGGTGCCGCCTGCAGGGCGATCTCGAGCTCGGTAATGACGCCGAGTGTGCCGCACGCACCGATAAAGAGGTCGATGGCGTCCATATCGTCCGCAACGAAATAACCCGACGCGTTTTTGGTCTTGGGCATGGTATAGCCAGGAGAATCCAGCTCGAGCGCGCGGCCTTCCGCTGTCACGAGCGACAAGTGGCGTGCGTCAGCGTGCGCCTGACCTCGATGAAGCTCAAGCAGGTCGCCGTCCGCCAGTGCCACGTGAAGCCCCGTAACGTGCGGGCGCATGGGGCCGTAGGCGTAACTGCGGGCACCGGAGGCATTGCATGCCGCCATGCCGCCCAGGCAGGCAGATGCCTCGGTGGGATCGGTGGGAAAGAACTGCTCGGGAGCTGCCTGGAACTCCTCATAGGCCTCAAGCGATGCCTGATCCCAGCCAGCGGTCGGCAATGCCTTCTTGCCCAGCTGCTTGCGTAACTCCGAAAGCACGACGCCCGGCTCCACGCGCAGCAGAAAACGGCCTCGCTCGTCGCGTCGAAGACCCAGGTAGCGATTCATACGAGAAGTGTTGAGGATGTGGCCGCCGTGGGGCACGGCACCGGCAGCCAGACCGGTCCGAGCACCCTGGACCGTTATCGGAACATGCTCGGCATGGAGCTTTCGCAGAATGGCGCGGACTTCGTCCTCCGTTGTCGGAAACGAGATGCTCGACGCCTCGCCCGATGTGCGAGATTCATCGCGACCATATTCTTCGAACTCGTCGCCGAAGGGTTTGATGGCTGCAGACACGCGAACTCCCCCTTTAGTTAACTACAGTGTTTGCAGGGAGATGTTACCGCATCGTTTCGTCGACGTGACTGAGACCGTCTCCATAATTGGCGAATTTTACGTTTGCGCAATTCGGCGAGCGGCAGCGTTTTCTCGGCAGGCGCTCTATTTAACGCGCTCCTTCCCATCGCTGCCACGCGCACAATTGGCGCCCGAAAAAAGTTGAGATATTTTTTACCCTCTCTCACCTGCGGCGATGTAAATCCGTCAAGCATTTGGTCAGAAATTGGTCAAGTTACGGCTGATACGGTCGGCATCGACAGCCAAAGCCAATGGAAGGTTTGGCCCAAAAACAGGGAGGTTCCCATGGCATATTATTGGCCCCAGTACGGCATCGCCATCGAAGTTGACGATGACCCATATCTTCTGCCCTTCGATGAGGAGGCATTTCCCGATGCGGCTGTCTATCACGTCACCACCGACGTGATTTGCGATCCCGAATCGTTTTCGGCACTCGCCCACCACATCGCC
>CATZEP010000075.1 GCA_958418185.1 uncultured Collinsella sp.
TTACGATGCAGTCCAGGCGGGTGCCGGAATGGGACTTGGGCACGCGCGAACCTACTTGAAAGGCTACTTTTATGGCTATCGAGAAGACCTTCATCATGATTAAGCCCGACGCCGTGCGCGACCGCAAGATCGGCGAGATTGTTGCTCGCATCGAGCGCAGCGGCCTTGTCATCGAGCGCATGGAGATGACCACGCTCGAGCGCGATACCGTCGAGGAGCACTACGCCCATCTGGCTGACAAGCCCTTCTTTGGCGGTCTCTGTGACTTTATGACGAGCGGTCCGGTCGTCAAGATGGTCGTTTCCGGTCTCTCCGCTGTCTCCAAGATGCGCACCCTTATGGGCGCTACCAACCCGCTTGATGCTGCCCCCGGCACCATCCGCGGCGACTTCGCTGTCGATGTCAACGCCAACGTGATTCACGGCTCCGACTGCCTGGAGAACGCCGAGATCGAGATCAAGCGCTTCTTTGGCTAAACCAGCTTTGACTCCTTAAAGCTGTTAGCGTGTGGCTTTGGCGCCGCGGAATTCCATCCGCGGCGCCCTTTTTATTCCAGTAGATTTTTGGTAACCGCTTAGAAATCTACTAAAGAGCCCCCGTCCGGATGTTTCTTCCGGGCGGGGGCTGGCGTTAGCTTATGGCTTTGTAGGTCTTTAGGCCTCGTCGACGACCTTGAGGCCGCGCGTGTGGTCGATCTCGTTGAGGAGGTTAACGCGACGCTCGTGGCGGCCGCCCTCAAACTCGGCGTCGAGCCACTCGTCGACGATCATCTTGGCGAGCTCGGAGCCCACGACGCGGGCGCCAAAGGCGAGCACGTTGGTATTGTTGTGCATGCGCGAGAGCTTAGCGCTGAAGGGTTCGGAGCACACGACGGCGCGTACGCCCTCGACCTTGTTGGCAGCCAGGCTAATTCCGACACCGGTGCCACAGATGAGGATGCCCAGGTCGACGTCGCCGTTGGCAACGGCCTTACCCACCTTGTATCCGGCGATGGGGTAGTCAAAGCTCTCGGAGGTGTCGGTGCCAAAGTTCACGACCTCGCAGCCGCGCTCCTTCAGGTGCTCGGAGATGATGTTCTTGAGCTCGACGGCGGCATGGTCGTTGCCGATACCAATCTTCATGAGTGGTTCCTCTCTGGTCCGTGCGGCGGAATTGCTAAAGGTTTTACCGCGTTCGACTGCATGATAGCGCGACTTTTGCGTAAACGCTCGGGCGTTTTTTGGTCAAACGCTTTAGCATGCGATAAGACCGGCTTCGCATGAATGAATGCCGTCAGATTGCGCTTGAACGCCGTCCGTCGGAACCATGGTTGCGGTTTTTGATGCATTGTTATCAAATAAAAGAGCTAACTATTCTTGAGAGTCCAGCCCGTTATACAAGTAGGAGATACCTATGTCTGCCGATTCCCTTCGTGATACCGCGTTTTGCGATGTTTTGAACCGCGAGCTCGTCTGTGCGCTCGGCTGCACCGAGCCTATTGCCGTTGCCTATGCAGCGGCGCTGGCGAGCCAGACGCTCGGTTGCGAACCCGATCATATGGATGTCGCCTGCTCGGGCAACATCATCAAGAACGTTAAGAGCGTGACCGTGCCCAACTCGGGCGGTATGCACGGTATTGAAGCGGCGGCCGTGCTGGGCGCCGTGGGCGGCGACGCCAAGAGCGCGCTCGAGGTGCTCGAGAGTGTTAACGACGAGGACCGTGCTCGCGTGGCCGAGCTCCTCGCCGATGCCGGTTACTGCGATGTGTCGCTTGTCGAGGGTGTGCCCAACCTCTACATCAAGGTGACTGCCACAGCCGGGGGCCATACCGCAGTCGTCGAGATTACCGACCACCACACCAATGTCACGTGCCATACGCTCGACGGTATTCCGGTATGCGGCAAGTCGGCGGGGGAGTGTGCCGCCTGCGCCGAGCGCGTTGTGACCGAGCGTGCGGCAGATAGCGCTGACACGCCCATGTCGATTGAGTCCATCATCGACTTTATCGAGGACGGCGACATCTATGGTGCTCGCGCTGCCGTTGAGCGTCAGATTGAGCTGAACGGCGCGATCAGCGCCGAGGGCCTGGCGCACGCTTGGGGTGCCGAGGTTGGCCGCACGCTGCTGGGTGCTCGTGCCGATGACGTCGCCTGCCGTGCCCGCGCCCGTGCGGCCGCCGGGTCCGACGCCCGCATGAACGGCTGTGCGCTGCCGGTCGCCATTGTGTGCGGCTCGGGCAACCAGGGCATTACCTGCGCACTGCCCGTTATGGAGTATGCCGAGTACCTGCGCTGCGACCACGATCGCCTGGTGCGCGCCGTGATGCTGTCCGATCTTATCGCAGTGCATATCAAGAGCTATATTGGTGCGCTCTCGGCGTTTTGCGGTGCTATTTGCGCCGCGTGTGGCGCCGGCGCTGCGATTACCTGGCTGTGCGGTGGCACGCGCGAGCAGATTGGCGCGACGGTTTCGAACACACTCGGTAACGTGGGCGGCATCGTGTGCGATGGCGCCAAGGCAAGCTGTGCCGCCAAGATTTCCGCTGCCGTTGATGCGGCGATTCTGGGTCACGATATGGCCATGCAGGGTCGCGGCTTCCGCGCCGGTGAGGGCCTGATCCAGGATACCGTCGAGCAGACAATCGCCAGCATGGGCTACGTGGGCCGTGTAGGTATGAAAGATACCGATGTCGAGATCCTCAACATCATGATCGGCAAGACTCGAGTCTGTTAGTTATTGGTTCCGCCGTTCTACCGAACGGCGGACCGGCCGACGCTGCAAGCCCGCCAGAGCGGCAATCTGCCTTTCAACTTCGGCGGCATGACCAGAAGGTCAATGCCGCCTTGTTTCAAGGCACCTTGCTCGCTCTGGCGGGCTTTCGCTGTCGTTGCCATAACATCGGCGTTGTCTTTGTAATGTGACAAAGGGACGGTCTATTTGTCACATTTTTCTCAACCTGCGGCGCTATTTTGTTTGGTGGGAGGGGTCCTATGACAGTTCGTCGGCTACTTGGTGTTCGTAGAAGGCTTCTACTACGGCGTTGAAATCGCGGGCGAAGTCTTCCATGGTTCCGTGCCAGGTGGCTCGGCCGGGTTTTCCCTGGCCAACATAGGCAGTTTGAATGCCGCAGGCGGGGCTGGGGAAGTCGCGCTTGGGATCGTTGCCCACCATAAGGACCTCGTGTGGCTTGAGTCCCATCACCTGAAGCTGCTCGAGATAGTAGGTGGCATCGGGCTTGCAGCGGGTGGTGTTTCCCATGTGCGTGACGAGCTCAAAGGGGGCGTCGGCCAGGTCGCCCCAACCCATGCGGCACTCGATGGCCCCCTGGGGAAAGCTGGGGTTGGTAAAGAGCGCGCAGCGCAGTCCTGCGTTCTGTACGGCCTGAAGCGCGGCGTGCGCGCCCGGCATGGCGTGGGCGTTGATGACATCGTCATTCTTGTGCGGAAGCACTTCGCGGTCGTAGTAGGTAAACGCCTCGTAGATGACGGGATCGGAGAGGCAAATGCCGCACCTGCGCTCGACCTCGGTGCGGTAAAATTCAAGATTGGTGCGGTTGTCCGTGCCGCTTCGGCGGTTGGCGTTGAGGTCGACCAGGATGGTGCCGAGGCGTGCCATCGTGCCACCGCGGCTGCGGCGTCCGATATCCGCGAGCATCGACGAGACATCCTTAAAATAGCGAAGGATGAACGCGTTGAGGTTGATGCTAAGAAGCGTCTCGTCCATATCGAAAACGACTGCTTTGAGCACGCGGGCACCTTTCTCGATAAATCGTTCCAGAATCGTTGCTCCGGATACTTTACCCCAAAGCCGTATGCCTAACTGCCTATCGTCAACTTATGGAGACGGTCGTCCACAAGATTGCGAAAAATCTCCATACGAGTAAAAAATCGCAGTTCACGCTTGAAATCGAAATGATTTCCCCGTAACCTATACGAACGTGATTGCATAAGCGTCACATTAGTATCTGTCGGCTCCCGAGTGTTCCTAAACGTTGTGTGCTTGTCGCACCCTTCTGTAGGTCCTAGCAATCGGGGCCCCGTAGTTCGAAAGGGGTCCACCTTTGAGTGCGATTCAGAACTCGTCCATTTTCTCTCTTGACGATGTCAACGAGGAGGAGATGAACAACCTCATCGACGGTACGATTACCGACTTTGATGAGGGCGATCTCGTTAACGGCACTGTCGTTAAGATCGAGCATGACGAGGTGCTCGTTGACATCGGATTCAAGTCCGAGGGCGTTATCCCGGTCCGCGAGCTGTCCATCCGCAAGGACGCTAACCCTGCAGACATCGTTGCACTCGGTGATCCCATCGAGGCTCTGGTTCTCCAGAAGGAGGACAAGGACGGTCGTCTGGTCCTGTCCAAGAAGCGTGCCGAGTACGAGCGTGCTTGGAACCGCATCGAGGAGAAGTTCAACTCCGGCGAGAACGTCGAGGGCGAGGTTATCGAGGTTGTCAAGGGCGGCCTGATCCTCGACATCGGCCTGCGTGGCTTCCTGCCTGCTTCCCTCGTCGACCTCCGTCGCGTCAAGGACCTCACCTCCTACATGGGCACCCGCATCGAGGCTCGCGTCATCGAGATGGACCGCAACCGCAACAACGTCGTCCTCTCCCGTCGCGTCGTGCTCGAGGAGTCCCGTAAGGCCGAGCGCTCCGAGATCCTGTCCAAGCTCAAGTCTGGCATGCGCCTCCAGGGCACCGTTTCCTCCATCGTCGACTTCGGCGCCTTCGTCGACCTCGGCGGTATCGACGGCCTCATCCACATCTCCGAGCTCTCCTGGAACCACGTCAACCATCCTTCCGAGGTTGTCAAGGTCGGCCAGGAGGTCGAGGTCGAGGTTCTCGACGTCGACCTCAACCGCGAGCGCATTTCCCTGGGTCTCAAGCAGACCACCGAGGATCCGTGGCGCGCGCTGGTCAAGAAGTACCCCGTCGGCGCTATCGTCGAGGGTACTGTGACCAAGCTTGTCCCGTTCGGCGCTTTCGTCGATCTGGGCGAGGGCATCGAGGGCCTGGTGCACATCTCCGAGATGGCCAACAAGCACGTCGATCAGCCTTCTCAGGTCACCCACGTGGGCGACAAGGTTCAGGTCAAGGTCATGGAGATCGACCTCGACCGTCGTCGTATCTCCCTGTCCATGAAGTCTGCTGCTGAGACTCTGGGCGTCGAGATCGAGGTTACCCCGCTGCCTTCCGAGAAGAAGGACGAGGAGACCGACGCCGAGTAAATCGGTTTGACGATCACTTGTTTTAAGGGATCCGTCCGCAATGGACGGGTCCCTTTTTGCATTTGCTGCTGATGCGCGCGATGCTACCAGGGCGCAATGCTGCCTGTACTGTCCACAGACTATTGGGTTGTCGGTGCATGAAAAAAGCCGACATCCCGCCTCGGGGAAGAGGCGGGAACGCACCGAGTAGACGGAGGGGTGCGGAGCGCGGTCGCGTCTCGACTGACGACGTTGCCCATCGACGACCCTATTGTACTGTATAGCGTGGTTCTTGGTTTATCGTGTCGAACGCTTGTGTTGTGCCATTGCTTGCGGCAACGGTGTGCTACACTCTTGCACTGCTGAGTGGGCTAGACGGTCGCGCGATGTGCTGCTTGCAGTACGCGTGAGGAAAGTCCGGGCTCCAGAGGGCGGGATGCCGGCTAACGGCCGGGCGGAGTGATCCGACGGAAAGCGCCGCAGAAAAGAAGACTCCCACCTGCGCCGCAAGGCGTAAAGGGAAAAGCTGAAACGGTGGTGTAAGAGACCACCAGCGTCGTGGCAACACGGCGGCTTGGCAAGCCCCATCCGGAGCAAGCGCGAATAGGAACGCTATGGGCCGGCCCGGTCCGCGTTCGGGTAGCGTGCGTGGAGCTGCACGGTAACGTGCAGACAAGATAAATGACCGTTCACGACAGAACCCGGCTTATAGGCCCACTTGGCAACTATGTTGACGCTGCGAACCCGTCAGCGCGGCAATCTGCCTTTCAAGCCTTCGGGCATGACCATAAGGTCAATGCCCTTGTCTTTCAAGGCACCTTGCTCGCGCTGACGGGTTCTCGCTGTTGGTGACGGTATCATTGGCGTTTCCGTTCTTGTTGGCGAGGTCAACGGTACGGCCTTTGCCGTATTATTGAGGCTGTTTGTTGCTGCGCTTTATTTTGTTGAGGGGCTTTGTTGGACAGCTATTTTACTCTGCAATCGAATATTGAGGCTTCGGGCGAGTTTGTGGACCGCAAGAGCCGTTTTATTGCCCAACTGGTCCATATTGAGTCCGAGGATGAGGCGAATGCCTTTATCGAGATGGTTCGCAAGCGTCATTACGACGCTCGACACAATGTTCCCGCGTGGATTTTGGTCGATGGACGCGAGCGCCAGAGCGATGACGGTGAGCCGAGCCGCACGAGCGGTATGCCGACGCTCGAGGTGTTGCGCGGTGCGGAGCTCAAAAATGTTTGCTGCGTGGTGACGCGCTATTATGGTGGCACGCTGTTAGGGCCTGGTGGCTTGGTACGTGCCTATACCGCGGCGACGCAGGCGGCGGTGTCAGCTGCTCGGGAGGCCGGGCAGATCGTCGAGATGACGAGCGTCGTGCCTGTTGACGTGCATGTGGCC
>CATZEP010000076.1 GCA_958418185.1 uncultured Collinsella sp.
AAAGCAGGGTCTTGCAAACGAGATTGGCCTCAAATGGCCCAACGACCTGGTCGCGAGTGGACGCAAACTCGGCGGCATTCTGGTCGAGGCCGCACGCGATAACGAAGGCAGCCCCTTTGCGGTCTGTGGCATCGGCGTCAACGTGAACTATGTGCCCGCGGAGGTTCCCGATGGCGGCCTGCCCGCAATCGGTCTCTCGTATCTCAACGAGAACGTTCCCGCCGTCGATGTGCTACTCAAACAGGTCTATCACGCAGTCGTGAACGCTGTAGATGCGTGGGCAGAACGCCTCAACGCCATGGAAGAAGACGCCGGACCGCTCGCGCCCGTCCACGGCGAATATGTCGCTCACCTCAATTGGATTGGGGAGCACGTTATCGCCCGCTCCCCCGCAGGAAACGAGCTGGCACGCGGTATCTTTAAAACCGTCGATGACTTTGGTCGCGCGTGCATCGAGACAGAAGACGACTTGCGATCCTTCCATTTTGAGGAGGCATCGCTGCGCCCCTTGAGCGAATAGGACACCGCAGCCACCTACTCGGCAGCATTGCCCGGCAGTCCAAACCACAATGCAAAACAAAAGAGCCCCGCTACCAACATGGCAGCGGGGCCCTGTAAGCTATGAGCGATATCGCCTAGAGCTTGATGTCGATGTCGACGCCAGCGGGGAGGTCGAGACGCATGAGCGAATCAACGGTGCCCGAGGTGGGGTCGAGGATGTCGATGAGGCGCTTGTGAGTGCGCATCTCAAACTGCTCACGGGAGTCCTTGTTCACGTGCGGCGAGCGGATAACCGTGTACAGGTTGCGCTCGGTGGGCAGGGGGACAGGACCGGAAACGCGAGCACCGGTCTTCTGAGCGGTCTCGACGATGAGCTTCGCGGACTGATCGACGACCTCGTGATCATAGCCCTTGAGGCGAATGCGGATCTTCTGGGTAGCCAACTTAAACCTCCAAAGAGTGCGAGAGATGTTCTCGCGGATTACGTAACAGGGAGCTCGAACTTAGGCGTTCTTGCTCATGACCTCGTCCACGATGGACTTGGGCGCGGGCTCATAAGAGTCGAACTGCATCGTGTAGGATGCACGGCCCTGGGTCTGGGAGCGAAGGTCGGTAGCGTAACCGAACATCTCGCCCAGCGGCACCTTGGCACGGATGAGCTTGCTGTTCTTGCGATCCTCCATGCCCTCGATCTTGCCGCGGCGACCGGAGAGGTTGCCCATAACGTCGCCCATGTACTGCTCGGGGGTCTCGACCTCGACAGCCATGATCGGCTCGAGCAGCTGCGGATCGGACTTCTTGAGGGCGTCCTTGATAGCCATGGAGCCGGCGATCTTGAAGGCGGCCTCGGAGGAGTCGACCTCGTGGTAAGAACCGTCGAACAGGGTGACCTTAACGTCGAGGACCGGGAAGCCGGCGATAACACCGGTGTTCAGGGCCTCCTGAATGCCCTTGTCGATGGACGGGATGTACTCCTTGGGCACGACGCCGCCGACGATAGCGTTGACGAACTCGTAGCCGAAGCCCTCCTCCATCTTCTCGAGCTTGATGACGGCGTGGCCGTACTGACCGCGACCGCCGGACTGACGGACGAACTTGCCCTCAGCCTTCTCGACGTCGTGACCAGCGGTCTCGCGGTAGGCAACCTGGGGCTTACCAACGTTAGCGTCAACCTTGAACTCACGGAGCAGACGGTCGACGATGATCTCGAGGTGCAGCTCGCCCATGCCGGCGATGATGGTCTGACCGGTCTCGTGGTTGGTGGACACCTGGAAGGTCGGGTCCTCCTCGGCGAGCTTGGTCAGAGCCAGGGACATCTTGTCCTGCTCGGCCTTGGTCTTGGGCTCGATGGCAACGTCGATAACGGGCTTAGCGAACTCGATCTTCTCGAGGACGATCTCCTTGCCCTCGGCGCACAGGGTGTCACCGGTGGTGGAGTTCTTGAAGCCGACGCAAGCGACGATGTCGCCGGCGGCAGCGTCGTCACGGTCGATACGCTCGGCGGCGTTCATCTCGAGGATGCGGCCGAGGCGCTCGCGCTGACCGTTGGAAGCGTTAACCACGTAGGAGCCGGACTCGGCGCGGCCGGAGTAAACGCGGACGTAGGTGAGCTTACCGACGAACGGGTCGGTCATGATCTTGAAGACCAGGCCGGAGAAGGGCTCGTCGAAGGAAGGATGACGCTGGATCTCCTCGCCGGTGTCCGGATCGGTACCGGTGACGGCCTCGACGTCAAGCGGGCTGGGCAGGTAGTCGACGACAGCGTCAAGCAGCTCCTGGACACCCTTGTTCTTGTAGGCGGAGCCCACGAAGACGAGGTTGAGCTCGTTGGCCAGAACGCCCTTGCGCAGAGCAGCCTTGAGCTCCTCGACAGTGAAGTCCTCCTCCATGAGGATCTTCTCCATGAGCTCGTCGTCAAAGCTGGCAGCAGCGTCGAGGAGCTCCTCGCGCTTGGTGGCAGCGATGTCAGCGAACTCAGCCGGGATCTCGTCCATCGGCTCGGGGTAGGTCATGCCCTTGTCGTCGGCCTTGAAGTCCCAAGCAGTCATGGTGACCAGGTCGATGACGCCCCAGAAGTTGTCCTCGGCGCCCATCGGGACCTGAGCGGCCACGGCGTTGGCGTCGAGACGATCCTTCATGGTCTCGATAGCGTTGAAGAAGTCAGCGCCCACGCGGTCATACTTGTTGATGAAGGCGATGCGGGGGACGTTGAAGGTAGAAGCCTGACGCCAAACGGTCTCAGACTGGGGCTGAACGCCGGCAACGGCGTCGAAGACGGCGACAGCGCCATCGAGGACGCGCAGGCAGCGCTCGACCTCGGCGGTGAAGTCAACGTGGCCCGGGGTGTCGATGATCTGGATGCGGTAGTCGGTACCGTCCTTCTTCCAGAAGCACGTGGTAGCAGCGGAGGTAATGGTTACGCCGCGCTCCTGCTCCTGAACCATCCAGTCCATGGTGGCAGCGCCCTCATGGACCTCACCGATCTTGTGGGTCTTACCGGTGTAGTAAAGAATACGCTCGGTCGTGGTGGTCTTACCGGCATCGATGTGAGCCATGATGCCGATGTTACGGGTATCGGAAAGCTTGTACTTAGGCTTAGCCATGTTAGTTCCTTACCTTAACTTACCAACGATAGTGAGAGAACGCGCGGTTGGCCTCGGCCATCTTGAAGACGTCCTCACGCTTCTTGACGGAAGCGCCCAGGCCGTTGGAAGCGTCGAGGATCTCGTTGGCGAGACGCTCGGCCATGGTCTTCTCCTTGCGAGCGCGGGAGAAGTTGACAATCCAGCGGATGCCCAGAGCGGTGGAACGACGGGAGTTGACCTCCATCGGGACCTGATAGGTAGCGCCACCGACACGCTTGGGCTTAACCTCGAGCGTGGGCTTGACGTTGTCCATAGCCTTCTTGAAGGTAGCGAGAGCGTCGCCACCCTCGGACTTCTCGGCAACGATCTCGAAAGCGGTGTAAACGATGCGCTCAGCGGTGGCCTTCTTGCCGTCAAGAAGGACCTTGTTGATGAGCTGAGTCACCAGGCGGTTGTTGTAAACGGCGTCAGGCTGAACCTCACGACGATTAGCTGCTGCACGACGCGGCATGTGAAATCTCCTTAAGTGTCTACCGTGCGGCGCTTAGGCGGCACACGGCGAAAGTATCAAAACGTTATCTGGCTTATTTAGCCTTGGGGCGCTTAGCACCGTACTTGGAACGGGCCTGCATACGGTTCTGGACCGGAGCAGCGTCGTAGGCGCCACGGATGACGTGATAACGGACACCAGGGAGGTCACGGACACGACCGCCGCGGACGAGCACGATGGAGTGCTCCTGCAGGTTGTGGCCCTCACCCGGGATGTAAGCAGTAACTTCGATGCCGTTGACGAGGCGAACACGGGCAACCTTACGAAGAGCCGAGTTCGGCTTCTTGGGGCTCGTGGTGAAGACGCGGGTGCACACGCCGCGCTTCTGGGAGTTGTGCTGCAGAGCAGCGTTCTTGGACTTCTTGGGCACGGAACGACGGCCCTGGCGAACCAGCTGGTTAATAGTAGGCAAAGCGTACTCCTTCTCGAATGATTCCAGCTTTCTGTAAAGTGCAACGGCTTGAATCGAGGGGTCAGCATCCCCCTACGAAACACGCAGTTCGATAGGATACGTGCCGTTAGCTGTGCCGTCAACAGACCACGCCGCCGGGCGTATCCCAAAATGAGCACATTTCCGCAAAGCCTACACAAAAGGAATCCCCTCCTGTGCGCAGGGGCAGATTCCCGGCCCGGGCGGCGCGGGGGTTAAGTTTGCTGCTCTACAGTCCTGGCTCGCACGGAGAGCACATTAAGTGCTCTCCGGCTCGTGCGGAACTCGCGACAAACTTAACCCCCGCGCCGCCCGGGCCGGGAATCCGACGTGCTCGTTGGGGCAACGTTCCCTGCCAAAAAAGGACAGGTTTATTTTGGTCGGTTTTATCTGGGGAAATGCTGCGCTCCAGCGGTGATCTGCTCTCATCTCTCGCATGGAAATCGGCGGCGTTTTCGGAAGTATGCGGCAAATTATGAACTTGCCGAGCACACAGGGGTTTTGCGATAACAAATCCGCAGGTAGAGCGCTTGAGCATATGCGGTGTGGTCGACCCATCAAGATTTTGCCGCATACTTCCAAAATTCAGACGAATATCGCTTGCTTCAACCACCCATGTATCACAAAATAGGCCGCTTCCCCTAATGGGAAGCGGCCTCAGACCTTACGAATAAACGATGGTAAAGGGCTCTTCCGTTTCGGTCTCTCCTGTTGACGTGCACCTCGTACCCTCAAGCGTTACTGAGACCACTTGGTCGACATCGATTAACTTCGTTGGCACCCAGATGTTCTCTCCGCTATTGCGCGCATAAGAAAAATATAAGTTGAACACCCCTGCGTCGTCATCTTCGATAATCTGCTCCGATCCATCCTTGTAGCTGACGGTCAGCTTTTTCGTGACTGCTTCATCGCCCAAATCATCGATGTGCGTCTGGATGGAAAACGGGCTAATCTCAAGAGGCGAGTCACCGGAGCGGAGTTCCTTTGTATCGACGTACGCTCCAACGCTAAACTCGGGCGTCGATGCTTCAAACTGCCTCGCACTCTCACCTTCGCCCTCGGTCCACTGGATATTCCAGGTGACCGCATGTTGAAAACCTCGCTCGCGATCCATAGAAGCAAAGTACATCGTGCCATTAATGACAGTATCGCTTGATGTGTCCTTATCAATGGTGCAGCGTGTGTCAGCCCATTCCTCGCCGAAGTTCATGCTGGGCGTGCCGATGCCCTGTTCTTCTTCACCATAAAGAACAAGTTCGCCAATCTCTGCTGCTGGCTTGTAGTAGTTAACTCCATTTGGATTGGACAACGTAAACGTCACGGCTCCGCAGCCGTTTTGGTCGATTGCCATCTCATGGATATCAAGCGTATAGCCGTTACCCTCGACGGACAGATTAACCTCCTGGACTGCGCCCTCCAGGCTTTGGGGCGCGATGCCATCACCGAACTCTCTGGTGTAGGTGTATTTAGTCCCCGATGAGCCGCCGTTGGTCCAGGTAATGGAATCCCCGTTGCCGTGGTTTCCCCAGGCTGAGGCAAAATAGCTGGAATTGATAACGGCGTAGGCGACCCCTCCGGTCGCCAACACTCCGACAAGACATCCGATTACGGCAACATACAGTGGCTTCGCGTGACCCTTTCGACGAAGCGGCTCGCCAGCCGCAGCATCAATAACACGGTCGGCAAGATCGCTATCGGCTTGGATGGACTCGAAGGCCTGCTTGATTTGGTCGGATTTCACGGTCGCCCTCCTCTAGGATGAATTTGAGCTTCGATCGACCGCGAGCTAAACGCGTTCGAACGGTCGCGGCTGGTACATGCAACAACTCGGCAATCTCTGAGGTCGAAAAGCCCAGATAGTAATAGAGCACGATGGGGACACGGAATCGCTCCGGAAGTCGCATAACGTCTGACAGGACCGCCTTGGTCTCATCCTGCGTCGCCGAAAGCGAATCGGCCAGGTTCTCAATATCCTCCACACGCCTCCATGGCTTTCGAAAGAGCGATTTGCATTCATTGATCGTGACCCGGATAAGCCAGCGGCGAAGATGCTCCCAACTCTCAAATTGCGTATCGCTTTTGAGCAGCTTAAGAAAGACATCTTGGGCAACATCATCGGCATCGGCGCGATCGCGCAGATACGTCAATGCGATTCGAAACACGACATCTCGGTGATCTTCGACCGCCTGTCTAAATGTTTGTTCTTCCATAATCACCTCCCGGTGACGGTACTGATTCTTGATGAGGTCCTCACCATAGATACGCTCTGGCCGGACGAAATGTTTCAAATTCAAGCAGGAAAACCCACCAAAATAAACCTGTCCCTTATTGGCATAAAGGAATCCCCTCCTGTGCGTGAGGGCGGATTCCCGGTCCGGGCGGCGCAGGGGTTAAGTTTGCTGCTCTACAGTCCTGGCTCGCACGGAGGCCACATTAAAAGGCCCACGGCTCGTGCGGAACT
>CATZEP010000077.1 GCA_958418185.1 uncultured Collinsella sp.
CTCTGTGGGCCTGGGAATTTTGCTTTCCGAGGGCATTGGCGACACCATGCGCGTCTCGCTCACGGCCGATCCGGTCGAGGAACCGCCGGTCGCCTGGGGTATTCTGCAGTCGCTCGGCCTTCGCCGCCGTGGTCCCGAGATCGTCTCGTGCCCCACGTGCGCTCGCTGCCAGGTTAACCTCATTCCTATCGCCGAGGAGGTCACCGAGCGGCTTAAGAACTACTCCGCGCCGCTTTCGATTGCCGTGATGGGCTGTGCAGTCAATGGCCCCGGCGAGGCCTCTGACGCCGACTTGGGTGTTGCCTGCGGACGAGGTCAGGGCCTGCTCTTTTCGCACGGCCAGATCATTGGTAAAGTAGCTGAGGACCAAATTGTCGACGCGCTCATGGCCGAGGTCGACAAGCTTATTGAGGAGAAATAAATGACTCGAGCAATGTATATGTCTAAGCTTTATGCTCCGACGCTCAAAGAGGATCCGGCCGACGCCGAGCTTGCGAGCCATCGCCTGCTGCTTCGTGCCGGCATGATTCGCAAGGAGGCCGCCGGTCTCTATTCCTATCTGCCGCTTGCTTGGCGCTCGATTCGCAAGATCGAGAACATCGTGCGCGACGAGATGGACGCTGCCGGCGCCCAGGAGCTCATGATGCCCATCATGGTCGATGCCGAGCTGTGGCGCGAGTCCGGCCGTATCGATGCCTATGGCAAGGAGCTCGTGCGCTTTGATGACCGCCACGGACGCGAGTTCGTGCTTGGTCCCACGCACGAGGAGACCGTGACTGCTCTGGTGCGCAACGAGCTGCGTTCCTACAAGCAGCTGCCGGTGAATCTCTATCACATCCAGGATAAATTCCGCGACGAGTTCCGTCCCCGCTTTGGCCTGATGCGCGGCCGCGAGTTCATCATGAAGGACGCCTACAGCTTCTCTGCCACGCAGGAGAGTCTGCAGGAGGAGTACGACAAGATGAAGCAGGCCTACGCCAACATCTGCGAGCGCTGCTATATCAAGGCCCTGCCCGTTGTTGCCGACTCCGGTGAGATCGGCGGCGATACCTCCGTCGAGTACATGGCGCTGGCCGACGCCGGTGAGGCTTCGCTGGTCTACTGCGACGATTGCGGCTTTGCTGCCGATGACGAGGCGGCAAGCACCAAGGTCGTTGTGACCGAGGGCCCCGGCGACGGCACACTCACCAAGGTCGAGACTCCGGGCATGGGCACCATCGAGGCTGTTGCCAAGTTCTTCGGCTTCCCCGAGAACGGTACGCGCAAGTCCCTGGCTCTCAGCGACTCCGAGGGTAAGCCGGTTGTGGCCATCGTTCCGGGCGATCATGAGCTCAACGACTGCAAGGCCGAGCACGTCTTTGGCAAGGGCTATCGCATGATGACCGACGAGGAGCTCCTGACCTACGGTCTGCACAAGGGCTTTATCGGACCGGTCAACCTACCCGAGGGCATTCGTCTGGTCTGCGACGAGAGCCTGCGTGAGTCCAAGCAGTGGGCCTGCGGTGCCAACGAGGTTGACTATCACTTTACCGGCGCCTGCCCCGAGCGCGACTTTAACGTCGACGAGTGGGCCGACCTGGTCACCGTCGTTGCCGGCGATCCCTGCCCGCACTGCGGCAAGCCGCTTTCCACTGCCCGCGGTATCGAGGTCTCCCAGGTCTTCCAGCTGGGCACCAAGTATTCCGAGGCCATGGGTGCCACCTTTATGGACGAGGACGGCAAGGAGAAGCCGCTCATCATGGGTTGCTACGGCGTGGGCGTGTCTCGCTCGCTCGCTGCCGTCGTGGAGCAGCACAACGACGAGCACGGTATTGTCTGGCCGGTCTCCGTTGCTCCGTACGAGGTCGCGGTGATTCCGCTCGATCCCAAGAAGGAGGAGTGCGCTAGCGTCTGCGAGCAGATTGTTGATGGTCTGTGCGCCGAGGGTATCGAGGTCGTCGTCGACGATCGCGATGAGCGTCCTGGCTTTAAGTTTGCCGACAACGACCTGATGGGTTTCCCGTATCTGGGAGTGCTCGGCAAGCGTGGTCTTAAGAACGGCACCGTCGAGCTCAAGGACCGTGCCACGGGCGAGCGCGAGGATGTGGCGATCGACGAGGTCGTCGCCAAGGTTGCCGAGCTTGTGAAAGCTGCCCGTCGTTAATCTACGATTTCGCTTGTAGTTCGATATGCGGGACGGCCTCGCATTTCTCCAGATTGGGGAGATGCGAGGCCGCCCTTTTATCTTGCCGTCGTGCTCAATCGCTAAAAGGAAAACCCCACAGCCCATTCGAGCTGCGGGGTTTCCCTTTGTGCCTCCGATGCGAAATGAATCGCTCAGATATTACTGATAATCGACGACGTCGATCCAGTTCTTCAGGAACTCATCGTTCACGTTGCGCTTGCGAGCGAGCTCGGAAGCGGCGACGATGCTCGTCCACTGACGCACGACCTGCATGGGCATGTCGGCGCGGTCGCAGTAGAGCTCCAGGTAGGCCTCGGCCTGGTCCTTGCTGTTGAGGGCAAAGAGCAGGTAGGTGGTGGCAACGTCGGCAGCAGGGGAGCCCTGGGTGGCGTGTGCCCAGTCGCACACATAGAGCTGGCCGTCGTCGCCGACGATGACGTTGGAGGGGTTGAAGTCGCCGTGGCAGACCTTGAACTCCTTGGTCATGCCGTCCAGACGCTCCTGAAGGTTGTAGCGCGTGGTGGCATTGAGCTGATCGAGGCTGTCGATCATGCGGGCGAACTTATCGCGCTGACGGTTGAGCAGCGGGGAGGTGTAGCCGTGGATCTCGATCTGGAGGTCGACGAACATCTCGAGGTACTCACCAAAGCGCTGGGGCTCGGCAGTCATCTTCTCGGCAAGGGTGGTGCCCGGAACCTTCTCGGTCACGAGCGCCCAGCCGTTGGCGTTCTCGAGCTGGGAAACCTCGAGCGCCTTGGGGCTGCGGATGCCGCACTCATTGATGCGGGCAAGATTCAAAGCCTCGTTGAACACGTCGGAGACAGGCTTGGTCTCGTTAAAGACCTTGACGATCTTGTCGCCCAGGTCGTAAACGACCTTGTTGCCACGGCGGACGAGCTCGGTCTTGGAATCGGGTAGCAGCATGGTTGCATCCTTTCAACGATGCGATAGAAGCGACGGCGGGGGTGTGTGAAACACCCGTGCACCCCCGCCGTTAAAAACCGTGCTAAAACTAGCAGACGGCGTAGTCCTGAGGCTCGCGGCCGTAGTAGGCGTCAAGGTAGAGCTCCTTGATCTCGCTCATCAGCGGGTAACGGGGGTTAGCGCCGGTGCACTGGTCGTTGAATGCCTGCTCGGTCATCTCGTCGAGGGTGTCGAGGAAGTACTTCTCGTCAACGCCGTACTCAGCGATGGTGTGCTTGACACCGATGAAGTCGCAGAGCTCGGTGAGCTTGGTGATGAAGTTCTCGAAGACCTCACGGTCGTCCTTGCCGTCGATGCCGCAGTAACGAGCCATCTCGGCGTAGTTGTGCAGCGCGTTGGGGTAAGGATACTGAGAGAAGGTTCCCATCTTGACAGGAGCCTCGGCGGCGTTGTAACGCATGACGCGGGTCAGGATGACTGCGTTTGCGAGGCCGTGGGGCAGATGGTGGAAAGCGCCGAGCTTGTGGGCCATGGAGTGGTTGAGGCCCAGGAAGGCGTTACCGAATGCCATACCGGCCATGCAGGATGCGTTGTGCATCTCCTCGCGAGCGTGCGGATCCTTGGCACCGTTGGTGAAGGAGCTCGGGAGGTTCTCGAAGACGAGCTTTGCGGCGCGCTCGGAGAGGCCCTTGGTGTAATCGGAAGCCATGATGGAGACGTAGGACTCGATGGCGTGGGTCATGACGTCAATACCGGAAGCTGCGGTGAGGCCCTTCGGGGCGGTCATGCAGTTGTCAGCGTCGACGATTGCCATGTTGGGGAGCAGCGCGTAGTCGGCGAGCGGCCACTTGATGCCGGTCTCCTTGTCGGTGATGATGGCGAACGGCGTGCACTCGGAGCCAGTGCCCGAAGAGGTCGGGACGGCGACGAAGTAAGCCTTCTTGCCCATCTCGGGGAAGGTGAAGATACGCTTGCGGATGTCCATGAAGTCCATGGCCATGTCCTCAAACTTGCACTCGGGGTGCTCGTACATCATCCACATAATCTTGCCGGCGTCCATTGCGGAACCGCCGCCAACGGCGATGATGACATCCGGCTCGAAGAGCGTCATCTGCTTGGCGCCGCGACGTGCGCACTGCAGGGAGGGATCGGGCTCAACGTCGTAGAAGCAGTCGTGAGCGATGCCCATCTCATCGAGCTTGGCCTCGATGGCACGCGTGTTGCCATTCTTGAAGAGGAACTGGTCGGTAACGATGAAGGCGCGCTTCTTGCCCATTACGGTGCCGAGCTCGTCGAGTGCGACGGGCGTGCAGCCCTTCTTGAAGTAGACCTTCTCGGGTGCGCGGAACCACAGCATGTTCTCGCGGCGCTCTGCCACGGTCTTGACGTTGATCAAGTGCTTCACCCCAACGTTCTCGGAGACGGAGTTGCCACCCCAGGAGCCGCAGCCCAGGGTTAGAGACGGCTTCATGCCGAAGTTGTAGAGGTCACCGATGCCGCCGTGCGAGGACGGGGTGTTGATGACGATGCGGCAGGCCTTCATGACGTGCTGGAACTTAGCGATCTTCTCGCTCTGTGCCGGGTGCACGTAGAGAGAGGCGGTGTGGCCCGGGCCACCTGCGAGGACGAGGTGCTCTGCCTTGTCAACGGCCTCCTGGAAGTCCTTGGCGTGATACATAGCGAGGACCGGGGAGAGCTTCTCGTGGGAGAACTCTTCCTTCTCGGGATCGGTGGAGGTGACCTCGGCGATTAGGATCTTGGTCTTGGCGGGAACCTCGATGCCGGCGAGCTCGGCGATCTTGGCGGCAGCCATGCCGGGGATGCGGTGATCGAGAGCGCCGTTCTTGAACATGGCGGCACGCAGGGCCTCCATCTCGGCACCCTGCTTGACGAAGTAGCAGCCGCGCTTCTGGAACTCGGCCTTGACCTGGTCATAGATGGTGTCGATGACGGTCACGGACTGCTCGGAAGCGCAGATCATGCCGTTGTCGAAGGTCTTGGAGTGGATGATGGAGTTGACGGCGAGCTTGATGTCCGCGGTATCGTCGATGATGACCGGGGTGTTGCCGGCGCCGACGCCGAGTGCGGGCTTACCGGAGGAGTAAGCAGCCTTGACCATGCCCGGGCCACCGGTTGCGAGAATGATGTCGACGTCGCGCATGACCATGTTGGTCAGCTCGATGGACGGCTTGTCGACCCAGCCGATGATGCCCTCAGGAGCACCGGCCTTGACAGCTGCGTCGAGAACGAGCTTGGCGGCGGCGATGGTGCACTTGGCGGCTGCCGGGTGCGGGGAGATGATGATGGCGTTACGGGTCTTCAGGCAGATGAGCGTCTTGAAGATGGCCGTGGAGGTCGGGTTGGTGGTCGGGATGACAGCGCCAACGATACCGATCGGCTCGGCGACCTTGGTGATGCCGTAAGCGTCGTCGCGCTCGATGACACCGCAGGTCTTGGTGTTCTTGTAAGCGTTGTAGATGTACTCAGCGGCGTAGTGGTTCTTGATGACCTTGTCCTCGAGAACGCCACGGCCGGTCTCCTCGATGGCGAGCTTGGCCAAAGGAATACGAGCCTTGTTGGCGGCCATAGCAGCCTCGTAGAAGATCTTGTCTACCTGCTCCTGAGTGTACTCAGCGAATTTAGCCTGGGCCTCACGCATAGATTTGAGTTTGGCCTCAAGCGCCTCCACGTTGTCCACGATGGCGGGAGTAGTGTTTTCCGGTGACTTTTTCACCATTTGTGTCTCCTTGCGATCGGAGATTTACCCTACAAGATGCATGATAGCAAGAAATAATTCGGTGAACGGGCAGATTCCCGTAAAAGACAAACTAAAACGCTTCAATCAAATGAACCGTTTCAACTAAATCTATCTGCCCAGCGCATCGCCCCGCTCATTGGGGACAGACTTACATGAGTGCTTTCACTCATGTAAGTCTGTCCCCAATGAGTACAAAAAGGCGCCCTCCGTAGGGGAGGGCGCCTTTGGTAAGTTCTATGTGAACGCGAGGTCTTTGGCCCGGAGAGTCCGAGGTACTTGTTGGTAAGACCTTATTTAGGAGCGCGCAACCTTGCCGGACTTGAGGCAGGTGGAGCAAACGTTCATCTTGCGACGGTGACCATCGACGACGACGTAGACGCGCTGGATGTTGGGGCGGAACTTACGGTTGGTGACGCGGTGAGAGTGGCTGATGGAGCGACCGGCAACGGGGTGCTTACCGCAAACTTCGCAAACTTTGGACATAACTGACCCTCCTTGGGCGACAAACGAACATGTCGCGTTAACAAACAAGCCTGAACTATAGCACAGAAGCAGCTCCCTGTGCGTAATCTACACAGAGATATTTCTCTTTTGGCGATAGTGCTCACGCCACGGC
>CATZEP010000078.1 GCA_958418185.1 uncultured Collinsella sp.
CTTTTTAAGGAGCATGCCATGGCAACCAATCAACAGACAGCCGCCATCAAGGCGCGTATGGATCGCATTCCCGCGGCGTTGTCGCCCGAGCTGGTCGAGCGTATCGCCGTCGACCGCGCCTCGGGTGTCGTTAATCCCTATCGATGCGGTGACGACCAGGTCATCCGACGTGTCGATCGGGCCGCAGACAAAGGCACACTTATGCGTCCGGCCTTTATGCGCGATACCGAAAAGATTCTGCATCTGCCCGCATACACCCGTTATGCAGGCAAAACTCAGGTCTTCAGTTTTCGCAGCAACGATGACCTGTCGCGTCGCGGCCTGCACGTGCAGCTTGTCTCGCGCATCGCTCGCGATATTGGACGTGCTCTGGGGCTCAACTGCGATCTGATCGAGGCGATTGGCCTGGGCCACGACTTGGGCCACACGCCTTTCGGTCATGCCGGTGAGCGCTTTCTCAACGATATCTATCACGAGCGTACCGGCCGTTTCTTTTTCCATAACGTGCAGTCGGTCCGCGTGCTCGACGCGCTGTACGGCCGCAACGTGTCGCTCCAGACGCTCGACGGCGTGCTATGCCACAATGGTGAGTACGAACAGCGTGTGTTTGAGCTTTCGGACATGAGCTCCTTTGACCAGTTCGACCTTACGGTTGAGGATTGCATTGCCACAGGTTACAGCGCAATTGAGCACCTGCGCCCCATGACGCTCGAGGGCTGCGTGGTTCGCATCTCGGATATCCTTGCCTACGTGGGGCGCGATCGCCAAGACGCCATTGCGGCGGGTCTGCTATCACCCGACGCCTTTGACGATGACCTGGGCGGGGCATACAACAGCTGGATCCTTACGCATGCCTCCATCGATATCGTCGAGCACAGCTATGGTAAGCCACGCATCGAGATGAGCGAGGACCTGTTTGAGGAGATCCGCCGAGCCAAGCGCGAGAACTACGAGAAGATCTATAGCAAGGGCGGCATTGAAGGCGACTCCGAAGCGGAGCTGCGCGAGGCCTTCGAAAAGCTCTACGACCGTTGCCTGCAGGATATAAACGAAGGCGACGAGTCTTCGTATATCTTTAAACACCACATTTTGCGCGTTGAGCAGCAGCTTTTCTACTACGATCGCACCTATGCCTGGCAGGACGACAAGGATCAAGCGGTGGTGGATTACATCGCGAGCATGACGGACGGCTATTTCTGTGAGCTCACGAGCAAGCTGTTCCCGGGATTGAAGTTTCCGCACCGTACCTATATTAACGAACGGTAGTTCGTATTTTTTCGGTATACTGTTGGTGGAAAACGTTTTTGATTGACGCACGGGATGGCTATGGACGACCTTTTTTCTGCTTCGACGCGCGAGCGTTCCTTTCAGAATGCGCCGCTTGCGGTGCGCATGCGGCCCAATTCGCTCGACGAGTATGTGGGCCAGCAAAAGGCCGTCGGTAAGGGTTCGTGGTTGCGTGCCGCGATTGAGCACGACGTGCTGTCGAGTGTGATTTTGTATGGGCCGGCCGGTACGGGCAAGACGACGCTGGCACATATTATCGCCAACCATACTAAGAGCGAGTTTGTCGAGGTCAGCGCTGTGACGGGCACCGTAAAGGATCTTCGTCGCGTGATCGACGAGGCTAAGACGCGCCTGAATACGTACGACCGCCGCACCATTCTGTTCATCGACGAGATTCACCGCGTTTCTAAGTCGCAGCAGGATGCCTTGCTGCATGCAGTTGAGAACCGTACCGTCATTATGATTGGCGCCACGACGGAGAATCCGTACTTCGAGGTCAACTCGGCGTTGCTCTCGCGCGGTCGCGTGGTGGAGCTTGAGCATCTTAAAGACGAGGACATCGCCACGCTGATTGAGCGTGCGCTCGAGGCGCCGCAGGGTTTGAACGGCAAGTTCTCGGCCGATGAGGATACGGTTAGGACCATCTGCACGCTGGCTGCGGGCGACGCTCGCTCGGCGCTCACGACGCTCGAGCTTGCGAGCGAGATTGCCGTCACGCGCCCCGATACCGAGGGAACGCCAGCGCCGGCTGCGGGGGAGCGCTATCCCATCACCGTGGATGACGTAAAGATTGCCAACCCGCGTCGTGGGTTTTCGTATGACAAAAACGGCGACATGCACTATGACATCATCAGTGCGTTTATTAAGTCCATGCGCGGTAGCGACCCCGATGCCACGGTCTACTGGCTTGCGCGCATGATTGACGCGGGAGAGGATCCTAAGTTTATCGCTCGTCGTATTATGATTCAGGCTTCTGAGGATGTTGGCAACGCCGACCCACAGGCGCTTTTGGTGGCACATGCCGCGTTTAAGTCTGCCGAGGTCATTGGCTATCCCGAGTGCCGTATTAATCTGGCTCAGGCTGCTCTCTATGTGTGCTTGGCGCCTAAATCCAACGCGTGCGAGGCTTCGATCGATGCGGCGTTGGCCGATATCCATTCAAGTGGGCTGCGCGAGGTGCCGAGTTATCTGCGCGATCGTCATCGCCCGGGCAGCGACGAATACGGTGTGTATAAGTATCCGCATGATTATCCCGAAGGCTGGGTCGATCAGCGCTATTTGCCCGAGGGGCTGGAGCGCGGTGCGTTTTGGCAGCCTGCCGGCCGCGGCTGGGAAGAGTGGCGTGTAGAGCAAAGCGAGCGCGACCGTAGCGGCAATGCGCCCAAGTAGGTCCTTGGGACTTCGCAATTTCCCTTTGGGTATCTTTCCCCTTCTTTGGGGTACCATGAACAGCGTCTGTATTTCGATTCCTTCGGGAGGCTTGTATGAGTCCCATTCAAATCGCCCTGCTGCTACTCGCCGTTGCCGGCGTGTGGGCTGTTATCGAGCTCGCGCTCACGCTGCGAAAGACCCGCACCGTCGTTGATTCGCTCGACAAGACGGTGACCGACCTTAACAACACTATCGCCGAGGCTCAGCCCGTGGTGGCAAAACTCGACGGCGCTGTCGACGAGCTTACGCCGGCGCTTGCCCAGATGGAGCCGCTCCTCAAGTCGAGCAAGACCGCCGTCGACGCCCTGACTTCTAATCTCGTAGAGGTTGAAGCCGTGGTTCGCGACATTTCCGAGGTTACGGGCAGCATGGCCGAGGCCAGCAATGCTGTGTCGAGTGTGACCGACTCTGCGGCCGGTGCCGTGCAGAAACTCTTTAACAAGGTGAAGGCTCCTGCAGCCGACGCCGATCGCAAGCTCGCCGCTGCCGCCACCGAGGCCGAGCAGCCTACCGAGCGCGTTCTGATTGGTGAGGCTGAGGACGAGGCCGCCGATGGTGCGGATGCGGCTCAGAAGCCCGCAGCCAAGCCTGCTCAGTATTACACCTATACGCCCGCCGAGACCTCCGAGGAGTCCTGCGATGAGTAGCGAAGCAACTTGCCCCATCACGCTGACTGTTGCCGGGGATCCGCGTCTGGCGCGCCTCGTGCGCATGACGGCGGCTAATGTCGGCGCGCTGTGTTCCATGTCCGTCGATCGCATCGAGGATATCCGTATGGCTGCCGAGGAGGCCTTCATCTTTGGCTGCACGGCCGTTGATTCCGACGATATCTCGATTAAATTCGATGTCGACGAATCGCATGTGGGCATGACCTTTACCTTTGGCGATCAGGCGACTGTCGATGAGGATGACCAGGCTGCCGTGTATGCCGAGCTCATTTTAGCGAGCGTGTGCGATTCCTACGAAAAGACTGCGGCGCCCCTGACGCTTTCCCTCGACCTCAAGGCGGATATCTAATATGGCCGAACGTTCCCGGAGCGGTAAGACCGCTTGGGACAAGGAGAAAACCCGCGAGCTGTTTCGTCGCTACAAAGAGACCGGTGATCCGGACGCACGTGAGCAGCTCGTTATGTCCCATATGAACCTGGTAAGGTTTCTTGCCAACAAATTTAAGAACCGCGGTGAGCCGCTCGACGACCTGATGCAGGTCGGCTATCTGGGTTTGCTCAAGGCTATCGACCGCTTTGAACCCGAGCGCGGACTCGAGTTCACGACGTTTGCCACGCCTACCATCCTGGGCGAGATTAAGCGTCACTTCCGTGATAAGGGCTGGAGCGTGCGTGTGCCGCGCCGTTTGCAGGAGCTTTCTGCCAAGGTTAACCAAGCTACCGACAAGCTCACTAACGAGCTGCAGCGCTCGCCTAAGGTTGAAGAAATCGCTGAGTACCTGGGTGTGACCGTCGACGAGGTGCTGGAGGCCATGGAATCGTCTTCGGCCTATACCTCGGTGCCCATCGAGGCTCCTGGCGCGTCCGATTCCGATGATGCCCCCTCGATTCTCGACCGCTATGCCGATGACGACAACGAGCTCGATTTTACCGATGACCGCCTGGTGATCGAGGAAGCCATCCGCGATTTCTCGCCGCGTGAGCGTGAGGTTATCGAGCTGCGCTTTGTGAAGGGCATGACCCAGATCGAGATCGCTAAGAAGTTGGGTATCTCGCAGGTGCAGGTTTCGCGCCTGCTGCGCCGTACCCTTAAGAAGATACAGGACAAGATCGACCCCGACGGAGTGATGGTTCGTTCATGATTGAGCACCCCCAACAAACCGACCGCACGCTGCGCGATACTCGTATTCTGACGCTTCGCATTTGGGCTGTCGTCGGCTGCATTGTCATCGCCGCCGTCATCTTTAACCTTATGGGTATCTTGGCGCCGGTTATCGAGTTTCTCGCTGTCGGTTCCATCATCGCTTTTGTGATGTCGCCGATCACTAACTGGCTCGAGCATCACGGCGTCGGTCGTGGCATCGGTTCGCTCATCGCGCTGATCGTGGTTGTGGCAGTGCTCGTCGGCGTCGTCTGCATCCTGTCCCCTATTTTGCTCGGTCAGATTATGGAAGTCCTGAGCCGTCTGCCTGAGCAGCTTCGCGTTGCGGGCGGTGATCTCAACGAGATGATTTCGCACGCTAAGACGCTCAACAACACGCCGCTCAAGGAGTACTTGGACGATAATCTGTCCTCGCTGGTTACTGTGGCGTCCAAGTACGTATCGCAAATCGCCGCTGAGCTCGGTCGCGGCGTGTTCCCGCTGATCACCAACACGGCCTCGCAGCTGTTCGTAATCTTCCTGGGTTTGGTGCTTGCCTACTGGCTTGCCTGCGATTATCCCCGTATGCACCACGAGGTCTGTACCATCATCGGACAGGAAAAAGAGACCTCGTACCGCTTTATGGTCGCGATTCTTTCGCGCTCGGTCGGCGGTTATATGCGCGGCATGGTCGTGACGTCCATCTGCGGTGGCATCCTCGCCTTTATCGGCTTTACGCTCATTGGCCATCCCTACGCGGCACTCATGGCCATCTTTACCGGCATCATGCACTTGGTCCCGGTTGTCGGTCCCTGGGTAAGCGCGGCGATCGCCACGGTGCTCGGCTTTATGTTCAGCCCCATGCTGGCGTTGTGGACGCTCGTTGTGACCATGGTGGCTCAAAACGTCACCGATAACGTCATTTCCCCCAAGGTCATGCAGAGTTCGGTGCAGGTGCATCCCATCATGAGCCTGACGGCCCTCGTTATTGGTTCGGCACTTATGGGTCCCATCGGCATGGTCATCGCCATTCCGCTGTGCGCGGCCCTCAAGGGCATTTTCGTCTACTACTTTGAGAACGAGACCGGTCGCCAGCTCGTGGCATACGACGGCGCTGTATTTAAGGGCACGCCATATCGCGATGCCGAGGGCAACCCGGTCGCCGCCTACGACGCGCTTGGAGACGATACGTTCATTTACGAGTCCGAGCTCATCGGCAACGAGACCGCGCCCGAGGCCCAGGCGATGCCCAAGCCCGAGCTCGAGAATCCCTGGATCAAGCTCTCGGGCCTGCAGCCCGATGCGACGAGCTTTTTCAAGAATCCCTTCGCCAAGGACGATGACTCCAACTCGGACGACGATACCAAAACCGGCATCGACGGCTCCATGGACGATTCGGATTCCAAATAGGCACCGCTAGCGTTTCTTGAAGTTGTAAATGACAAGAAACGCGAGCAAAGCGATTGATAAGGGGCCGGCTACATAGAAAAAGAGAACGTCAATTGCGCGTAGAGTGTAATAGGCTTTATCGCCGGACATTACTGCATACAATACGTAGCCAAATGCTGGTTGGTTTGCGTACCAGCAGGAGAAAGCCAAAAGCGCTAAAAGTGCTACAACCAGAAGTGCATTCAGGACAAATCGTTTGCTTTTCATCGATCGCTCCTTCCGGATGATTCTTATACGGTATTTTACCAAACCCATTTTTTCAAAGGGTTGCTTAGTCCTAAATAACATGCACTTTCGCTGGAGGGTCGCTGTTTGGCGGTCCTCTTTTTTGCGCTGGGGCGGCGGGATGGTAATATCGTTACGTTTGAACTGTTTCGATGTGAAACCGAGGAGATTCCCTCTATGAGTGCTGACTACC
>CATZEP010000079.1 GCA_958418185.1 uncultured Collinsella sp.
GGCTCCGACGCCGGCATTCAGATGATCGTCGATGCCCTGTGTCAGGTGATGTTTGAGGGCCAGCAGACGACGGTGCTGCTCGAGACCATGGCCGGCAAGGGCACCGAGGTGGGCCGCAGCTTTGAGGAGCTGGCGCTCATCATTGAGGGCGTTGCCGACAAGCGCCCCGAGCTGTCGGCCAAGTTGGGCGTTTGCCTGGACACCTGCCATGTGAATGACGCCGGCTATGACATCGTCCACGATCTTGACGGTGTGCTTGACGAGTTCGATCGTGTGGTGGGTATCGAACGCCTGCGCGCCGTGCATATCAATGACTCCAAGAATCCCTGCGGCGCCCATAAGGATCGCCACGAGTGTATCGGCAAGGGCTACCTGGGTAGTGAAGAGTTTGGCGGCGGTATGCAGGTTATGCAGAATATTGTATCGAATGGCCGCTTGCGCGCATTGCCATTCATTTTGGAGACACCGAACGAACTTGCAGGTTATGCGGCTGAAATCAAATTGTTAAGGTCATTGCAGCAGTGATGACTGTCATAAAGTGGAGTGCTCCATTCACGTTATGGGTTTGTTTCAATCAGTTTTCTAATTGCGGATTCTTCCAAGCGGGTGCATAATAACCCTCAGTTTTTGCAGACCCCTGAATCACGTGGGGTCTTTGGAAGGAGACTGATTATGAAGCTGAAGAAGCTTGGCGCATTTGCCGCCACGGGTGCTATGGCGCTCGCCCTCGCTCTGACGGGCTGCGGCTCGTCCAACGCCACCTCTGGTTCTGATGCCAGTTCCAGCAGCTCTGACGACGCTAAGGTCGAGAAGGTCGACGGTTCCAAGGAGTACGCGCTCGTCAAGGACGGTACGCTGACCGTCGGCACCTCTGCCGAGTACGCTCCGTTTGAGTACAAGGATGACAACGGCGATTATCAGGGCTTTGACCTTGAGCTCATCAAGGCTATCGGCGACAAGCTGGGCCTGGATGTCGAGTATGTCAACAATGACTTTGACACGCTGGTTCCGGGCGTCGCTTCGGGCGCCAAATATGACGTCTCCATCGCGGCTATCACCGACACGCCCGAGCGTGAGAAGGAAGTCACTTTCTCCGATTCCTACTACATGGACGATCAGGCTATCGTGACCAAGGTCGATAACACCGACATCACGGCCGACAACTTCAGCGAGAAGCTCAACAACGCCGACGCTACCATCATCGTCCAGTCTGGCTCGACCGCCGAGGCCTTTGCCCAGGAGAACTTCCCCAAGGCCAAGATCGTCCCCTACAAGGACGCTACCGAGTGCTTCAGCGCCCTGCAGTCCGATAAGGGCGACGCCGTAGTCACCAACCGCTCCGTTGCCAGCCAGCTGACCGCCGAGCAGTTCAACACCTGCCAGACCATCAAGCAGATCAGCACCGGCGAGGAGTACGCCATCGCCATCAACCAGGGCAACACCAAGCTCAAGGACGACATCAACCAGGCCATCAAGGACCTGACCGACGACGGTACCGTCGACGCCCTCATGGCTAAGTACAACATCAAGTAAAATAGCTACTTGATTGCGTGTAGGCCCTTTCCGTTTTGCGGAGAGGGCCTTTGCGCTTCTCTTGACGGAGAGTGCTTCCGTCTCGTTTTGCCGGCAACTTCTACGATAGGAGCCACCTTGTCTCGATTGAACGAAGGGGCTGCGGAGCAGCGTTTTCCACTGCCCGCCTTGCTCCAAAAGCTAGCCTGCGCCATGGCCGTGGCGCTCGCGCTGGTGTGCGTGGGGGCATATGCGCCCACGACCGCCCAGGCGCTTGAGACCGCAAAGATTACCGCCCGACCCAACACCGGTTCGGGCAGCGCTGTGGTCGGCGGCACCGAGACGCGCATTACCTGGGAGGTCCAGGCCGATGCCGACGAGGAACTGAGTGGTCTTTCGCTGACGTTTGCCGATGGCACGACCTTTGGTGCGGACGACACACGTCTGACGATGCTCTCGGGCGATGACCTTATGGACCGTACGCCCATGAAGCCTACGTGCAAGGTCGACGGCCAGACGCTCAAGATCGATTTTGGCGAGACGGCGCCCGCTGGCGGCTATTTCCGTGTCGAGGTCTACGGCGTGACCTTCCCCGTCGAGGGCGGCGACGAGGCCTTTAGCGGAACCTATACGCTCGCCGACGGTTCGACCAAGAAGATTTCCAAGATTCCTTCCGTCGAGATTAAGGGCGTGACGGCGTTCGATAACTTCCTGGCCGACCTTAAGGAACAGCCGTGGGTCGAGGCATGGAATTCCAACATGTTCCTTCGCCTGTTCCTGAACCCGGTCATTTTGGTCCAGAGCCTGCCGATCGTCTTCAAGGGCTTCCTTATGTCGCTCTCGATCGTGCTCGTGGCGTTTCCGCTGGCGATCCCCTTTGGCTTTGCCCTGTCGCTTATGCGCATATCCAAATCGCGCATTCTGCGTTGCCTTGCCGGCATCTACGTGAATGTCATCCGCGGTACGCCGGCGTTCCTGCAGATCTATATTGCATTCTTTGGCCTGCCGCTTGCCGGCGTCAAGGTGGACGACTATGTCTTGGGCGTTATCGTCATGGCCATGAACTCGTCCGCCTACCTGTGCGAGATCTTCCGCGCCGGTATTCAGTCGATCCCCAAGGGCCAAAACGAGGCTGCTCGCTCGCTGGGCATGAATGCCTTCCAGACGCTGCTCTACGTTATGATTCCGCAGACGTTCCGCAATGTCCTGCCTACGCTGACCAGCGAGTTTATCCTGCTTTACAAGGATACGTCGCTGCTTGCCGCTGTGGGCGTGGTCGAGATCGTCATGAACGCCCGCACCATCGTGGCAACGACGGGCTCCATTACGCCGTATGTGGTTGCCGCCCTGTTCTATCTGGTCATTACCCTGCCGCTTGCGCGCTTGGTGAGCGGTCTTGAGGCGAGGCTGCTGGGTACGGCCGAAACCAAAAAGAAGCGTCCCACCAAGAGCGCCGGACAGGTTGTCGCGACGCCCGCCGACCATATCGCTGGTCTGTAAGGAGGTTCTATTATGAGCGAAACCAATAACTCGAACGAGGTCGTCGTCAGCATCAAGAATCTCCAGAAGGCCTTTGGCGATAACGTGGTCCTGCGCGACATCGATCTGGATGTGCACAAGGGTGAGGTCGTTGTGGTCTTGGGCCCCTCGGGTTCGGGCAAGTCGACGATGCTTCGCTGCATTAACCGTCTTGAGGAGCCCACGAGTGGTTCGATTGTCGTCGAGGGTGTGGATGTGTGCGCCAAGGGCGTTGACCTCAATAAGGTGCGCACGCACCTGGGCATGGTGTTTCAGCAGTTCAACCTGTTCCCGCATCTGTCGGTCAAAAAGAACGTCATGCTTGCGCAGCAAAAGGTGCTCAAGCGCAGCAAGGAAGAGGCCGAGAAGATTGCCATCGAGGAGCTGACCAAGGTCGGCCTGGCCGAGCGCATCGATTTTATGCCGAGTCAGCTTTCGGGCGGTCAGCAGCAGCGCGTGGCCATCGCCCGCGCCCTGTCGATGAATCCGCACGTGATGCTCTTTGACGAGGCCACGTCGGCGCTCGATCCTGAGCTTGTCCGCGATGTATTGGGCGTCATGCGCGATCTTGCGCATGACGGTATGACCATGATCGTGGTGACGCACGAGATGGGCTTTGCCCGCGACGTCGCCGACCGCGTCGTCTTTATGGACGGCGGCGTTATCGTGGAGGATGGCACGCCGAGCGAGGTCTTCGACCATCCTAAGAGCGAGCGCACCAAGGCGTTCCTGGGCAATATCTCCTAGCCGCTTTATATGACTGACATAGCAGAAAACGGGAGCTGGATGTGATCCGGCTCCCGTTTTTGTTGGGACGCGAATGTGTTTTGGCGCAGAGCGCGTTATGGGCGGAGCTCATTGCCGCTAGGCGAGCTCGGCTCCAAGGGCGCGGCAGGCCGCCTCGCCCTCATCGTCGGGGGCGTCGTAACAGATGACGGAGTCGACCACGTTGACGCCTGCCTCGTCGGCGTCCGCCTTCCAATTGTCCATCCATTCGCCTTCGGCCCACGAATAAGAGCCAAAGAGGACGACCTTCTTGTCGCCGAGGGTCTCCTTGACTTCGTCCCACATCGGTTGGAACTCATCGTATTCAAGCTCCTCGGAGCCCATGGCGGGGCAACCGAAGGCGAAGGCATCATAGTCGGCGGCCTTGTCGGCAGAGAAGTCGGCGCAGGGGATGACTTCGGCCTCGGCGCCCGCGGACGTGGTGCCTTCGGCGACAAAGTTTGCCATGGCCTCGGTGTTGCCCGTGCCGCTCCAATAGACGACGGCGATCTTGCTCATGTTGAGTCCTTTCGGTTGTGCGGTGTGCGGCCGCGGTTTGTACGTTCTATCGGGTCGCCTGGGCAAGTTGCGCCAAGCTGCAGCCCTGCTGATAGATAAAGGTGAGGTGTTGGGTGCAGGCACGGTACGCATCAAACGTCGCAAGCGCCTGCTCGACATTCGTATAGACCTTCCAGGCTCCAAAGATCTTGTAGTTCTCGCCACGCTGGGCGATGAACTCGTATACGTCGTCGTAGGGGTACCCCAGGAAGTAGCCAATTTCGTGTGGAAACTCGCAGGTGCAGCCGTTGTCGCAGTGTGCTTGATGGTCCAATGCGCATCGGGTTTGGCCGCATGCGCATTCCGCGGCGTTATTGCTTGCGAGCGTGATGCGCGATGCCAGGTGCACAAGACATGCCGAGAGGTTGCCGGTGTCGTAGCCCTCCTTGGCGAGTGCCGTTTTGGCGCGCGGGTCAACAAGGTAAGTGGCGAGGCTATTGGGCCGATATGCGTATACGAGCGCCCCGCAGGGGCGCCAGACCAAAACGCTCAGATGGATGCCGAACGGATTAAGCTCGCGGTTGCACCGGGCGATAACGTTGAGCAGGCGTGCTCGGCGATCCTCGATCGCCGCAGTTACGCTTGAGCCGTCTTGATCGACATAGACTCCTGGATAGGTAAAGAGCGATGCCGGTTTGATGCCCGCGAGCGTGGGGGAGCAGTTGCGCACGACTGCCGCCTGAAACGTTGGGATGTCTATGGTTCGAGTCACGACGCTCCTTACGGATCTAAACTGTTAGCCTAGGAAAACTTATACACGAAAGTAAGCCTTGGTCAACTAAAAAGTTTGAAGAGGGAAACTAATTGACCGAACGGACATGATTTTGGGTTAAGATGGGGACACCCCATGGGGGTATCTAGATAGGGCTACTTGAAAGGGGAGCGCATGAGTGACTTACTCAACCCTGCGAATCTCATCGTGCTGGCCGTCATTGCCGTCGGCATGTTTTTTGGGCTGCGTCGCATTGCCGCTTCGACACACGGAAAGAGTTGCTGCAGTGATGGCGCGAGCGGCAAGAAAGCCAAGAAGGTTGTGGTGGCAGACACCGACGAGTCCCACTACCCCTATCGTGAGGAGCTGCTTATCGGCGGCATGAGCTGCGACGGATGCGCTCGGAATGTGACGAATGCCCTCAATGCGCTTGATGGCGTGTGGGCTACGGTGACGTATGCGGACCGCACGGCGCGCGTACGCTCGAAGCGCCCGGTTGATCGCGACACACTCGAGACGGCGGTGAGGGGCGCGGGCTATTACGTTATGAAAATGTAGGCGTTGCCCTCTCCGGTGGATACCGGACTCCTGCTCATTGTGACTATCGGCATCCAAAAATTTGCGCAAAAAATAACCTTTAGATGCGGCAAAAGTGGAGTTTGGTGACGGTTCGCGCGGAATTCGTTGCCAATTGAGCATCTATGAACCCGTCCAAAAAATTACAGGTGTATATTTATACGCTGATTATTGTTGTGCTCAGATTGCAATTAACCGTGGACAAAAATGAAGAATGCTAAAACTGGGCTTTAGGACAGGGGAGGCTATAGCCTTATGAGACGAGTGGGAACACTTGGCTTGGTGGCAGCGCTTGCTGCTATCTTGGTATCGCCGCTGCCGGCGCACGCCGAAGACGCTTCGGGTGCCATTTCCTACAATGCGGGAAATGGGTATTCCTTTGAGAAGCTTTCGCATCCTACGGTAGGAACGTCGCAGCCGGATGGCATCGTTGACTACCAGGGTGACGGTGCCGTTGCCGTTCCGGGCGCCGATGGTAACACGGCCAACAACGAAGGCGATCGCGGCCAGAGCTACACTTGGGCGGCTGCGAGCTATGGTGACTGGCTTTATGTGGGCACCTGCTATGCGGCGATGGGCAACACGCTGACGCTCATGAACGGCACGCTGGGCGATTCCTTTGATGCCGAGACCATGCGCCTGACGCTGGAGGCCATGTTTAACCGCACCTTCTTCTATGGACAGCAGAAGGAGGACGGCACGGCCGACAAGGACAGCG
>CATZEP010000080.1 GCA_958418185.1 uncultured Collinsella sp.
GGAGGATATCCATGGCAAACGTTCTTGTCTTTGGTCACCAGAACCCCGATAACGACGCCATCATGAGCGCCGTCGTCCTGTCCCAGCTGCTCAACCAGGTTGAGTATGCCGGCAACACCTACGAGGCCTGCGCCCTTGGTCAGCTTCCGGCCGAGTCCGCCAAGCTGCTCGCCGACGCCGGCATCGCCGAGCCCCGCGTGATCGAGTCCGTCGAGGCCGGTCAGCTCGTCGTCCTCACCGACCACAACGAGTCTGCCCAGTCCGTCGCCGGCCTTAAGGACGCCACGGTCTTTGGCGTTGTCGATCATCACCGCATCGGCGACTTCGAGACCGCCGGCCCGCTGCACTACATCTGCCTGCCCTGGGGCTCCAGCTGCACCATCGTCACCAAGCTCGCCGGCGTGCTCGGCGTTGAGCTTTCCGACGTCCAGGCTAAGCTGCTGCTCTCGGCCATGATGACCGACACGCTCATGCTCAAGAGCCCCACCACCACCGATGTCGACCGCGCCGTCGCCGCCAAGCTCGGCGAGCAGGTGGGCGTCGACCCGGTCAAGTTTGGCATGGAGGTCTTCCTCACCCGTCCGTCCGGCTCCTTTACCGCTGCCGAGATGGTCGGCAACGACATCAAGATGTTCGAGCCCGCCGGCAAGAAGCTGCTCATCGGCCAGTACGAGACTGTCGACAAGACCCGCGCACTCGGCATGATCGACGAGATTCGCGAGGCCATGCGCGCCTACGCTGCCGAGAAGGGCGCTGACGGCATTGTCCTGTGCATCACCGACATCATGGAGGAGGGCTCGCAGGTCCTGCTCGAGGGCGAGACCGAGGCCGCTCAGAAGGGCCTGGGCATTGCCGACGAGCACGACGGCGTCTGGATGCCGGGCGTCCTCTCCCGTAAGAAGCAGGTCGCTGCCCCCATCATGGCCGCCTGCTAGGTTTAGTTCACTAAACGCCACGACCGGATCGCGGACGCCCCGCGCTCCGGTCGTTTTTTGTGCATGGCGCCGCGTCGTCTCTTGGACAGGCGTGCCCGTGCCGTTGGGCAAATAATGTTCAACCTGTGGTTCCGCTTTTCGGCCACGCCTGCGTGCTTGTCGTGCAGGGTAGGCTAGATGCAAGCGTAATACGTTAGAGCGCGGCGCCGCCACTTGGGCGGGCCGTGCTTTTTTAAGACGGGAGCCTTCCCGTGAAAGGAGCCGCCCATGGCAGCACCCGAGCAGCTGTTCAACGTCCGTGAGCGCAAGCGTTTTGAGCGTCACGACATCTGGGAGCGCATCGCCGAGAACGGCACGATTTCCGCCGCCGTCATGGTCTTCGCCGCCATCGCCGCCGTCATTTGCGCCAATACCGATGCCTACGAGGCCATCCATCACTTTTTGGAGACCCCGCTGTATGTGGGTCTGGGCAACCTTACGGCCGGTCTCACCGTTGAGCTTTTCGTCAACGACTTTCTCATGGCGATTTTCTTTTTGTTGGTGGGTATTGAGCTTAAGTACGAGATGACGGTCGGCGAGCTCAAGAATCCGCGTCAGGCCATGCTTCCCATGCTGGCGGCCGTGGGTGGCGTCGTCGTTCCCGCCTGCATCTACCTGATCTTTAACCATGCCGGCGCCCGCAACGGTTGGGCCATCCCCATGGCAACCGATATTGCCTTTGCGCTGGGCGTGCTGTCGCTTTTGGGCAACCGCGTGCCCAACGGCGTGCGCGTGTTCTTCTCGACGCTCGCCATCGCCGACGACCTTATCTCCATCGCCGCCATCGCCATCTTCTACGGTCAGAGCCCCAATCCGTTTTGGTTGGGCGCCGCTGCGCTTGTGACCTGCGCGCTCGTGTGGCTCAACAAGACGCAGCATTACCGCCTTGCCCCGTATTCGGTACTGGGTCTGCTGTTGTGGTTCTGCATGTTCAAGAGCGGCGTACATGCCACGCTCGCCGGCGTCATCTTGGCCTTTACCATCCCGGCCAAGTGCGGCGTCAAGCTCGATAGCCTCACCGATTGGTTGGGCGAGTGCCTGCCGCTGCTTGATGACCGCTACGACGACGAGGCGCACATCTTGGGCCAGCATGACTTTACCGTCTCGACCACCAGGGTCGAGCGCGTCATGCACCGCGTGACCCCGCCGCTCATCCGCATGGAGCGTCTGATCTCCACGCCGGTCAACTTTGTGATTCTGCCGATCTTTGCGTTCGTGAACGCACAGGTTCGCCTAGTGGGCGTGGACATGAGCACGCTGCTCACCGACCCGGTGACGCTCGGCGTGTACTTTGGCATGCTGCTGGGCAAGCCGATTGGTATCTTTGGCATGACGTTTGCCCTGGTTAAGTTTAGGGTCTGCGAGCTGCCGCATAACGTTAACTGGCACATGATTGCCGGTGTGGGCATTCTGGGCGGCATCGGCTTCACCATGTCGATCCTCATCAGCGGCCTTGCCTTCCCGACGGCCCAGTTTGAGGTTCTGGCTGCCAAGGCCGCCATCCTTGCCGGTTCGGTCACCGCTGCCGTGCTCGGTATGATCTACATGAGCGTGGTCTGCAAACACCCCGCGCCCAAGGGCGAGTAAAAGCACATACAAGTTTGAAAACGCCGCCTGTGAACACCATCACAAGCGGCGTTTTAGTCAATGGGGACGTTCTTAAATGACTAGGTTTATTCCACGGTGCCGTAGACGGCGCCCCAGCCGTGGGCGGCCAAGGCGGAGTTGAGCTGGTCGCAAAGTGACTGGCGGTCGTAATAGCCGGGCGGTAGCAGGTTGACGATTTCCATGAGATCGGGCGCCAGGTCCAAGATTTCGGCTTGTACGATCAGATCCAGGCGGTCGATGGCGTGGCGGTCGTAAAACAGTCCGTCGACCAGGCGCTGCAGGTCGCCGAATTCCTCGGCCTGAAACGATCCGTACTCCATAGTGCCTCCTTGGGCGCCCCACGCCGGCATGCGCGGCGATTCGTAATTTATTGCGATGGACTTAATCTATCACGGCTTCATACCGTTGCGGCGGTGGCGGTCTATACTTAGACGAACTGCAACGTCCCGCTTCGCGAAAGGTCGCACCCATGCAGACGATCTACCAGAAGATGGAAACCACCGAACTCGATGCCGCCATCGAGGCGCTCAAGGCCGAGGTCGCCGAGGTCAAGGCCAAGGGCCTGGCGCTCGACATGGCCCGCGGCAAGCCGTCGCCCTCCCAGGTGGACATCTCTCGACCCATGCTCGATATCCTCAATGCCGATGCCGATCTGCACGACGGCAACGTCGACTGCTCAAACTACGGTTGCTTTGAGGGCATTCCCTCGGCGCGCAAGCTGGCGGGGGAGTTCCTGGGTTGCCCTGCCGAGCAGACGCTCGTACTGGGTTCGTCGAGCCTTTTGATCGAGCACGATATCGCCGGCATGTTTTGGCGCTGCGGTTCGTGCGGCAGCGAGCCTTGGGAGGCTTACGAGGCCGCGCACGACGGCAAGAAAGTCAAGTTCCTGTGCCCTGTTCCCGGCTACGACCGTCACTTTGGCATCACCGCCGACCTGGGTATCGAGAATGTCCCCGTCGCGATGACCGACAACGGCCCCGACATGGACGAGGTCGAGCGTCTGGTTGCCGCCGACGACTCCATCAAGGGCATCTGGTGCGTGCCCAAGTATTCCAACCCCACGGGCATCACCTTTAGCGAGGATACCGTGCGTCGCCTGGTCGAGATGCCCACGGCCGCGCCCGATTTCCGCATCTTCTGGGACAACGCCTACTGCGTGCACGACCTGTACGACGAGACCGACGAGCTCGCCAATATCTTCGACCTCGCTCGCGCGGCGGGCACCGAGGATCGCGTGGTGGCCTTTGCCTCGACGTCCAAGATCACCTTCCCGGGCGCCGGCATCGGCTTTATCGGTGCGAGCCCCGCGGTTATCGCGGAGTTCTCCAAGCGCCTGAAGGTCGGCCTCATCAGCGCCGACAAGCTCAACCAGCTGCGTCACGTGCGTTTCCTTCCCACCATCGAGGCGGTCAAGGAGCACATGAAAAAGCATGCCGAGTTCTTGCGTCCGCGCTTTGAGGCCGTTGAGCGTAAGCTCACCGAGGGCCTGGGCGATACGGGTTGCGCCACTTGGACGCATCCCCGCGGCGGCTACTTTGTGAGCTTTGATGGTCCCGAGGGCTCGGCCCAAAAGGTCGCAGCGCTTTGTGCCGACCTGGGCGTCAAGCTTACGCCGGCTGGTGCTACCTGGCCTTATGGCAAGGATCCGCGCGACACCAACATCCGCATCGCGCCGAGCTATCCCACGGTCGATGACCTGGAGGCCGCGCTCGACGTGCTGGTGCTGGCCGTTAAGCTTGTCGCTGCCGAGCTTGCTCGTGCCGAGCGCGCCTAACGCCTAGGGCCCCGCAAGTCCGCGCCCAGTACTATCCGCACTTTCGATACGTAAAGGAGCGTATACATGGATTTGGGTATTTCCACCAACCCCACGCCGGAGATCTACACCATTAAGGTAACCGGCGAGATCGATATCTCTAACGCCGATAGCCTGCGCAATGCCATCGACCTGGCGCTCGAGCAGCCCACTGAGGCCGTTGAGCTCGATTTTGCCCAGGTGAGCTACATCGACTCGACGGGCATTGGCGTGCTCGTGGGCGCCGCGCACCACGCGGTCGACCACGGCAAGCGCTTTAGCTGCACCAATGTGCAGCCCCCGGTGATGCGCGTGGTTCAGCTGTTGGGTGTCGACCAGGAGATTTCGATTACCGCTGCATAACCTTTGCCCTCAAAAGGGCGTGCCGTTTGGCATATGTTTGTGATGCGCTCGGACGTTTTGGCGTCCGGGCGCTATACTTGACCGAATGAATAGACGAGTTCCGGCCGAATGGCGCGGTGCGGGCTCGACTCACATCGAGCCTTGGAGGTATGTGTGTTTGGTATTGGAGAGGGTGAGCTCGCGATCATCGTGGTCTTCGGCTTTTTGCTGTTTGGCCCGGATAAGCTCCCGCAGATGGGCCGTACGATCGGCCGTGCCATCCGTCAGTTCCGCGAGACGCAGGAAAAGATGACGGCCGTTGTTCAGTCCGAGATCATCGACCCGGTAAGCGAGGCCGCGTCGGCCCCGGTCAAGCCCAAGAAGGCTGCCGTCGATGATGATTCCGATGCGGACGAGGATGCCGTCGAGACGGCTGCGCCCGCAAAGAAGGAGACCTTTGCCGAGCGCCGTGCCCGCCTTGCCGCCGAGAAGGCCGCAAGCGAGGGTGCCACCGAGGGCGAAGGCGCTGCTGATGAGGCCGAGCCCGCCAAGGCCGAGCCTGCCGCTGCCACCGTCGATCCCGAACCTGCTGCAGAGCCGGAGCCCGAGCCCGAGCCGGCAGAGCCCACGACGGCCGATCTCTACGCCCGTCGTCCCCGCAAGCGCAAGGCCGTCGTCGACCAGCTCGCTCGCGAGCTCGAGGCCGAGGACGACGCTGCCGCCGCCGACGCCTCGAAGGGAGGCGATGAGTAATGCCTATCGGACCTGCGCGTATGCCGCTCTTCGATCACCTGGGAGAACTCCGTCGCCGCCTGACCATCGTGGTCGTGTCGGTGTTTGCCGCCGCTATCGTGCTGTATTTCGCCACGCCTGTTGTGCTCGACATCCTGGAAGATCCCATCCGCTCCTTTGTGCCGGACGGTAAGTTCTACATCACTACCACGCTCGGCGGCTTTGGCTTGCGCTTCTCGCTGGCCATCAAGATGGCCGTGGTCATGTGCACGCCCATGATCATCTGGCAGATTCTGGCGTTTTTCCTGCCGGCGCTTCGACCCAACGAGCGCAAGTGGGTCGTGCCCACGGTGCTCGCCTCGACGGTGCTGTTCTTCCTGGGTGCCATCTTCTGCTACTTCATCATCATTCCTGCGGGCTTTGAGTGGCTCATCGGCGAGACCTCGGCCGTCGCTACGGCACTGCCCGATCTGGAGAACTACGTCAACATGGAGCTGCTCTTTATGATCGGCTTTGGCGTGGCGTTTGAGCTGCCGCTCATCATCTTCTATCTGTCCGTCTTCCACATCGTGTCCTACGCTGCTTTCCGCGGTGCCTGGCGTTATGTATACGTTGGCCTGCTCGTGGGTTCGGCTGTGATCACGCCCGACGGCTCGCCCGTTACGCTGGGTCTCATGTATGGCGCCCTGCTCTCGCTCTACGAGATTTCGCTCGCCATCGCCCGTGTGGTCATTACCGCGCGCGAGGGCAAGGAGGGCCTGTTTGTGAGTCGTCTGGACCTGTTCTCGGACGATGAGGACGACGAGGAGTAAATCGGTATGCACGAGGCCGGCAGTGTCCACGGCAGACTCGATACCGTGATGCGCGCGGCG
>CATZEP010000081.1 GCA_958418185.1 uncultured Collinsella sp.
CGGCGGCCCGGCGCTCGATGCGCTGGTGGGGCTTGCCCGTGCCGTAGAGGCGGAATACCGTGCGCTCAAGGCTGACCAGTCCGCACTCGACAATAACGATCTGTTGCGCATGGCATACGAGGCGCTGCGCGATTGTCCCGCCATCCGAGCTGCCTATGAGGGCCGCTTTAAGATGGTCATGATCGACGAGTTCCAAGATACCGACCAGATGCAGGTCGATCTGATTCGCTATTTGACGGGTGCGGGCGAGCGCGCGCTGTGCACGGTGGGCGATGCGCAGCAGTCGATCTACCGCTTCCGTGGTGCCGAGGTCGAGGTGTTTCGCCGCCAGGAGCGCAAGGTGGGTTCGACGACGGCGTCCGAGACGGTCACCACGTCCGATGCTCCCGCCGGCGAGCTCGTCAAACTCGTGCGCAACTTCCGCAGCCACGACGAGGTGCTGCGCTATGTGGCGCGCGTCTTTGACGGCGACACCGGTGGTTTGATGCAGGGGTTCTTGGATCTTGAACCGAGCGACAAACGCAAGGACAAGCTCAAGGCAAAGGCTTCGCGCCGCCAGGCGCTGTTCGTTGCCGGCGGCAGTATGCAGGAGCGCACGCAGGCCAAGGCCCGTGCGATCGCCGAGCGATTCCATGCGCTTGCCGATGCCGGCCAGCCCCAGGGCGGCATGGTGCTGCTGCTGGGTCGCATGACCAATGCCGACGTCTATGCGCAAGCTTTCCGTGACCAAGGGCTCGACTGCGTGATCGCAGGCGGCTCGGTCTTTGCCCAAGCCGCCGAGGTGCAGACGGTGCGCGCCCTGGTGTGCGCGCTCGCCAATCCGGCCGATACGGCGCAGGGTCTTATGCCACTGCTGGCCTCGCCGATGTTTGCACTCGGCGCCCAGGAGTTCCTGGCGCTGGCGACCAAGCTCGACGAGCAGACGGGCGAGACGTCGCGTCGCAACATCGATGCGGGCATCATGAGCGATTCCGATGTGCCGGGCTTGCAGGGCTTGCCGCTCGTAACGCGCGCCCGCGAGGTGCTGCGCTACGCACTGCGTCGCGTGGGGCGTGATTCGTTCGCTGCCATCGCGCGCGACGTGGTCAACGCCTCCGGCTGGTTCGTGCGTCTGGCGCAGCGCGGCCCCGAGGGCAAGGCCATTGCCGCCAACGTGCTCAAGGCGCTCGACGCCGTGGCCGAGGCAGAGGCCGAGCTCGGCAATTCTCCGCGCTCCATCGCGCTCGCCTTCGACCGCTTCTTGGCGGGCAAGGAGGCCCCGGGCGCCCTCAACGAGGAGGGCGACGGCGCGGTGCGCATCATGACCGTGCATGCGTCCAAGGGCCTGGAGTATCCGGTCGTGGCGGTTGCCGAGTGTTTTGGCGTGCGCAAATCGTCCGGTGCGGCACAGATGGGTCGCGTCGAGGGCGGAGCGCAAGTCGTGGCGCTGCCGGCGCGCTTCGATGGCGTTAAGCTTGCCGACGGAACCTTCGTGAAGGGCGATGACGTCAAAAAGCAGTTTGAACACGCGTTTAAGGGCAAGGGTACGTCGCTGTGGCTGCCGCCGGAGCTCATGGAGGACGTGTGCGCGACGGGCTCTCCCGCCGAGGCATTTGCTCGCCTGCGCAACGACGACCTGCAGCTTTCGCTCGAGGAGCGGGCCCGCTTGCTCTATGTTGCCATGACGCGAGCGGGCGAGCTGGTGATCTTGGCGATGGATGCCGGTGTGAGCCGCGGCAAGGTGATGGCGCCGACCTTCGATGTCGAGACGGATCTGACCTACGACGTGCTGCGCCGCATCCTGCCGACCGATAGTCTGGACATGCCGCAGCTCGATAGCGACCGTCTGGTGTTCGACAACTCCCAGCCGGGCGACTACGAGCTCATCTCGCTGGCGGACTTTACGTTTGGTGAGCAGGCGTTTGAGGCTAACGCTTCGCTGGATGCCGAGGGCAGGCTCGTTCGCGGCGATGTCGATGTCGCTGATAATGCTGCGCACTCAACTGTGCCCGGTCCTGCCGACCCCAAGCCCGATGCGTTTGAGCTCGTGTATCCCCAGGCAGTGGGCGTGCGCATGGGCATCTGTCCGTTCCCGGTGCGTGACTCGTATAGCTACTCGTCAATTGCCGTGGCGCTGCATGCCGAGTCCGAGGACCGTGCCGCCGAGGCGCTTGTTCCCATGGACGAGTCCGGCGATGATGCGGAGTCGGATGGCTCGGAGATGGCCGATGCGGGCGTGGCTGCTGTCGAGCCCGCCGGCAACCCCATGGCGCTGGGCTCGGCCTTCCACGCCGCTTGCCAGTGGCTCATCGAGATGGGTGCCGATGCGCTGCCCGTTGAGCGTGCCGACGCCCTGGCTCGCTTGTGGCGCCTGACGCCGGAACAGCGCGAGCGCTTCGATGTCGCTCTGGATCGCTGGCTCAAGTCGTCGGTTCGTGCCGAGCTGCTCGCGTGGCCGTGCATCCGTGCCGAGGTGCCGTTCTTCTCGCTGGGCTGCGAGGACGAGGATATCGCCCGCTACGGCGCCTATGCCGAGGGCGCCATCGATGCCTTGGCAACCGACCCGGCGGATCCGTCGCGCGCACTGGTCATCGACTACAAGACGGGTGGCACGCCGGATGAGACGCCGGAGCAGCTGCTCGAGAAACACGCCTTGCAGGCGCGCGTTTACGCCGACGTTCTGCACAAGGCGGGCTTTGAGGTCGTGACCGTCAAGTTCGTTCGCGTGGAGCGGGCGAATCCAACCATCTTCGTCAATCCCGCCGAACCTCAAGTGGTCACCTACAACCTCTAGTCCTCAGATAACTTGCGGTGGAATACGGACTGTTTTGGTCAAAAAAGCCGCCAAACAGTCCGCATTTCACCGCAACTGCAAGAGGAGCCGTGTTGGTTTGGCTAGGTTCGGGTGCCGTCCGCGCTGTGCGGTAGAATCGTAACCCTAAGATCACGAACCCGCATCGGAGCTCATTACATGGCATTCGTCCATCTGCACAATCACACTGTTTTCTCCATGCTCGACGGCGCAACCCGTATCCAGGATATGGTCAACCGTGCCGTTGAGCTGGGCATGCCCGCCGTCGCCATTACCGACCACGGCTACATGTATGGCGTGCCCGACCTGGCGCTGGCCTGCGACGCCGTTAACCACAACACGCCCGAGTACAAAACCTGGAGTCACGACAAGGCCTTCTTGGAAAAGGACCGCCGCGACGAGCTGGTGGAGCCCGATCCCGAGGAAAGCCCGCGCGAGCATGCCCAGTATGTGAAGGACATGGCCATGTGGGACGAGAAGGGCAACATCGACGAGCTCAAGCCGCCCCTGGTCATCAAACCCATCTTTGGCTGCGAGGTCTACTTTACGCCGGACGAGACGCTCGCCCGCGACCATAAGCCCGAGCTCTACCACATGATCCTTCTGGCCAAGGACCAGGAGGGCTACGTCAACCTGATGCAGACGGTCTCCGAGGCCGCTGTGCAGGGCTTTTACTACAAGCCGCGCGTGACGCTCGACAACCTGCGTCGCCATGCCAAGGGCATGATCTGCACGAGCGCCTGCATCGCGGGCATCATTCCCAAATACATCGACCGCGGTGACATGGAGGGCGCCATCAAGTGGGCCGAGACCTTCCGCGACACCTTCGACCCTGGCGACTTTTACATCGAGATCCAGGAACACGGCATTACCACCGACAACGGCCTGACCGACGAGCAGATGGACCGCACGCTCATCGACATTGCCAAACAGGTGGGCGTCAAGGTCATCGCCACCAACGACTTCCACTACCTGCGCCGCGAGGACGCGCCCGTGCAGGACGTCATCATGTGCATTGGCATGAACGCCAAGGTCGACGACCCCAACCGCATGCGCATGACCGGCTCGGAGTTTTACATGAAGACCGAGGAGGAGATGCGGGCGATGTTCCCGTATTGCCCCGAGGCCTGCGACAACACGCTCGAGATTGCCGACAAGTGCTACGTTGAGCTGGACTGGGACTCCATCATCCTGCCGCGCTTCCCGTTGCTCGATCCCGGCGAGACGCACGAGAGCCAGTTCCGCCGCGAGTGCGAGAAGGGCCTGCGCCAACACTACGGTGACGACTGGGCCACGCGCGAGATCTGTGGCGTCAACATCAAAGAGCGCTTTGAGTACGAATACAAGGTCATCTGCGACAAGGGCTTTGCCGCCTACTTTTTGATCGTCGCCGAGTACGTGCAATGGGCCAAGGACAACGGCATCGGCGTCGGTCCCGGCCGTGGCTCGGCCGCCGGCGCTATCGTCGCTTACGCCATGAACATCACCGCGTTCGACCCGCTCGAGAACGGCCTGATGTTCGAGAGGTTCCTGTCCCCGCAGCGTACCGAGATGCCCGATATCGATATGGACTTCGACGATGAGCGGCGCCTCGAGGTCGTGGAGCACGTTCGCCAGCTCTACGGCCCCGAGAAGGTCACCCACGTCATCACCTACTCGACCATTAAGGCCAAGCAGGCCATCAACGACGCCGCGCGCGTGCTGGACTACCCGGTCTACATGGGCCAGCGCCTGTCCAAGATGGTCTCGAGCGACCCCAAGGTCAAGCTCAAGCAGGTGCTCGAAAAGCAACCCGGCAAAGAGGATCTGTTTAACCCCGACTTTGCCGAGGCCTATAAAAAGGACGACGACGCCCGCCGCATCATCGACACGGCGCTCTCGATCGAGGGCCTCACCCGTGGCGAGGGCGTGCACGCGTGCGCCGTTCTGATCTGCCGCGACCCCGTCAACGAGCACGTGCCCACCAAGCTCGACACCAAGGGCGGCGTCGAGATTACCCAGTACGAGGGTCATACCGTTGCCGACATGGGCCTGCTCAAGATGGACTTCCTGGGCCTGCGCACGCTGACGGTTATCTCCAAGGCCAAGGCAAACATCAAAAAGAACTTCGGCATCGACATCAAAGAGGAAGAGATTCCCTTTGACGATCCCGAGATCTTTAAGCTTATGGGTTCCGGCCACACCGCCGGCGTCTTCCAGGTCGAGTCCGCCGGCATGACGGCTACGATCAAGAACATGAAGCCCACCGAGTACAAGCATGTCGTAGCATTGATCGCCCTGTACCGCCCGGGCCCGCTGGGCGCCGGCATGGTCTCGTCCTACATCAACCGTATGAACGGCAAGGAGCCGGCCGTCTCCTACGACGATCGCCTGGACGACATCCTGGGTGAAACCTACGGCACCATGGTCTACCAGGAGCAGGTTATGCTCATCTCCGTCGAGATGTGCGGCTTCTCCAAGGGCGAATCGGACTCGCGTATCCGTAAGCCCGTGGCTAAGAAAAAGATCAAGCTGCTCACCTCGACGGTGCTCCACTGGGAGGATGGCTCGGACGAGACCACCTACGACCACTGGATGAACGGCGCTATCAAGAACAACTACACGCGCGAGGTCGCCCAGAAGATTTGGGACGATGTTCTCGAGTTCGCGTCCTACGCCTTTAACAAGTCGCACTCCGCCGGCTACGCCATCCTGGTTATGCAGACGGCGTGGCTCAAGGCGCACTATCCGCACGAGTACATGGCGGCCGTTCTGACGTCCTATACGGGCAAGACCGACAAGATCGTTCACTACGTCTCGGCGTGCCGTCATGATGGCATCCCCGTGCTGTCGCCAGATGTCAACGAGTCGGGTACCGAGTTCACGGCTACCAAGGAGGGCGTGCGCTTTGGTCTGGCCGGCATCCGCGGCGTGGGCACCGGCGTGGCGCAGGCGATTATCGCCGAGCGCGAGGCGGGCGGCCCGTTTAAGACACTGCACGACTTTGTCGAGCGCGTGGACTCGAGCCAGGCTAACCGTCGCGTGATCGAATCGCTCATCAAGGCAGGTGCTTTCGACTCCACGGGGTATCCGCGTCGTCAGATGATGCACTTTGTGGATAAGAACAACCCCGAGAACATCATCGATGCCGCGGTAAAGCGCCAGAAAGATCGCGCGAGTGGCCAGACGTCGTTCTTCGATATGTTTGGCGACGTTGAGGGCTCGGGCTTTGAGGTGAGCGTGCCCGATCCGGATGGCCAGGAGTGGGACCGCCACCTTAAGTTGAGCCAGGAGAAGGAGGTTCTGGGCATCTATGTCTCGGACCACCCGCTGCGCCCGTTTGAGTATGCGCTCAGTAAGGCGCGCGACTTCTCGTTCTCGCAGATCGATACCGGCTACGAGGTGCAAAACCCCACGGGCGGTACCATCAACCAGGAGATTCCCGAGGGCAAGGCGCTGTGGTGGGCCGGCATGGTCTCGAGCGTGTCCAAGCGCGTGACCAAAAACGGCGGCCCCATGGGTATTG
>CATZEP010000082.1 GCA_958418185.1 uncultured Collinsella sp.
ATGTCATGCGGACTCCAAACCGGACCTGATGGTCCAACTTTTTGTCCGCAGTCCCCTACATCACTTGTCCCGTTATTAATTAAAGTGGACCGCGGCGAGCGGGCTATAAAAATTCGCCTACTCGGTGGACTTCGGGTTGTAGGTCTACTCCGAATTGGTCCTTGACGGTTGCCTGGATGTGGCGGATGAGTTCGTCGACGTCGGCGGCGGTGGCGTGGTCGGCGTTGACGATGAAGCCGCAGTGTTTTTCGCTCACCTGCGCGCCGCCGACAGCATGGCCGCGCAGGCCGGCATCCATGATGAGCTTGCCGGCAAAGTAGCCCTCGGGGCGCTTGAAGGTGGAGCCGGCGCTCGGCATGTCGAGTGGCTGCTTGTCCTCGCGGCGCTGGCGGTAGTCGTCCATGTCGGCTTTGATCATCGCGGCGTTGCCCGGGGCGAGATTGAAGGTGGCCGAAAGCACGGTAAAGCCGTCGTCGGCGATGCGGCTCTTGCGATAACCCAGGTTGAGCTCGTCAACATCGAACTCGATGATGCTGCCGCTGCCGCGGGTGCCGTCGTCGAGCATGCGGGCGGGCTTGTAGACGCGCACAGACCCCAGCACATCGGCCATGCAGGCACCGTAGGCACCGGCGTTCATGTAGCAGGCGCCGCCGACCGATCCGGGGATGCCCGAGATGGGCTCCATGCCGGTGAGACCGGCCTCGGCTGCTGCCGCGGCGACATCGGAAAGCAAGGCGCCGGCTGCTGCCGTGACGTGCGTGCCGTTGACCGTAATGTCGGAGAGGCCCTCGCCCAGTGCCACGACGATGCCGCGGATGCCCTTGTCACCGACGAGCAAGTCGGAGCCGTTGCCCACGATGGTGAGGGGCAGATCGCAGCGATAGCAGGTATCGAGCGTGGCGACGAGGCCCTGCTCGGTATCGGGCGTGACAAAGACGTCGGCCGGGCCGCCGATCTTAAACGTGGTGTGCTCGCGCATGGGCTCGCTCATCAACACGTTGTCCTCGCCGGCAACGCCAGCAAGCGCGCACAGCAGGTCCTCGTTAAAAAAGTCGTTCTCGTGCATACGAATATCCGCCTTTTGGTGGTCGTTGTCATCAATCGATTGCAATATACCCCACCCGGACGAATTTGGTGCGCTGGCGGCGATAAAACAGCCGTCTACCGGATTGGTAAAGTGTTTATCATCGAGGTAGAGGGACGGTCGCTATACTTTCAAGAGATTGCGCGAATACTCGGAAGGAGCGAGATGGGCAACAAAGTTACTCTCAAGCAGATTGCCCAGGAGGTGGGGCTTTCCCCCTCGTCGGTCTCGCTTGTTCTCAATAATCGGCCCTGCCGCATCTCGGAAGAAAACCGCAAGCTCATCAAGGAGGTCGCGGCGCGCAACCACTATGTCCCTAACCAGATCGCGCGCAGCCTGGTCATGCGCGAGTCACGCACGCTGGGCCTTATCGTTCCCAATATCGAGAGCCGCTTTTTTGCCTCGCTCGCCGGCAGCTTGGAAAAGCGCTGCCGCGAGGACGGTTACGCGCTCTTTATTACCAGCTCGGGTGGAAGTGCCGATGACGATCTTGAGCTGCTGCGCCAGCTGGTGACGCGCGGCGTCGACGGCGTCTTTCTGGTGGTGGGTGACGAGTTCTCCGACGACCGCGCCCTGCGCGAAGAAGTCAGCCATCTGCCTATCCCTGCCGTGATGGTCGACCGTGCCATTGAGGGGCTCGAGTGCGACAAGGTGATGTTCGACCACGAGATGGGTGGCTACATGGCTACCCGCTATCTGATCGAGCAGGGCCACCGTCGCATTGCCTGCTTGGTTAACGCGCGCCGTTCCAATACGGGGCGTAAGCGACTTGCCGGCTATGAGCGCGCTCTGCGCGAGGTTGGCCTGCCGATCGATGCGCGTTTGGAGTTTGAGAGCGAGTACTACATTCCGAGTGCCTACGAGGCCTCGGAGGCGGTGCTCGCAACCGACGCCACTGCCGTGTTCGCAAGCTCGGACAACATTGCCCTCGGTTTGCTCAAGCGCCTGCACGAGATGGGGAAGAGCATCCCGGGCGATATTTCGGTCGTAAGCTATGACAACTCGGCAGCCGACGTTCTCTTTGAGCCGGCGCTGACCGCCATCGAGCAGGATCCTGGCGTCCTTGCGGAGCATGCTTTTGGTTGCATGTCCAAGCGTCTTGCCGGTAGGGGCGGTAGGCGTGCCGAAGAGGTCGTTCTGGAGCCGGCGCTTATCGTCAAGGGCAGCGTGCTCAAGGTTACAAAACACAACTAAACGCGTTTATCGATTTGTATATCAGGAATATGAAGAACTTGTGACAAATAATGTCGCAGGTCAATGTCTGGTTTTGTCAGGCTAATGGCGAACCGGAATGATAAAACGTTTTTTCATACTGATAAAACGTTTTAGCAAATATACTTATCCCAACGAAAGGTTGCCATATCGGAGGGTGACCATGCAGCGAAGGGACATAAACAATGGCTAAAACTCTGGGAACGCCATGGCAAAAGCTGGACCACGAGGTACCGGCTTCCGAGCTCGAGGGCGTCGACCTGTATTGGCGCGCATCGAACTATCTGTCCGTCGGTCAGATCTACCTTCGCTCTAACCCGTTGATGCGCACCGACTTTGTCGATGAGAAAACCGGTGAGGTGCGCGACTTTGGTCGCCCGGACGTTAAGCACCGCCTGGTCGGTCACTGGGGCACCACGCCTGGCATCAACTTCCTGTTCGGCCACGTCAACCGCCTTATTGCCGACCACAACCAGAATGCCATTTTCTTGATGGGCCCGGGCCACGGTGGTCCTGCCGGCACCGCCCAGTCGCTGCTCGATGGCACCTACCGTGAGATCCGCCCCGACATCACCAATGACGAGGCCGGCCTCCAGAAGTTCTTCCGCCAGTTCTCCTACCCCGGTGGCATCCCGAGCCACTTTGCGCCCGAGACGCCTGGCTCTATCCACGAGGGCGGCGAGCTCGGCTACACGCTCAGCCACGCCTACGGTGCCGTCATGGACAACCCGAGCCTGCTGGCCGTGGCTGTGGTGGGCGACGGCGAGTCCGAGACCGGTCCGCTTGCGACCTCTTGGCAGTCCAACAAACTCGTGAACCCGGCAACCGATGGTATCGCCCTGCCCCTCCTGCACCTCCACCGCGATAAGCACGCCAACCCCCCCATCCCCGCCCGCGTGTCCGACGAAGAGCTCACCAAGTTCTTTGAGGGCATGGGCTATAAGCCGCACTTCTTTGTCGCGGGCTTTGACGACGAGAGCCACGCAAGCATTCACGCGCGTTTTGCCGCGCTGTTTGAGCAGGTCTTCGATGAGATCTGCGACATCAAGGCCACCGCTATGGCCCAGGCCGCGGCGGGCGAGACCGTGGTCCGTCCGGCCTATCCCATGATCGTGTTCCGTACGCCCAAGGGTTGGACCTGCCCCAAGCAGATTGATGGCAAGAAGACCGAGGACTCCTGGCGCGCCCATCAGGTGCCGCTGGCGAGTGCCAAGGACACCCACGAGCACTTCCGCGTGCTGCGCGAGTGGCTGCGCTCCTACAAGCCCGAGGAGCTCTTTACGCCCGAGGGTCAGGTGCGCCCCGAGGTGACGGCCTTTATGCCGACCGGCGAGCTGCGCATTGGCGCCAACCCCAATGCAAACGGCGGCAAGGTGCGCCGCGAGCTTGAACTCCCCGATATTCATGCCCACGAGATCCCCGTCGCAAGCAAGGGCCACGGCTGGGGGTCCACCGAGGCCGCCCGCGTCTTTGGCGAGTACACTGCCGACGTTCTGGCCAAGAACATGGACGATTTCCGCATCTTCGGTCCCGACGAGACCGCATCCAACCGCCTGCAGGCTGCCTACAAGGTGACCAAGAAGCAGTGGGATGCCGGCTTCTACGAGGACGATGCCAACGACGAGCTGCTGGCCGGTTCCGGTAAGGTTGTCGAGCAGCTGTCCGAGCACCAGTGCGAGGGCTTCCTCGAGGCCTACGTGCTTACCGGTCGCTCGGGTGTGTGGAGCTCCTACGAGAGCTTTGTCCACGTGGTCGATTCCATGGTCAACCAGCACTGCAAGTGGCTCGAGGCCACCAAGCGCGAGATTCCGTGGCGTGCTCCCATTAGCGGTCTCAACATTTTGCTGTCGAGCCATGTCTGGCGTCAGGACCACAACGGCTTCTCGCACCAGGACCCCGGCTTTATCGACCTGCTGCTCAACAAGGCCAACGACACGCATATCGTGAATGCCTACTATCCGGCCGACGCCAACATGGCCCTTGCCGTTGCCGAGCGCGTCTACCAGTCCACCGACTGCGTCAACGCCATCTTCTGTGGCAAGCAGCCCGCCCCCACTTTCCAGACGGTCGACGAGGCCAAGTCCGAGCTCGCCGAGGGCGTCGCGACTTGGGAGTGGGCATCGACTGCCGACTCGCTCGCCGAGGCCGACGTCGTGGTCGCCACCTGTGGTGACGTACCGACGCTCGAGGCTTTGGCTGCAACCGACATGCTGCGCGAGCTGGGCATTAAGGTGTGGTTCGTCAACGTGGTCGACCTGCTCAAGATTCAGAACGTCTGCGAGAACGACCAAGCCATCAGCGATGAGCGCTGGGCCGAGCTGTTTGGCCGCGGTGAGAAGCCCGTGCTCTTCGCATTCCACGCCTACGCCGGCACGATTCGCCGTCTGATCTGGAACCGCCCCGGCCACGATGCCTTCCGCGTCCACGGCTACGAGGAGAAGGGCTCCACGACCACGCCGTTCGACATGCTGCGCCTGAACAACATGGACCGCTGGGCCCTGGCCGCCGACGTGCTGCGCATGGTCGACGCCGATAAGTTTGCCGAGCAGATTGATGAGTGGGAGGCTTTCCGCACCGAGGCCTTTGAGTTCGCGTGCGACGAGGGCTTCGATCATCCGGCCTTTACCGACTGGGTCTGGCCCGACGCCGCAGCCGCAACCGCTGCCGACGGCGCGCTCTCCGCAACGCAGCTAACTGCCGGCGACAACGAATAGCATCCGGGACGGTCTCGCGCTGGGGCCTGCTCCGGGCGGGTGCCTCCCTCTGAGAAGTGGGCTTCGCGAACTTCTCAGAGGGAGGCACCCGCCCGGAGGCGGCCCTCTCGACTGTTTCGATATGCGGGGCTGATAGTTTTTTAATGCAATGGGGAGCTTGCTGATACTGCCTTGGGGGCTGTATATCTTTCTTTGGTCGGCCAGTGATACATTGCCGGGGCCGGGGTGCCTGCTTTGTTTTGAGAAGTTCGCGAAGCCCACTTCTCAAAACAAAGCAGGCACCCCGGCCCTCGCGGAATAGATAAGGGGGATGCATGAGCTTTACGAGTGTGGCGCTTCAGATGTTGACGGTTTCGTTGCCCATTTTGTTGGGGCGGTGTATCGCCAAACTGGGGTTTATGAAAGCGGAGTTCGAGCGCGAGCTATCGCATCTGCTGCTGCAGGTGGCGCTGCCGTGCTTTTCGGTAATGCCGGGTTTATCGGTTTTCCGGTTATTTCGGCGGTGTTGGGAAAACAGGCGCTGTTGTATGCATCGATTGCGCTTATCCCCCTAAACTTGCTTATGTTTACCGTCGGCATCATGTTATTTAGCGGAATGGATGGTGGCCTCCAAAAACAGATGCGCAATATTGTCGCCTGCTGCAAGAGTCCCGGTCTCATTGCAAGTGTTGTTGTGCTTGGGATCGTGCTAACCGGATGGACCGATTGGGGCGTGTTGGGCGACTCGATTTCCATCGTTGGCACCATGACCACTCCGGCGGCATTGTTGCTCATGGGGTCGTCTATCGCCAAGTACCGTCCGCTCGAGATGCTCACCAACTGGCGCGCCTATGTCGCCGTGGCATTTCGCCTGGTTGTCGTGCCGGTGGCATGTCTTGCTGTCGCGCGCTTGTGGCCAGGCATGACGCCCATGTTTATCACGACGCTTGTGCTCGAGATAGCAATGCCGGTGGGCAGCAACGGTACGCTGTACTGCCTACAATACGGTAAGGACGCACGCCCCATGATGCAGTGCACGTTTTTGTCGATCATCTGCTCCATTCTGACTATCCCGCTCGTAACCACGCTGTGCGGGTAGGCATGCGGGACGGCCTCGCGCTGGGGCCTGCTCCGGGCGGGTTGCCTTGCTCCGGGAAGTGGGCTTCGCGAACTTCCCGGAGCAAGGCAACCCGCCCG
>CATZEP010000083.1 GCA_958418185.1 uncultured Collinsella sp.
CGTACTACCCACAACCTCGATTCTGGCAAAAATCGGCACCAAAAACGGCAGCAAAGGCAGCGAGCGCGATTTTGCGATGAGACAGGCGGCAGCAAGGGCCAGGAGCGCAGCCGCAAACGCGACGATACCACCCAAGGGATCGAAGGTACAAAGGGCAAAGAGCGCCTTGGCGTCCCCCATACCAATGCCGGGAGCGTGGCGAACACGACGCCAGAGCGACTCAGTAAGCACAAGGGCAAGATAGACGATGACCGCAAGACCGGCGTGGTCAAGTGCCGTGTTAATGCCCCTGTCGAGCCAAACGCCTGCAAACGCCGCCACGGCACACGCGCCGGCAAGCTCATTGGGAAACCGCCGCTCACGGGCATCAATCGCCGCGCCGGCAAAGATGCAAATCCAAAATGGAATATAGACCATCAAACACCTCCCTGGGCAGCAGCTCAAACACAAAAACCACCACAAAGGTGCCTGTCCCCTTTGTGGTGGTTTTGGTGGTGGTTATTTGGCGCCTTGCATGACCTCGTCGAGGGTAACGCTTACGGCGTGCTGCGTCGGCACCCAGTCGACCTTCAGGAACAGAGCAGCCACCGTGATGGGGATATAGCTGAACATAAAGATCGGGAAGGTAAACAGGTTGGTCACCAGACGCCACTTTTGCGCGCAGTGAATATGCTTGTACTCAAAGATGGTCGTGAGTAGCGCCAGGATAAAGAAGGTCAGGTACATCATCGCGAAGGTCATAATGAGCGAGGCGGCACAAGCCTGCATCTCGACCTCGGTGGCCAAGAAGCCGTGCGAAAGCCCGCCCACGATGAGGAAAGTCGCGTTGGCGAACATGGAAATCAGGGACAGCAGCATGCCCGGTGCGATCGTCATAAACATGTCGTAGGCGGCAAAGCGATGATAGCGGAACGTAGATTTGACAAGATGCTTGCCGTAGGTAAAGAACACCTGGTAAAAGCCCTTGGTCCAACGCATGCGCTGTTTCCAGGACGCCTTAAACGTCACGGGCTGTTCGTCAAAGAACTCCGCCGGCGCATAGCCAATGCGAATGCCGTGAATAGCGCAGAACGTGGTGAACTGGATGTCCTCGGTCAGCGTATGGAACTGCCAACCGTGCATGCCCTCGATCACGCTCGCCGAGATAAGGTAACCCGAACCCGAAACGGCGCAAGACGTCTTGCAGATGTTACGCGCGTTGTTGAGAAAGCGGGCCTCACGCAGATACCAGGTGGCGTTGGCCGCAGAGATCCACGAACTGCCAAAGTTCTTAGAGTTGCGATAGCTCGTGACCACATGGAAGCCCTGGTCAAAGGCATCATTCATCTTGGAGACGTAATCGCGGGAGATAACGTTATCGGCGTCGAAGATAAAGTAGCCCTCAAACGTGTCGGGATACTCGTTGAGAATGCGATCGAAACCAAAGTCCATGACCCAGCTCTTGCCCTTGCGGGCCAGGTCGTTGCGCTCGTAAACAATGGCACCGGCCTCGCGCGCGAGCTGCGCGGTGTTGTCGGTGCAGGCATCGGCGACCACGAAGACCTCGATGAGCTCGGACGGATAATCTTGATCCTTGATGGAGCGAACGAGGTTGGCGATAACGGCTTCCTCGTTATGCGCCGCGATAAAGAAGGCATAGCGGTGGAGCTTTTTTGCCTTGGGAGGCGCGACCTCGCCACGAAGAGCGCCGATGACAAAGAAGACCACCTGGTACAGAAAGCAGACTGTGAGCAGCGTGACGACAATCTGGTTGAAAATCACGATGGGTGTGTTGGTTTGTAAAAAGGCGAGCATGCAGGCTCCCAGGAACGCGTTACGTAAACAAACGTATATTTTACCGTAGGGTGACCGAGTTCAAGAAACCACCTAATACTGGTTAGGATTCGAGAAGACCGACCTGCGGAACGATTTCGTCGCCGGCAGCGGTGCGGCCAAGCGAGCGCGGGGCCAGGTCGTCAAGAACCGCAGCGAGATCCCACGGCAGCTCGTCGCGGCACTCAATGCGCTCCCCCGTCACGGGATGGTCGAATGCGACGCGCCAAGAATGAAGGAATTGCCTGGTCAGGCCCTGATCGGCGCGTGCATCGCACTTGCCGTAGAGCGGATCGCCCACGCAGGCGTGGTTGATATGGCGCATATGCACGCGAATCTGATGTGTGCGGCCCGTAAACAGGTGGCACTCGACGAGCGTGTAGCCGTCGTCAAAACGCGTGGAATCGAAGCGCTCGAGCACCTTGAAGGTCGTGATGGCCTGGCGAGCAAAGGGGTCATCGGAAACCGCCATCTTCACGCGGTCGCGCGTCGATCGGGCGATACCGGTGTTGATAGTGCCCTCGTCCATGGCGATGTGACCGTGAACGAGCGTGATATAGCGACGGTCGAGCGTGCGCGTGCGGATGAGATTTTGAAGTGCGCGCTGGGTGTCGTCGTCTTTTGCCGCGAGCATAAGGCCCGAGGTATCGCGATCCAGGCGATGCACGATACCGGGGCGGTTCTCGCCCTGCACGGTGCCCAGATGGTCGATACCACAGTGATAGACCAGGGCATTCGCGAGCGTACCGCTCTCATGACCATGTGCAGGATGGCACACCAGGCCGCGCTGCTTGGAGAGCACAATGAGATAGTCGTCCTCATAGCGAATGTCGAGCGGGATGGCCTCGGGAATCACATCGGTGGGATCGTGCGGCTCGGGCAGATCGACCGAAATACGGTCGCCGGCTCGCACGGCGTACTTTTTGGACAGGCAGGTCTCGCCATTGACGCATACGGCACCGCCCTCAATCAGATGCGCGCAGGCAGAGCGCGTAGGGCAGCCGTCATTGGCGCCCAGATAGGCGTCAAGACGCTGACCAGCGGCATCGTCGGCAACAAGGATATGGATGTCGGCCATTAGCGCTCATTCCTTTCGCGAATCTTGCGGGCACGCTCCCCACGTTGTTTAGCCTTGCGCTTGGCGCGGGCCTCGTCACGGGCGTTAAGCTCGGCGGTCGCATCGACCTCACGGGCCGCGGGGCTCAAGAACATGTAGCCGATAAGCGCCAGCACAACACCGACCGTAATGCCGATATCGGCGACGTTAAAGACGGGAAAGTCGATGAACGTAGTGGCGATAAAATCGGTTACGAAGCCAAAGACAAGGCGATCGATCGCGTTGCCGATGGCGCCGCCCGCAACCATGGCCATGCCCACAACCTCAAGACGAGCGAGCTGAGGCGCACGGAGCAAGTACACGGCAATGGCGACGATAACCGCAAGCGCCAGCACGGCGAACGCAACGCCATGCCCCTCGCCCATGCTAAAGGCAGCGCCGATATTGCGGACAAACAGAAAATCGATCACGCCGGGGATAACGGTCACATGCAGAGCATCGCCCACGGCACGAACCGCAAGCTTGGTCAGCTGGTCAACGAGCAACACAACGAGCGCCACGCCACCAGCAACACACAACCGCCAACGCAAAGGCGGCGTCATATCCGCAACACGACCCAAAGAAATCCCCTATCCTCAAAACAATCGAATTCCGTTTAACGCAAGTAACCATCTTATAGTGACAAACGCCAAACACGCAGCATATTCACCAACGCTAGCGAAATAACCAGCACAAAACAAAAGCGACATTCCGAATAACGGAATGTCGCTTAATAGCTTTCGACTAAGAGCGAAAGCGAAAGAAAGCCTTTATCTCCAGCAATGGAAACGCCGCGTTATCGTCACCAACAGCGAAAACGATCCTAAGCGAGCAAGGTGACGTGAAAGAGGAGGGAAGCGTACTTTGGTACGCGACCGACGATTGAACGTCAGATTGCCGCTTAGGGACGTTTGCAGCGTCGGTAGGTTACGGCGTTCTACGAACGCCGTAACCTACAGCGCATCAGCGCAGCGCTTACAGATATGCGCGTGGCCGTTGTACTCGCCGACGGTGGTGCGATAGTTCCAGCAACGGTCGCAGCACTCGCCCTCGGCAGCCTCAATAGCGACGGAAAGCTCCTCGCCCTGGGTCAGCTCAACATCGGAGACGATGTAGAACTCGGCCAGGTCGACGGCTTTGTCGCCGGTCAGCAGCGCATACATCTCGGCGGGAACGACCGCCTTGACGCGGACCTGCTGGCTCTTGGTGAAGGTGCCGGCAGAACGGGCATCCTCAAGGGCCTTGGTCACAGCGCTACGGAGCTCGAGTGAAGCCTCGAGCACGCCCTCAAACTCATTGGCCTCGTCGACCGTGATAGGCGACTTGTACCAATCGAGCAGCGCGGCGTACTTCTGGTGATCGACGCAGCCGGCGGGCGCATAGGCCATGGCCTCGTCGACGGTGTAGGACAAGATCGGCTGCAGATCGCGCATGAGCATCGAGAAGAGCTCGGCGAGCACGGTCTGAGCGCTGCGGCGCTCGAGCGAGCCGGGCTTCTCGCAGTACAGACGATCCTTCAGGGCGTCGAGGTACACGTTGGAGAGCTCGGTAACCACAAAGTCGTAAAGCGCACGGTAGGCGCGCGGGAACTCGTAGCAGGAGTAAGCGTCGTCGACCTCGGCCTGGACCTGGGTCAGGCGGGCAACCATGAGCTTGTCGAGCGGCAGCAGGTCGGCAAAGGCGACACCGTCGGTCTCGGGCTCAAACTGACCCTCGAGCTCGGAGAGCAGGAAGCGCAGCGTGTTGCGGAAACGGCGGTAGGCATCGGACGTACGAGCGAGAATCTCGTGGTCGATGGAAACGTCGGAGCTGGTGTCGACCGAGGCAACCCACAGGCGGATGATGTCGGCACCCATCTCGTCGCAGACCTTGTTGGGGTCGATGACGTTGCCGAGCGACTTGGACATCTTGCGGCCCTGGCCGTCGAGCGTGAAGCCCTGCGAGACGACCGCCTTGTACGGAGCGTGGCCGTTGGCACCCACCGAGGTCAGCAGCGAGCTCTGGAACCAACCGCGGTGCTGGTCGGAGCCCTCGAGATACACGTCAGCCGGGTACTCAAGCTCGGGGCGATACTCGCATACGGCCTTCCAAGACACGCCGGAGTCCCACCACACGTCGAGGATGTCCTTATCGGCCTTGAGGTGATGGCCGCCGCACTTGGGGCAGACGCAGGCCTCGCCCAGGTAGCTCTCGGGAGCGTCGGTGAACCAGGCGTCGGAGCCCTTCTCATGGAAGAGCTTGATGACGGCGTCGAGCGTGGCGTCGTTCATGACCTTCTCGCCGCAGTCGGCGCAAGTGTAGCTGGGGATAGGCACGCCCCAGTTGCGCTGACGGCTGATGCACCAATCGGGACGCTGCTCGACCATGGCACCAATGCGATTGGCCGCGTGGGCCGGATACCACTTGACGTTCTCGCGGATCTCTTTGCCAGCCTGCTCGCGCAAACCGGTCTTGTCCATCGAGACAAACCACTGGTCGGTAGCACGGAAGAGCACCGGGTGCTTGCAGCGCCAGCAGTGCGGATAGCTGTGCGTGATCTTCTTCTCGAGGACCAGGGTGCCGCGCTCGCGCAGGAACTCGATGATATGCGGGTTGGCCTCATCAGTATCCATACCGCTGAAGGGGCCACCGGTGCCAAACTCCTCACCGGTGTAGAACTTGCCGGCGTCGTCGACCGGCATGCAGATGTCGGTGATGCCCTCCTTGAGGCAGGCAAAGTAGTCGTCGACGCCGTGGCCGGGCGAGTTGTGAACGATACCGGTACCGTCATCGACACCGACGTAATCGGCCAGCAACGCCACGCCCTCAACGCCGTCAAAGATCGGCTGCTTGTAGTGGATGTGGTGGAAGGTCTCGGCGGGAACCACATAGGGCTTGCCGTCGACCATAACGGGGGTGTACTCCCAGCCAAACTCCTCACAGCACTTGGGAGCCAGGTCCTCGAGCATGACCTCGGCACGACCGTCGTGCTCAACGGCGACATAGGCGGCGCCGGGCTTAAGGGAAACGGCCTGGTCGGAGGGGATGGTCCACGGCGTGGTCGTCCAGATGATAAAGTCGACCGGGCCGTCGAAGTTCTCGAGGCCGGCGGGCTTGGAGGTCATCTCA
>CATZEP010000084.1 GCA_958418185.1 uncultured Collinsella sp.
GGACACCTCAGTGCGCTCGGTTTTATTGTCGGATGCCATCGTTATGCTCCATTCCGTGCATGCTCGGACTCAAATTCTTCAATCGCCGCCATAAACTGCTCGCCAAAGGCATCGGCCTTTTTCTCGCCGATGCCGTTGACCTGGATAAGCTCGTCGCGCGTCTGCGGGCGTAGGCGGCACAGACCGCGCAGGGCTTTGTCGGAAAAGACCATGTACGGCGCCATCTCCAGCTCGGTCGAAATCTCCTTGCGCAGGGCACGCAGGCGCTCGAACAGCTCGGCATCGTCACCCACGCGCGGGCGCTGATCCAGCTCGGCCTCCTCACGCAGCAGATCCACCGCACGGCGGGCGCGGGTCGAGGCCTTGCGCTTGGACGCGCGACGCTTAACGGTAAAGGCAAACGCCTCGTTCTCGGCCTCGCCGGCGCGCGGGCCCAGCCCCACGACCGGGTACTGCCCCTGCGAGGTGGCCAGATAACCGCGGCCGCACAGCTGGCCGATGATGTCCTTGATGCGCCCGACCGATTCGCTCGACAGCTCACCGTAGCCGCGGTCCTCATCCAAATGCATCTGGCGAATGCGCTCGGTGTTGCCGCCGTGGAGCACGTCGGCGATCAGTGACTTGCCAAAGCGCATGGGACGCGTGGCCACATAGCGCACGGCGGCGCGGGCCATATCGGTGACGTCCTCGACCTCGAACTGCGTGAGGCAATTGCTGCAGTTGCCGCAGCCCTCGGCCTCATCCGTGGCGGTGCCGCCCGTACCGGCCGCGGCATGCTCGGCCGCGGCCTCGTCGCCAAAGTAGCGCAGCATGTATTCGCGCAGGCAGCCGGTGGTATTGCAGTAGCCCTCCATCTGGCTGAGCAGACGATATCGATTCTGGAGCGCCCACGCGCGCTGCTCGTCGTCGAGCGCCTCGTCGGCAGCATCGCCGCGGTCGATCAGAAAGCGGCGCATGCGAAAATCGTTACCGTTCCACAGCAGGTGGCAGCTGGCCGGGTCGCCGTCGCGGCCAGCGCGACCAGCCTCCTGGTAGTAGGCCTCGATACTCTCGGGCACGTTGTTGTGAATCACGTAGCGCACGTTGGGCTTGTCGATGCCCATGCCAAAGGCGTTGGTGGCAACCATCACCTGGATATCGTCGTCGATAAAGGCGCGTTGGCTCTGGCGGCGGGCGTCGTTGCCCATGCCAGCATGGTAGCGGCCCACGCGAATGCCGCTGGGGTCCAGGGCCTCGGCAAGCTCCGCGGCCAGCACGTCGACCGTCTTGCGAGTCGAGCAATACACGATGCCGCTCTCGCTCGAATGCGCGATCACGTAGTCGCGCACCCACGCGGTCTTAGCCTTGTCGCCCATCTCCTCGCAACCAAAGTAGAGGTTCTTGCGATCAAAACCCGTCACCACGGTCGCCGGGTTTTGCAGGCCGAGCATCTGCTGAATGTCCGCGCGCACACGCTCGGTCGCCGTAGCGGTAAAGGCCGCCACGATGGGGCGCTGCGGCAGGGAATCAATAAACTCGCGAATCTGCAGGTAGGCGGGGCGGAAATCCTGACCCCATTGGCTCACGCAGTGGGCCTCGTCAATGGCCACGAGCGGCACGCCAATGCCGCCGTCCGCCGCGGCCTCCTGCGCAAAAGCTAAAAAGCGCGGCTCGAGCAGGCGCTCGGGCGCCACGTACATAAGCTGGTAGCGGCCCTCGCGCGCCCGCTTGAGCACGGTGTTTTGCTGAGCCGGGGTAAGGCTGGAGTTGAGATAGCTGGGTCGCGCACCCGCCGCGAGCAACGCACGGGTCTGGTCCTCCATCAGCGACAGCAGCGGGCTCACCACAAAGGTGATGCCGGGCAGCATGAGCGCGGGCACCTGGTAGCAAATGGACTTGCCGGCGCCCGTGGGCATAACGCCCAGCGCATCGCGACCGGCAAGAATCGCATCGACCATGCGGTCCTGTCCCGGGCGAAACGAGGTGTAGCCAAAATAGGCGCCGAGCGTGTCGAGCGCCATCTGCTGCATGCTATCGGTCATGGTTTCCTAACGTCAGAATCATTTGCCGCCGATTATACGCCGCCACGCGGACCGGTGCCGCGCCGCTGCCGGCCACGGGCGATGCAATCCGAAGGGAACGAGCGTGGATTTTTGGACACTTTCCGGATGAGCGTGGATAATCTCCCACTTTGAGCACGCCGTTGAGCCAAAAACGGGAGATTATCCACGCTCATTCTGTGGGTAGTCATTGGGGACGTTCCTGAATGACCAGTCGTTTAAGAACGTCCCCAATGACTATCTTGACAAGCGCGGAAACGTCGCTGGTTGAGCATAAGTCAGCGAAAACGCCCCTAAGCGAGCAAGGTGACGCGAAAGAGGAGGGAAGCGTACTTCGGTACGCGACCGACGATTGAACGTCAGATTGCCGCTTAGGGGCGTTTGCAGCGTCGGCCGGTCCGCCGTTCGTCAGAACGGCGGAACAAAACTTCTGATCATGCCGCCGAAGTTGAAAGGCAGATTGCCGCTCTGGCGGGCTTGCAGCGTCGAGCCGTTGCGCGGTTTGGAAAACCGCGCAACTAGAGCTACATGACCATGACGTAGCGCGATCCCACGTAGTACTGCTTACCCATCAGGACCGGCTCATCGTTGGGACCGGTAAAGCCGGCGCGCAGGTTGAGCAGCGGATCATGCGGGGCAATGCCCAGCTCGGCCGCCTGCTCGGCATTGGCGCGAACGGCCTCGACCGTACGGTAGCCAACCGAGACAATCGGCGTTCCGCCAACACGCTCGACCTCAGCAAAAATCGACTTGTCCTCAAGATCGGCCGTCAACAGCTCACGGTAGGCGTCAAACGGCACAAAGATGTTCTCCTCAAATATGGGCTCGCCGTCGGCCGTACGCACGCGCTTGATATGCAGCAGTAGCGCATCCTTCTGCAGGCCAAAGAACTCCATCTCGTTTTGGCGCGCCGGCACAATCTGGCGATCGACCACATGTGCACCGGCCTTCATGCCGTTGCCGGCACACAGCGCGGTAAACGTCTGCAGCGTCGAGGCGTGAAACTGGCGGTTGATGTGCGGCGTGGAGACAAAGGTGCCACGGCCCTGCTGCTTAACCAGGTAGCCATCGGAGCACAGCTCCTCGACGGCGCGGCGCACCGTAATGCGGCTCACCTCGTACTGCTCGGCAAGCTCGAGCTCGGACGGAATACGCTCCTTGGGTGCATAAACACCTTTCTCGATCGCATCCTTGATTTCGTCGTAAATCTGCTGGTAAAGCGGTGCATTTTTGGGCGATGGCATATCTAATCACTCTTAATGAAATATCGAAATAACTAATACGTATATAACATCTAGGTTCATGTTACCTCATATTGATAAAACGATACAACCTCCCTACCAAAAAGCGACAGCTTCATTTTGGTAGGTTTTATCTGGGCAAACGAGAGCCCCTCGAAAGCAACGAGGCTTTCGCGGGGCTCAAGCGGGCAGGATCACGCCGGGCCGGCAAAATGCCAATACCCTACTTGCCGTCGTCCTGCTGCAGGCTGTCCTGCTCGCAGAGGCGCGACCGCCTGTTGGCCATACGTGCGGGCTTGTCAGGATCGGGAACGGCCGTGGGCATGGGCTCGTCGACATGACCGCCCCACCAGCCGCCCACAAAGTCGAGCGTGTGGAACACGTTGATCACGGCGCCGGGATCAATGTCGCACACCAGCTTAATGATGTCCTGGCTCTCGTAGGTCGAGACAACGGCGTGCAGCAGGTACATCTTTTCGCGGCTGTATCCGCCGATGACCTCGGCGCAGCTAATGCCGTGCTGAAAATGGTCAACATAGGCGGTCATGACCTCGTCTGCCTTGCGCGTCGTGATCTGCAGCGTCACGCGGTCGTAGCGACGATAGAAACTGTCGATGGTCTTGGTCGAAATAAACTGGAACACGATGGAGTACGCCGCATTGTCCCAGCCAAACATAAAGCCAAAGATCGCCAGGATAAAGCAGTTGAAACCAAAGATGACGCCCCAGATAGTCTTGCCCGTGTGGTTGGAGACCCACAGCGCGATAAAGTCGGTGCCGCCGGTGGATGCGCCGGACTTTAGCGCGATGGCAGCGCCCAGACCCGAGACCACGCCGCCAAAAATGATGAGCATGATCTTGTCGCCCAAAAACGGAGCAAAGTGAAAGATGTTGAGGAACAGCGATGAGAGCACGACCTGCATCATCGAGAAGATGACGAAGCGCTTGCTAATGCCGCTCCAGCATAAGAGTGCCACGGGGATGTTGAGCGCGAGCATACCGAGCGAGATGTCGATGTGGACGCCGCCGAGCGAGGTAACGCGATCGAGTAGGACCGCGACGCCGGTGAGACCGCTCGGAAGCAGGTCGGCGGGTTGAATGAACGCCTGGATCAGAAATGTCTGGAGAACGGCAGAAATGGTGACCGCCACGGCAGTAATGGCACGGCGAACGATGGTGAGGCGGCCGAGCACGAGCACTCGGTCCGTGAGCTGATCGATGGCGTTCGCCACGTAGGCTCCTTTCGAAGGCAGATGTAGTTGTGGGGCATGTCCGCGATTGTAGCATGGAGCGTGCGGGGGCGTTTCAATTCACCCTCCCTCGACAACCAAAACGGGACCAGCAACCCCCACGACCAAAGGGCAAAATTCCAAGTGAGTAGACTTTTTACGATCTGCCGAGCACACCCAAAACAGCCACCTCTGGGACCTGCGGTTTTACAAAGGAAGATATGCATTGTGCTCGGCCTGCGCCAAAAAGTCTACTCACTTAGCCCGAATCGAAGCCAAACGGATCAAAATCGAAACCAAATTGAGCCAGTCCACCGCAAAAAACGTTTGAACCCGTGCTTCTCGCGGCGGATTGACATTACAAAGCGGCCAAAATGTCGGTCAGATTATCGATAACGGCATCGGCTCGCGATTGATCGAGGTTGACGCCCTCGTGCGGACGCAGTGCCAGGACGCGGGCGCCGGAGCGCTTGCCGGCCTCGATGCCCAAAGGCGAATCCTCGATAACCAGGCACTCGGCAGGCTCCACCCCCAGCGCCTCCATGGCGCGCAGGTAGATCTCGGGGTCGGGCTTAAACGCGCTGCACTCGTGACCACTGATGGTGTAGTCCAGCACGTCGGCGATACCGGCAATCTCCACCAGCTCGTCAATAAGCTCGCGATAGGACGAGCTCGCGATGGCGCACTTCACGCCGCGCTCGTGCAGCTCACGCATCACCGGCTCCGCCTGCTCGTTGAGCAGCTCGGCATACGGAACGGGATGGTCCGGGCTATAAACCTGCTTGTACTCCACGCGCAGGCGCTCGCGCAGCTCAACATCGTCGGGCACCAGCGCCTCCCAAATGGCAGGCTCGTTAGACCCCGAAAGATCAGGGATCTCGTCAAAGTGGAAGCCCTTCTCCTCCATAAACGCCACGCGACGACGGTTGTAGAACCACTCGGTATCGACCAGCACGCCGTCCATATCAAACAGCACTGCCTTGATCATACGCATCTCCTCCCACCTGCCAAAAAGGGACAGGTTTATTTTGGTAGGTTTTATCTGGGGTTTTGCGACACGACAGACACGCCCTCCCCAGAGCAAAAAAGGGGACGGGGCGCAAACCCCATCCCCTCTCAATCAACCCGTAAGGTCTACTTACTTGTGATTAGTAGGAAAGCTTCCACATGTAGCGACGCATGGTCAGCGGGTGCTGACGGGCCTCGGCGATCTGGTTGCCGTACTCGCGCATAACGGCGAGGTGCAGCAGCGGGTTGAAGTAGGTGATGACGCTCGCGGGCACGGCGTCAGCCAGGCCGTAGTCCTTGGAGTCGATCAGAGCGACCTTGGCACCCATGCGCTCAAGGAAGGTGAGGGCGCGAGCGTCCATCGGACGGGTGGCGCCATCGGACATGAAGAAGACGTAGGGCTTACCCTCGGTGGAAACCTCGAACGGGCCGTGGAAGTACTCGCCGGTGTTGTAGGCGGCGGCGTCGATCCACTGCATCTCGGTGAACAG
>CATZEP010000085.1 GCA_958418185.1 uncultured Collinsella sp.
CACGAGGCGGGGGGGCGCGGGCGGTGCTGGTTGGGGCGTTGGTGCTGGTGGCGCGGTGTTTTCGGGGTGTGCGGGCGGCCGCTTGTGACCGTTGGCAGCGGTGGCACTTTCCAGCTTTATTGCAACGGAGTACAATGGGTAACGTTTAAGTTCAACTTGAAGTTTTAGTCGTGGCATCGGGCTTCGGCCGTAATGCAGGGAAAGGCGTTCCATGGCGATCTATGTGACATCTGATGCTCACGGGCACGTGCGCGCGCTGGACGAGGCCCTTTCCAAGATCTCGCTGACGTCCGACGACACGCTGTACGTGCTAGGCGACATGATCGACCGCGGTCCCGATCCGGTCGGCGTCATTAACTTGGTACGGTCGCTGCCCAACGCTCGCGTGCTTAAGGGCAACCACGAGCAGATCATGCTCGACGCGATCATTGGCCAGGACCCGCTCGATGCCGAGACCTGGGATATCAATGGCGGTTGGACCACGCGTCAGCAGCTCAACGAAATGGAATTTGAGGCATACGAGGGGCTGGTGCGCTGGGCTGCCGCCCTGCCGCTCTACGCGGTGGTCGAGACTGCCGAGCGACCGTATCTGCTGGTGCACGCCGGCGTTCAGACCGAGGCGGCGCGTGCGTTTTTGCTTGAGCATGGTGTCGATTGCGGCGACGGCAGGGGAGTGGTCGATGCCGATAGCGAGCTGCTGCAGCAAATGCTCGCCGTGCAGTCGTCCGATGACTTGCTGTGGATTCGTCACGGCTACTGGGATGCCCCGACGGGGCTGCTTTCTGCCGAGGGCAAGGGCCCGGTCGTGGTGAGCGGCCACACGCCCACGGTGTCGCTGGGGCGTTATTGCGAGGTTGGCGGCCTGGCAGGGCTCGATGAGGAGTCGGGCCGCGGGCGGATGGTGCGCTTGGGTGGCGAGGATACCGCCGGCGTGCCCGATCGCATCGATATCGACTGTGCGGCGGCCACCGGTTCCGAGTTCGGCCGCGTGGGCATCCTGCGCCTGGACGACGGGGCGGAGTTTTATGCGAACATCAACCCGGGCGAATAATCGCTGCAAAGGGTAGCTAATTTGGGAAGGGGCCTTTTTGACTACTTTTGCCCTTCTGCCCGCTAATTGATTTTTCTGGGACGGGGATTAAATAATCATTTGGCCGCCCGCTGGCTAAGTGAGTAGACTTTTTTGGAAATGCCGAGCACTCAACATGTTCGCCTCAATAAAACCGCAGGTCACAGACTTGTGCTTTGTCGGTGTGGTCGGGGATTCGGTAAAAGTCTACTCACTTAGTTTTGCGTGATGCATATTGTCCGCAACGAGACCCCAGCCGGGGTGATTCCATCGCAAATTCCGGTGACCGGGGGCAGCTAATTAGGCGCCGTATGGGTTGCGGTCGCGTTCGATGCGTTGGCGGATGTGGGCGTACTCGACAATCAGCAGCACCAGCAGCAGGGCCATGATAGCCAGGTAACTCACGACGGCGCCCATCAGGCCCAGCAGGTTGATCAGGATCACCGGGAGCACCACGCTCACGGCAAAGCAGATGAGGTAAATCTTGGTGACGTCGCCGGCGTGGCGTAGCACCGTGATAATGGCGTAGATAAAATCGATGGCCGCGGTTACGCCGCCGGCGACGACCATCAGCAGCGCCAATGTGCGGTAGCGCTCAAAGCTGAGGCCGTACATAAAGCTCATGATGGGGATGCCAGGGCCTTCCATAAACGCGGCGCATGCGCCGGTGATGACCACGATCAGCGCCATGACGGCGACAATAATTAAGTCAAAACGGCGGCGTTTGCGCGGGTTCGCCCAAATGCTCGACAGACGCAAAAGCTGCGGTTTATAGACAAATCCAATGCTCAGCAAAATAGCCTGCGCCGGAAAGAACAGGGCATTAAAGTACAGCTGATATTTGTAGGCCAGCGTGCCTTCCATCACAAACTTGGGCATGCTCTCGATGAGGTTGAACAGGAACAGTGCGCCAAAGAGCGGGGCGCACTGGACAAACAGGTGGCCGACCTCGCGCAGACTCACGCGACGCGATTTTTCGGTTTCGAGCAGGGCCAGCGGCGCGGTGACCAGCACGAGCGAGACGATGGCGGTGACACCCATGGCCATGGCCGCGATGGGCATGCTGCGCGTAAGGAACAGCGCCACGCTAAAGACCGCGATGACGCCGACGGAGCGCAGCGTTTGGCTCATGCCGGCCAGGTAGAGTTTATCGGCCTGCTGCAGGCGGCCCTCGTACACGTCCGCCACGCCGTCGATCACCTTATACAGGTAGACGCCCAGGCTGATCGTTGCCATCTGCGCGTCGTAGCCGCGGGCACTGCTGTATGCAAGGCCGCAGGCCAGCGCGAATGCTCCGCAAAGCCAGCGGTTGAGCTGGTAGGAGGCAAAGGACGCCTTCTCGTCGATGTCCGAGACCTGAAAATTGCGCACGCCGTAGTTGCACGCGATCATGATGAGCGTGCCGGTGACAAACGCAATGGAGAACTTGCCGGCTTCCTCGGCGCCCACGAGCTGCGTGGACACGATGGTGAGCAGAGGAAACGCCATGCCCCATACGGCGGTGCCCAGGGTATTCCAAAGGTAGTCGCGACGGGTGGCATGATCTTCGTACTCGGCTTCTTGCGTGGAGAAGCCGCCGCCGTAGACGGCTCCGAGCAGGCGGTTCCACCAGGCATTGACCATGCGGTGGATGGGGCCGGGCTGGCGATCGCGCTCGCGGCGACGGCGTGTGGCCTGGTTGCTGTCGGGACCGCCGGCGTTACGCTGGCTTAGCTCTTGGATTCGTGCGAGCTCCTCGGCGGTGTGCGATGCGGGGAACAGGCCGTTCTCGATGCGTCCGCCCTGCCCGTGCGCCCCGCCCGATACGGTGGGGTCGGTGACGCCGTTGCGGCGGGCGATGGCGCGGCGGATGCTATCGAGGGGCGTGATGCTCAAGGCGGAGTCCTTTCTATTGCTGCGCTCTAGTATAGACGCGGCGGTGTTTGCTCGTGTTTTTGAACGGATTGTTCAATATTTCGGCAGGCGGCAGAAAATTGTCGGTAAGCGTGCGGTATCCTGTTCAAGTTTTATGACACCCCCGATGCCGCCCTCGCGGTACCAAGGAGCTTTTACCCATGGACGTCGCCGCATTTTTGCTGGCTCTTGTGCCTATCATCTGGCTTGTCGTGATGCTGCTGTGCTTTAAATGGCCGGCCTGGAAAGCCGCGATTGGTTCGTTTGTTCTTTCGTGCGTGCTCGCCTTTGCGTGGTGGCATTTGCCGGTGGCGCAGATAGCCACGGCCTCGCTCGAGGGCTTTTTGATGGCGCTGTGGCCCATCGTGTTGGTGATTATCGCCGCCGTCTTTACGTATAACCTCTGCGTTCGCACGGGCGCCATGGACGTGATCGGCAGCATGATCACCTCCATCAGCAGCGATCGCCGTCTGCTGGCGCTGCTCGTGGCGTGGTGCTTCGGCGGCTTTATGGAGGGCATGGCTGGCTTTGGTACCGCTGTCGCCATTCCCGCCGGCATGCTCGTGGGCCTTGGTTTTGAGGCCGTGCCTGCCGTGCTGATCTGCCTGCTGGCCAACGGCGTGCCCACGCCCTACGGCTCCATCGGCATCCCCACGGTGTCCGTTGCCGACCTGGTGGGTCTGGATTCCCTGCACCTGGCGACCGTTCAGCTGGTGCAGCTCGCACCGTTCTTTGTGGTGATGCCGCTGCTCATCGTGTTGGTTGCGGGCCGCGTGACCGACGATCAAGGCGATGTTGCGAGCGTAGGCGAGCGCCTGCACGGCGTGGCCGGTATCGCGCTGCTCTCTGGCGCGTCCTTTGTCGGCGCTGCCCTGGTCGTCGCTATGTTTGTGGGCCCCGAGCTTGCCGTGGTCGTGGGCTCCATCGTGTCGCTCGCGCTGACCGCCGCGCTTGCCATGCGCGCCGAGAAGTCCGGTCACCTGGACGCGCGCTTTCACATGAATATCGAGGCCGGTGAGCAGCTCACCGCTAAGTCGGCGCTTTCTGCCTGGTCGTGTTTCATCCTGATTTTTGTACTGCTGTTGGGTACGTCCAACCTGGTGCCCGCCGTGCATGCCGCGCTTGCGCCCTTTGCGAGTCGCGTGCAGGTGTATTGCGGCGAGAACCCCGGCACGCTCACGTTTTCGTGGATTAACACGCCGGGTGTTTGGATCTTCCTGGCCGCGTTTATCGGCGGCGCCATTCAGGGGGCTTCGCCGCGCATGATGGGCGAGGTGCTGGCCGCGACTGTGAAGCAGATGATGCCGACGGTAATCACGATGCTTTCGGTGCTGGGCTGTGCCAAGGTGATGGGCTATGCGGGCATGATCTCTTCGATCAGTGCGTTCTGCATTGCCGTCGCCGGTGGTCTGTACCCGATTCTGGCCCCGTGGATCGGTGCCGTCGGTGCGTTCGTGACCGGTTCGGGCACATCGTCGGGCATGCTGTTTGGTCCCATTCAGAGCCAGGCCGCTTCGGCGCTGGGTGTGAGCGACTACTGGATGGTTGCGCTGAACGCCCTGGGTGTCGCCGCCGGCAAGATGATCTCGCCGCAAACGCTCGCGATTGGCCTTGCCGCCGTGCACGTGCGCGGTAAGGACGCCGAACTCCTGGGTGCAGTGCTGCCCTACGCCGTCGGCATGCTGGTCCTCATGAGCGCCATCGCCATGCTCGGCCAAGGCCTGCCACTGTAGCCGGCACTCTGGGAACGTCCCTAAGTGCCGGCATCTAGGGACACTCCTTGGTTGTTGCCTGTTCATAAGTGTCCCCAACGATTAGTCGATTAAGAACGTCCCCAATGACCAGGCCGCTTGCCTGCGATTTTTGACCGTTGGGCGGGCGCTTCGCCGTTGCCGCAAAAACGTTTTTGCATATCGGGTACAACGGGCTTTACGTGAGTAAAGTGCGCGCCGCGTCCACGTGTCGCGTTTTTAAAGGAGGCCCCATGCCTGGTGTTACCCCTGCAGAAGTTCTGTCCAACTTTGGCATTACGCTGGTCGAAGACCCCGCCGAGAACCAGCCCCGTCTGCTGGTCGATCTACCCGCCGCGGAGCTCGTCGAGCACGCTATCCGCCGCGAAGAAGGTCGCATGGCATCCAACGGCGCGCTGGTGATCGAGACGGGGGAGCGCACCGGCCGTTCCCCCAATGACCGCTTTATCGTCGACACCCCCGATGTTCACGACAAGATCGCCTGGGGCGCCGTCAACCGCCCTCTTTCGATCGAGAGCTACGAGACCATCAAGGCCGGTATCGTCGACTACCTCAACGAGCGCGACGTGTTCGTCACCCGCGGCATGGCCGGCACCGACCGCAACCATACGCGTCGCCTGCTCGTCGCCTGCGAGCGTGCCAGCCAGGCGCTGTTCATTAAGCAAATGCTCGCCCGTCCGCTCGCCCGCGAAATCGCGCGCACCGGCGAGCCGGACTTCTGCGTGCTCGCCGCGCCGGGCTACCAGTGCGATCCCGCCATTAAGGGCCTCAACTCCAGCGCCGCCGTGGTCATTAACTTCCAGGAGCGCGTGATTCTGGTTGCCGGCACCGGTTACTCCGGCGAAATCAAAAAGTCCATCTTCAGCGTCATGAATTACCTACTGCCCGTCGAGGACGACGTGCTACCCATGCACTGCTCGGCCAGCATGGATCCCGTCACGCACGAGACGGCCGTGTTCTTTGGCCTTTCCGGCACGGGCAAGACCACGCTTTCGGCCAACCCCACGCGCCTGCTGATCGGCGACGACGAGCACGGCTGGTCCGACATGGGCATCTTCAACATCGAGGGAGGCTGCTATGCCAAGTGCGAGGGCCTGGACGCGTTCCATGAGCCCGAGATCTTCAACGCCGTCCGCTTTGGCGCCATCTGCGAAAACGTGGTGCTCGATGAGAATCGCAAGCCTAACTATGATGATGTCTCGATCACGCACAACACGCGCGTGGCCTATCCCGTCGAGCACATTCCCAACGCGTGGACCAAGGGCATGGGCACCACCCC
>CATZEP010000086.1 GCA_958418185.1 uncultured Collinsella sp.
GCAAACGTTGAAGCGAGATGCGATGCAGTCTCGAGTTCTTTGGAGGTATCTATGTCAGATACGAAGGCGAAGAAGACAAACAGACGTTTTAAGTTCAAATTACCGCATGTCTATACGATCATGTTCTTGCTGATCGTTGTCTTTGCGGTTCTGACTTGGATCGTTCCCTCTGGTCAGTACCAGCGCAAGACGATTTCGACAGCGGCGGGCGAGCGTGAAGTCGCCGTTGCTGGTACCTATGAACAGGTCGATAAGAATTACACCGATTCCGAGACCGGCGAGACCATCAATCTGGGCCAGGATATCTTTGCGGTCCTGCAAGCGCCCACTAAGGGCATCCAGGAGGCTGCTGACGTCGTTGCGTTCGTCTTATTGATTGGCGGATCGTTCGCAGTCATCACCAAGACCAACGCTTTGAATGCCGGCATGAGCCGTGTGATTAAAAAGCTCAAGAACAAGGACATCCTCATCATTCCCATCACGATGACGTTGCTGTCCATTTGCGGCACTACGTTTGGTATGTCTGAGGAAGCCCTGCCGTTCTATGCCATCTTCATTCCCATCATGATGGGTATCGGTTATGACTCGATGACGGCATTCATCATCTGCTTCCTTGGTCCTAACCTGGGATATTGTGCTTCGACCATCGACCCGTTCAATGTTTTGATCGCCCAAGGCATTATCGGCATCGAGGGCAATCCTCAGCTGTGGCTGCGCGCCATCTCTTGGGTCATCTTTACCGCCGTTGGCATCGCATGGGCCATGCGCTATGCCATGCGCGTCAAGAAAAACCCCGAGTCGTCCATTACGTACGAGGACGACAAGCTCAAGCGTATTGAGTTTTCCGTGACCGATGCCTCCATCGAGGAAGAGTTCACTACCCGTCAGAAGCTCGTGCTTATCGATTTTGCCTGCGGTATGGGCATTATCGTCTGGGGTCTTGTTACCCAGGGCTGGTACATGAATGAGATTTCCGCCGTGTTCCTTGGTATGGGCTTGCTTGCCGGTATCCTGGGCGGCCTTGACCAGCAGACGATCGCCGAGGAGTTCGTTAAAGGCATTGCCGACTTTGCGTACGCCGCCATCGTTATCGGTATCGCTCGCGGCATTCTGGTCATCGCCGAGGGCGGCATGATCATCGACACCATCCTCCAGGCGCTCGCTACCGCGCTCGCCGGTGCACCCGCCGCCGTCTACACCACGTTTATGTATGTCGTCCTTGGCCTGCTCTCTTTGCTGGTTCCCTCGAGTTCTGGACTTGCGGCGCTCACCATGCCCGTCATGGGTCCGCTGACCGAGCTTATGGGCCTCAATCCCGAAGCTGCCGTTACCGCGCTCCAGTTTGCCAACCAAACCATCAACACCATCAGTCCCGTGGCGGGCATGACGGTCGCCGGCCTTGCCGTGGCTAAGATTTCGTTTGGCCAATGGTGGAAGACTATTTGGAAGTTCTTCATTTTCATGGTCGTCTTTGGCCTGATCGTAACGGCAATCTCTGGCATGCTTCCGGTGTAGGTGGTTGTGATGTCTGATTGTTTGACGGTCCTGACGTCTAAGAGCGTCTTTACCGGTACGGGGGACCTGCCGTTTGAAGGTTTCGTAGCGGTCCGTGGCAATCGAATTGAGGCGGTTGGCACCAAGTGCGAGGTAGCTTCGTATTTGACCCAGGCGGACGAGGTAGTTGACCTGGGCGACCGCACCGTCATGCCCGGCCTGATCGATGTGCATACCTTCTATACGGGCTGGGCACTGCGGACGTTGGGGTCTGATCTGTCCGGCGTCGCTGATGCCAAAGAGGCCGTGTCGCTCTTGCGTGCATGGAAAGATGATCATCCGGATTGCGCGGCGGCTTTTGGCCACAACCTGCCCGAAACGTTGGCATCGGATGCCGAGAACGCAAATACGGCAGCTGTGTTTGACGAGTTTTTTGGTGATATCCCTGTCGTCTGCTTTACACCGGGCGCGGAGACCTGCGTTCTCAATGCTGCCGCCAGTGCGCGATACGGTTTTACACCGCAGGCGTGCTATGCCGAGAAGATCTGGCGCATGATGAGCGATTTCCTCGCGTTGCCCGAGGTGCGCGCGGGGTATTCGGACTACATGAGCATGCTTAACGAGCGCGGCGTTACCGCCATCAAGGAGATGGCGTTTGATGACTACTACGGCTTTGCCGACGAAATGGCTCGCCGTGAGGAATCTGGCGAGCTGACGGTTCGCGTCTCTATGATGTCGCAGCCGGTGGGCGCTGGTGCAAATCTGGCATATGCTCGCGAGGCACGAGAGCGCTTCCGGGGACCGTTCGTTCGTTTTTCTGGCTTCAACCGTATGACCGATCGCGGCGTATGGGCGGGGCTTGCCGAGATGATTGACCCCTATGAGGATACGGCCGATGCGGGCGCTGCCGGCAAGACAGTCGTCGAGGAGCCAGAGTGGGATCTGATTGAAAGCGAGCTGCGTGCAATTGATGCTGACGGCTTCCGATATTCCTTGCATTGCCAGGGCGATGGCGCCGTTCGTCGCACCGTGGCGCTCTATGCCTCGCTGCCTCGAGACGAGTATGGGCGGTTGCTTCGCCGCCATGCGATTACCGATCTCGAGAACTCTGACCCGACCGATCTTGTCGAGTTTGGCAAGTTAGGTGGAATTTGCGAGGTCTATCCGCAGATTCTGACGCTGGACCGGCGCGAGGATTGCCTGTCGATGATGCGTCGACAAATTGGCGAGACGCGACTTTTGCACAGCTGGAATCGCCGCGGCATGGAAGATTCCGGATGCACAGTGTGCTGTGGAACGGATTTGCCGCTGTTGATTCCGAGCTTGGGCGAGTCAATCTACAGCGCGTGCGGCGGGTTCTTCGCCGACGGACTGCCCGTGAATGAGGCCAACGTGCTGACGCTTGTCGAGCTCTTGCGCGCTTGGACTGCCGGGGGCGCGTACGATCTGATGCGCGAAGACGAGCTGGGTACGCTCGAGGCCGGCAAGCTTGCCGATATCTGCGTGCTCGATCGGGATGTGTTCGACCTCGATTATCGCGACGCACGCGATCTTGCGGTTGATATGACGATGTCGGACGGACGAATCGTGTTCGATCGAAATAAGGAGGCATAAGATGCCTGAATCCAAACCGACGCTGCGCCGCGAGCAGATTGCGGGCATGAATATCCACTACATCATGTGGTCGCTCGATTACTTCCTTGATGTGCAGCAGCGCTTGGGCTTTGAGTCCATTGAGCTGTGGTGTGCGGAGCCGCATGTGACGCTCGACCACACGGGCTACTTTGAGGCTGAGGTCCTGGCGAAAAAGGCTGCAGACCGTGGGCTTAGGTATCGTACTCTGTGCCCCGAGAATGTTGTCTATCCTTGGCAGTACTGCGCACGCAAACCGCTGCATGAACAGCGCAGCCTGGCGTACTTTAAACACGGCATTGAGCTTGCCGAGGTACTTGGGTGCGACCGTATGTCCGTCAACTCGGGCTGGGGCGACTGGGACGAGGACCGCGAGGAAGCCTGGAAGCGCAGCCGCGAGCACTTGTCCATTCTGGCGGAGTATGCCGGCGAGCACGGTCTGGTGCTTACGATGGAAAGCCTGCGTCCCGAGGAGAGCAACCTTGTGACGACGGTTTCCGATGCGAAGCGCATGATTGACGAGGTCGCGAGCCCGTACTTACAGCCCATGGTTGATACAACCGCGATGGGCGTTGCAGGCGAGACGCTTGAGGACTGGTTTGCCGCTTTTGGTGATGGGGCAATTCACGAGATGCACTTTATCGACGGCGACCCGTATGGCCATCTGGTGTGGGGCGATGGCAAGCACGATATGGACGCCTTCGTTGCCACACTCAACGTCCATGGTTTCGACGGCATGCTGGGCCAGGAAATTACGGACGGCCGTTACTACGATGACCCGGCGGCGGCTGATGCCAAGAACATGGCCGCATTCGAGAAATATCTGATTGACTAAAACAACTATCGGCCACGCAACCAACGTCATTGATTGCGGCCAAACAAGAAAGGAACTGGATATGAACGCACACGATCTGATCAAAGAGGCAATTGCCGAGAAGGGCAAGTTCGACAGCGTCTACTGGATTGCTTGCGGTGGCTCCATGATCGATTTGATCCCGGCTCATGAGCTTCTGCAGCGCGAGGCAACCACTTTCACTTCGTATATCTATACCGCGCGTGAATTCGACATTATGCGTTCGCGTCGTCTGGGCGAGAAGTCCCTGGTCATCGCTTGCAGCCACAGTGGCAATACCCCGGAGGTCGTCGAGGGCTGCGAGATTGCCCTTGCCGCCGGCGCTACGGTGATCGCCCAGACCGACAACGCTGGATCCAAGATCGACTCCGGCAAGTGGACCACGTGGGTCTACCCGTGGGGCGAGGGCGTGCCGCAGGCCGAGGTCCCCGCTGGCATTTCGCTGTCGCTTGCGGCCGAGCTGCTCGATCAGCAGGAGGGCTACGCCGATCTTGCCGATATGTATGCCGGTATCGCCGAGATGGATAAGATCCTTCCCCCGGCACGTGAGAAGGTAAATGCCGAGCTGGGCGATCGTTTTGCCAAGCTTTGCCAGGAGCACGAGTTCTTCTACATTCTGGGCAGCGGTCCCAACTTTAGCCAGACCTACGGTTTCGCTATCTGCTCTCTTATGGAGATGCAGTGGCAGCACTGCAGCTACATCCACTCTGCCGAGTACTTCCACGGCCCCTTCGAGGCTACTCAGGATGGCGTTTTTTACTTCCTGCAGATGGGCTCCAGCGAGTGCCGTGCTATGGACGAGCGCGCCCTGGCGTTCCTTAAGACGCATACCGATACGCTGATGGTGCTCGATGCCAAGGAGTACGGTATGGAAGCCGTGCCGGCGAGCGTCCGTGCCTATCTGGACCCGGTGCTGTTCTACGCCATGAACTGCGAGCTGCGTGCTGCACGCGGCAAGGTGTTTGATCACGATCCCGATTTCCGCCGCTATATGGGTGTTGTCGAGTACTAGAAGGGACAAAGGCCATGGCATTTAACGTTAGCGCGCTCGGATTTGGCGACAACGTCGTCGATCGCTACGAGCATATCCACACCATGTATCCCGGCGGCAATGCGGTGAACTTCGCCGTTTATGCCAAGAAATGCGGTGCCGCACGCTCCGCATACATGGGCATTTTTGGCAATGACGCCGCTGCCGAGCATGTCATTGCAAGCCTCGAGGATGAGGGTATCGAGCTTGACAAGTGCGAGCAGATGATTGGCGAGAACGGAGCGGCTCGCGTGACCGTCGTTGACGGTGACCGTGTCTTCCTCGGCTCCAACGAGGGCGGTATCCGTGGCGATGCGCGCTACGTCCTCGATCGCTTTGACCTTTCGTACATGAAGCAGTTCGATGTGGTTCATTCGGGCAACTATTGCTTTACCGAGCGCGAGCTGCCCAAGTTGAAGGCTGCGGGCGTCACGGTCTCTTTTGACTTTTCGGACGACTCCACCGACGAGTACTACGAGCAGATTGCGCCCTACGTCGATTTTGCTTTCTTTAGTGCGGCGGATGCCGCGAGTGAGGACGAGATTCGCGAGCGTCTGGCATGGGTGAAGGGCCTGGGTCCGCGTTTTGTGTCGGCTACGGCGGGCGCCGAGGGCTGCATTGCTTACGACGGCGAGCGTTATTACCGCCAGCTGGCTAAACCGGTAACGGACATGAAGGACACCATGGGGGCGGGCGACTCGTTCCTCACCTCGTTTTTGATGTGCTATCTCGATTCCGCCAAGCGTGGTGAGGATGGCGCCGAGGCCATCGAGCGCGCGCTCGACTTTGCTGCCGGGTTTGCCTCGACCGTGTGCGGCATGGAAGGATCTTGGGGCCATGGAGCGCCGATTTCCGAATAGGTGAACAGTCCCGGGGAGTCGAATTGTCGTCTCCCCGGGACCTCGTGTGCAAAAAAATGCCAAATATGAGTACTGTATC
>CATZEP010000087.1 GCA_958418185.1 uncultured Collinsella sp.
AGCAGCACCTCGCTTCCGAACGACCGGTATACGTAGAGCCATTGTCTCACGGTGTCGCGCGGGACCGACAGCGCCTTCGCCGCCGACTCGGAGCCGTGGCCTCGCTCGAAGAGCCCGATCGCCGCCTTCCTGGCCTCGATGTCGTGTTTCCCCCTCAACTCGACTCGCATAAAAAGCCTCCCATTTCTCATGTCCAAGAAATGGGAGGCAGTTCACATGCGGACGGCTGCGGGGTCTTTGTTGCGCTCGAGTAAGAAACCCAGCATATATATCTGAATTTGGATGGGAGGGGCTTGTTGCTGGTAGGGACGTTGAAGTGCGGGTGACACTTTTGGATGCGTGACACCCTGGGTTGGGGTGATGCTTTGGGATAAGCTTCTTATTTAGGTGAAGAGGGGTTTTATGGCTGAGAGGTAGTCTTTGGCTACGTCGGCTTTATCTGCTTGGAAATTGTGCCAGGCCCACCATTGGACCATTCCTACGAAGCTTGAGGCTATGTGGTGTAGTAGGAAGCTTCGGTCCATGGTGGCGGCGGGGCCGTTTGGGTCGGTAGGGACGGTTTCGGCTGCTCGGGTCATGATGGTCTTGCGGAGGTTGTCGGCGAAGACGCGTGAGCCGGCGCCGGCTACGAGAGCTCGTACACCCTGACGACGATCCCAGAGGTTGTTGAGGATATGCTCGACTTGTACGAGCGGATCATCGAGCGGTGTGCCATCGTCGTCGAGGGCGTGGGTGCAGATATCGCGCACGAGTTCAGCGAGTAGGTCATCTTTGCTCTTGAAGAGGCCGTAGAACGTGGCCCGACCCACATGGGCGCGAGCGATGATGTCGCCGACGGTGATCTTGCCGTAGTCCTCTTCGCGCAGCAGCTCAGAGAACGCCGCAACGATGGCAGCGCGGCTTTTTGCCTTGCGGGCATCCATGGCTATGCGTCCGCGTGAACGAGCAGGCAGCGGAGCGTGCCGGAGCAACCCTCGTAGGGGCGTTTGCCGGCGCCGTAGCCGACGGCTTCGATGCGGTAGCGTGAGGGCAGCTGGTCGGACGTACGCAGCGCGGTGACGATGGCGGCACCCGTCGGCGTCACGAGCTCGCCGGCGACCGGTGCAGGCGTGAGGGCGATATTGCCCGCCTGACACAGGTTGACGGCAGCGGGGACGGGAATGGGCATGAGGCCGTGGGCGCAACGGATGGTTCCGTGGCCCTCGGAGAGCGACTCGACCACAATTTCCTCAATACCCAGATCGTCGAGGCAGATGGCGACAGAGCAGACGTCGACGATGGAGTCGACGGCGCCCACCTCGTGAAACAGGACGGTGTCGGGCGTTTTGCCGTGAGCCTTGGCCTCGGCAGCAGCGAGTACGGAAAAAATGGCGAGGGCGCGACGCTTGGCGCCATCGCTTAGCTGTGAGCCGTCGATGATGGCGGTGACGTCAGCCAAAGAACGGTGGTGATGGTGGCGGGCGTGACGATGGTTCTCATGGCTATGCTCGTGGCAGTGCTCGCGTTCGTGCTCGCCATGGTCATGATGGTGGTGCTCATGCTCATGCTCGTGCGTGTGCTCGGCAGCTGCTTCGTTGCCGTAGAGCCAGGCCATATCGTGATCGTGGTTCTCGAGCTCCTCTGCAAGCTGGACGTCAAAGTCGCAGGCGTCGATGCCATGCTTGTTTGCGCGCGTGACGGCGATCGTAAAGCCGTCGACCGGCAGCGTGGCGAGCTGTTCGCGCAGGTGTTCCTCGCTGGCGCCCAGGTCGAGCAGGGCCGCGACGGTCATATCGCCGCTGATGCCCGAGGTGCCGTCGATGATAAGCGTGTGCTGATGGTTGGACATGGAATGCTCCTTAACGGGCGCAGGGTGTGCCGGCGCTCAGATGATTGATAAGACTTGCCTGGTAGGCGGCACCAAAGCCGTTGTCGATATTGACGACCGAAACGCCGCTGGCGCAGGAGTTGAGCATGGCGAGCAGCGCGGCTACGCCACCAAAGCTCGCGCCGTAGCCCACGCTGGTGGGAACGGTGATGACCGGACAGCTCACCAGACCGCCGACAACGCTCGCCAGTGCGCCCTCCATGCCGGCGATGGCGATGACCACCTGCGCCCGGGCAAGTTCCTCGGCATGCGCGAGCAGACGGTGCAGGCCGGCGACGCCCACGTCGTAGAGGCGGTCGACCTCGTTGCCATAGAACTCGGCCGTCAACGCGGCCTCCTCGGCGACGGGTAAGTCGCTCGTACCGGCGCAGGCGACGACGATGCGTCCATTGCCGGTAGGGGAGGGCTTGCCTCCTACGAGGGCGAGCTGTGCGTCCGGGACATATCCCAGGTCGATGCCGTTGTCGAGGAGTTCCGAGGTGCGGGCTGCCTTTTCGGCGTCCAGGCGCGTGACCAGGATGCGCTCCTGGCCGGCATCGTGCAGCGCTTCGATAATGGCGGCAATCTGCTCGGCGGTTTTACCGGCGCCGTAGACAACCTCGCCGGCTCCCTGGCGCACCCCGCGCGAAAGATCGAGCTGCGCAAAACCCAGATCGGCGGTTGGCGCCGTCTGGATGCGCGTAAGGGCGACAGCCGGGGTGACTGCTCCGCCGGCAACATCGCTCAGCAACTGCTCAAGATCTCGCTTATCCATATATGTTCCCTTCGACGGCGCAAAGTCTAGCACTCAAAGGGTATGTTTCCGAACACTAAGACAAAATTGTTCGGAAACTATAGGACAGACTGATTCAATTGTTAGACGGATCGGCTAGTCGCGCAGGATGATGTCCATGGCGAGCATCAGGTTGCGCTCGTCGATGGCAAACGGGGCGGCTTCGCGCGTCTTGGGTTTGGCGCAAAACGCGATGCCCGTGCCCGCAGCCTGAATCATGGGGATGTCGTTGGCGCCGTCGCCGATCGCGACGGTATGGGCCATATCGACACCGCACTCAACTGCCCAATCCAGCAGCTGGATGAGCTTGGACTCCTTGGTCACAATGTCTGCCGCCAGCTTACCCGTGAGCTTGCCGTCGACGACTTCCAGGCGGTTGGCCAGGCAAAAATCGATACCCGCGGCAGCTACGATCTTGTCAGCGACCTCGTGGAAGCCGCCGCTCACCACGCCGACCTTCCAGCCCTTGCTGTGTGCCGAGCGCACAAGCTCTAACGCGCCGGGGGTAAATGTCACGCGCTCAAAGGTGCGCTCGAACACGCTCTCATCCAAGCCGGCAAGCAGCCCCACGCGCTCCTCAAGCGCCTGCTTAAAGTCGAGCTCGCCGCGCATGGCGCGTTCGGTGATACGCGCAACTTGGTCGCCCACGCCGGCCTCCTCGCCCAACAGGTCGATGACCTCCTGGTTGATGAGCGTGGAGTCGATATCCATAACGATGAGGCGTGCAGTCATGACGGGCCTTTCCAAGTGCTGTTTTATTGGGGCACATTGTCGCACGCCGCGCGCCTTGGCGACGGCCACGGTGCGTCAATTGTTTCGTCTCCGTCAAGTCTTTGGGCAAGAGCTACTTTTTCGTGGTACATCGACGCGGGTGCGATAAGATAGAACGCCATGTCCGGCTGCGCGGTTTACGCAGGCTGGGCAAATCTGTACGACGCCGCCCGGAACGACACGGGGCGGCACAGATCCATAAAGGAGGATCACTGGTATGAGCCAGACCCGTCCCATCGATGAGCATTCCATGCACACCCGTACCTGCGGCGAGCTTCGCTTCGAGAACGTGGGCGAAGAGGTCACCCTCACCGGTTGGGTGAGCCGTCGCCGTGACCACGGCGGCCTTATTTTCTGCGACCTTCGTGACCGCGAGGGCATCACGCAGCTCACCTTCGACCCCGAGCACTCTGACGGCGACGCATTTAAGATCGCCGAGACCATGCGTCCCGAGTGGCCCATCAAGATCCACGGCGTCGTGCGCTCCCGTGGCGAGGAGACCACCAACACCAAGCTCGCGACCGGCGAGATCGAGGTCCTGACCGACCACGCCGAGGTGCTCAACACGTCCGTCACCCCGCCGTTCCAGATCGAGGACGGCATCGAGACCAGCGAGGACACCCGTCTGCGCTATCGCTATCTGGACCTCCGTCGTCCCGAGATGATGGCCAACCTCAAGCTGCGCTCCGACTTTACCTTTGCCATTCGCGAGGCGCTGCACAACCGTGAGTTCATGGAGGTCGAGACGCCCTCCCTGTTTAAGTCCACGCCCGAGGGCGCTCGTGACTTCATCGTTCCCAGCCGTATTCAGCCGGGCAACTTCTACGCCCTGCCGCAGTCCCCGCAGCTCCTGAAGCAGCTGCTTATGGTCGGTGGCGTCGAGCGCTACTATCAGGTTGCCAAGTGCTTCCGCGACGAGGACCTGCGTGCCGACCGTCAGCCCGAGTTCACTCAGGTCGATATCGAGATGTCCTTCGTGGACCAGAACGACGTTATGAGCGCGCTCGAAGAGGTCCTGGCCGATGCCTTCGGCCGCATGGGTGTCGAGATGCCCACGCCGCTGCGTCGCATGAACTACTGGGAGGCCATGGACACCTATGGCTCCGACAAGCCCGATACCCGCTATGGCATGCATCTGGTCGACCTGACCGACATCTTTGCCAACTCCAAGTTCAAGGTCTTTGCGACTGCCGCAAACGAGGAGGGTTCTGTCGTCAAGGCCATTAACGCCAAGGGCGCCGGTGCCTGGGCACGTGCCAAGATCGATAAGCTCGCCGGCGTGGCCTCCACGTTTGGCGCCAAGGGCCTGGCTTGGATTGCTTTCCGCGAGGATGGCTCCATCAACAGTCCCATCGTCAAGTTCTTCTCGGACGAGGAAATGACTGCCCTGCGCGAGCGTATGGACGTCGAGCCCGGCGACCTCGTGATGTTCGCCGCCGGCCCGCGCCTGCTCTCTGACGAGATCCTGGGCGGCATGCGTTCGCACATGGCCAACGCGCTCGAGATCAAGCGCGAGGGTCACGACTTCCTGTGGGTCGTCAACTTCCCGCTGTTCCACTGGGATGAGGACCGCAAGGCTTACGCTGCCGAGCACCAACCGTTCACTCTGCCGACCGAGACCGACATCGCCAAGATCGAGGCCGATCCGCTGGCAGCCGGTTCGTGCACCTATGACTTTGTCATGGACGGCTTTGAGGCCGGCGGCGGCGGCATGCGAATCCACAACGCCGAGATGCAGATGTCCATGCTCAAGCTCCTGGGCTTTACCGAGGAGCGCGCTGAGTCTCAGTTTGGCTTCCTCATGGAGGCGCTCAAGTTTGGTGCGCCCCCGATGGGCGGTTTCGCTCTGGGTCTGGACCGCGTGTGCATGCTGCTCACCGGTTCCGACTCCATCCGCGACGTCATGGCGTTCCCCAAGACGGCCAGCGGCTCCGACCTTATGTCGGGCGCCCCGAGTGCCGTTTCCGGCGCCCAGCTCAAGGACGTCAGCCTGCGCCTGATGTAGGGAAGCGGCTACCTATTGCCAGCAACGAGGGAAGGACGCGTGCCTTCCCTCGTTTTTTGTGAGACGGGGCCGCGCCGGTAACGTACAATAACTACCACGTGGCTGGGTTTGCCGGCCGAATGTGCGATGCCGCGGGAGGGGATATGGTCGAGTTTACAAAGACGATTAAAGATCCGTTGGGACTGCATGCCCGCCCGGTTGCGCTGCTCTACGACATCATTGCCAAGCATCGTAGCGACGTGTCGGTCAGTATCGGCGATCGCCACACGGATGGCCGCGATGTCATGGGGCTCATGGCCCTCTACGGCGAGTGTGGCGAGGATATCGTGTTCCGCGTTTCGGGTGTGGATGAGGCCTCCTGCGTCACGTCGATCAGAAACCTCTCGCTCTAACCTCAACAATGTGACAAGGGGACAGTCCCCTTTGTTGCATAAATTGGTATGACAAGGCACCGCAAAGAGATGGTCTTTGCGGTGCCTCTTTTGTTTCATATAGGAAACTTTTTCG
>CATZEP010000088.1 GCA_958418185.1 uncultured Collinsella sp.
CGCGCCGCCGCCGTTTTTGAGCTGCGGGGCGTAGATGACGCGGTCGGTGCCACCCTTTGCATCGGGCTGATCGGTGTCGATGCCCCACAGGTTGGCGAGGCGCTCGTTGAATGCGGCGCACATGGCCTCGGTCTCGCGTGAATTCTCGTTGTCGACGATCACGATACGCCAAGGCGTTGCCGTGAGCTCGGTCATGGAGTCGAACAGGTTGGCCAGAAGCTCCTGGCGCTTATAGGTGACGACGACGATGGCAAGCTTGTCGATGGGAGCGGGAAGGGTGGAAGTCATGGGGAATATATCCTTTCACGCGTGGCGGGCGAGCGCCGCACGGAAGCTATCGAATGCGTCGTTTGGACGGCACCTATTGTAAAGGGTCGCTGCGCCATGTTGGCAAGGTTTGAATAAAACGCAGGAACCTGCCATGGGCGTGGCGACCGCGATTAAGCGCAGCGCTTCGATGACTATGTTGCGTGCGGCTTTGGGCTGCATGACTTCCTTTCGCTTCGGTTCGCCTCTGCGGGCTCCATAGATTATATAAACGCCCGCGGGCGGGACGACCCTTTGATACCATTAACGGCAGGTATTTCCTAAGGAGCACATTTGTCTACTAATTCCTCTGGCAGCCCTGTCCTGTCGCTGCTTATTCCCATCTACAACGTTGAGCGCTACCTGCGCGAGTGCCTCGATTCCGCCCTGGCGCAGACGCTCAAGGATATTGAGATCATCTGCATCAACGACGGGTCGACCGACAACTCTCCGGCGATAATCCGCGAGTATATGCAGCGTGACGCGCGCGTGAAGATGATCGATAAGGCCAACAGCGGCTACGGCGACTCCATGAACCGCGGGCTCGAGATGGCGCGCGGCAAGTACGTGGGCATTCTGGAGTCCGATGACTTTATGGCGCCCGATGCCCTGGAAAAACTCGTGTCGGCGGCCGAGCGCTTCGGTGCCGATTTTGCAAAGGCAAATTTTGACTTCTACTGGTCTAAGCCCGAGGTGCGCCGCTCGCTGCACGAGATGTTTAAGGCTAAAGACTGTGGCAAGCCAGTGCACCCGAGCGACACGACGCAGTTCTTTAAGCAAAAGCCGTCGATTTGGTCGGCCGTGTACCGCCGTGATTTTCTCGAGCGCAACGGCATCAAGTTCCTGCCGACTCCGGGAGCATCCTTTCAGGACACGTCGTTTGCCTTTAAGGCGATCGCATGTGCCGACAAGGCCATTTACCTGCACGATGCCGTGCTTTCGTATCGTCAGGACAACGAGAGCTCCTCGGTCAATTCTTCGGCCAAGGTCTTTTGCGTCAATACCGAGTATGCCGAGATCGAGCGCTGGATCCGAGAAGATTATGCTCGCGATCACGCAAGCGATGACGTCGCCCGCATGCTCAAGTTCAATCAGCTCATTAAATACGATTCGTATATGTGGAACTATGTGCGCTTGGCGCCTAAGTTCTATAAGGAGTTCCTGGTGCAGATGGCCAAGGAGTTCCAAGCGGCCTTGGACGCCGGGGAGGTTTCGCTGGTCGATCTTAAGCCGTGGAAGCGTGCGAATCTCGCTGCCATCCTCAAAGATCCTGAGAGTTGGGTTGACGAGCATCCGACTTTTGCGACGGATGGTGCCTTGGGACGCGCCAAGTACTACGCATCGGTTGGAGGCCCCGGCGTGGTCGCTGCCTTCCTTGTCGAATCGTTGAGGGGGTAGGTCGGTATGGGAGAGGCCTCGATTCCCAAAGCGACTATTGTCGTTCCCGTATACAACTCCGCGCGCTCGATTCGGCGATGCCTCGATTCGCTTTTGGCACAGTCCGAGCGCTCGATTCAGGTTGTCTGTGTCAACGACGGTTCGGTTGACGATTCGCTGGGCGTCTTGCGTCAAATTGCGCAGGCCGACGACCGCGTGCTGGTGATTGACCAGGAAAACGCCGGCGTTTCGTGCGCTCGAAATGCCGGTATCGATGCGGCCGATGGTGAGGCTGTCTTTTTTGTGGACGCCGACGATTACATCGACGCCCAGACGGTCGAGTGCGTGCTGCATGCCATGGAGTCTGCAGATGCCGAGGTCGCCGTTTTTGGCGGCGTTTGCGAGCCGTCCGACGCCGCGCCCAAGCGGGTCCAGCAACTCATGAGCCCCAAGGCGGGCACTTTTGGCGCCCGTGATCCCCAGTTGCTGTTCCACGCAAACGCACAGCCCTATGCGTGCCGCGCGGCTTTTTCGCGCGAGCTGCTCAATCGCGAAGGCATTCGCTTTGCCCCCGGCTTGGCCTTGGGTGAGGACGTTGTGTTCCAGTTCGCAGCTTACGCGCTGGCTCCTAAAACCGTCGTCATGCCGGTCAGGTTCTACCACTACGTGATGGAGAGCGAATCGGCGACGCACGAGTTCAACAGTGCCGAGGCACGCGCCAAAAAGCTCGACGCACACATGAGGATGCTCGAGGAAGTTATGGAAGACTGGGCGGCCTACGGCCTTTTGGACCTGTGCCCCGGAGAGCTGATTACCTGGTTCTTGGACCTTATCGTGTTTGATTTGGCGCGCTTGGATGCCGATGGTTTCCGTCGCGTGGCCGGTCGCGTCAATATGGATTTCACGACGTTTTTGGGAACGGAGTGGGCGGATATGCCTGCTAAGGGCGCCGTTTGCCGTGTTGCCCATAAGCTCGTTGCGGCGACCTCGGGCGTTTCGATGGCAGACGCCGCGCTGTTCTATCTTTCGACCCGCGGTCTCAAGGCCTGCCTGGAACGCTTTATCTAATTCCAAGCGATGCCGCCCGCCGCAACTCGGCTGCTAAAATAACCCTGTTACACGCTATTCAACAGGAGGTTCTCTTGCAGAACTCTGATACCCCTAAAGTTTCGTTGCTTATTCCCATTTGCAATGTTGAGCGCTACCTGCGCGAGTGCCTCGATTCCGCTGTGACACAGTCGCTCAAGGACATCGAAATCATCTGCATCAACGATGGCTCCACCGATAGCTCACCGGATATCATTCGCGAGTACATGGCACATGATGAGCGCGTCAAGATGATTGACAAGGCCAATAGCGGCTACGGCGACTCGATGAACCGCGGCCTGGAGATGGCGCGTGGCGAGTACGTGGGCATTTTGGAGTCTGATGACTTTATGTTCGAGGATTCGCTCCAAAAGTTGGTTGCCAAGGCAGACACCGAGCACGCTGATGTGGTAAAAGGCGATTTCTATCTGTATTGGTCCACGCCCAGCGAGCGCCGTGATCTGTTTGGGATCATCGACGAGCATATGACGGGCGCCGCGTATCGCCCCGTCGATCGCCCGGGCATTTTCTACCGCAAGCCTTCCATTTGGTCGGCTATCTATCGGCGCGAGTTCCTCAACGACAATCAGATTCGGTTTCTTCCCACGCCGGGTGCCTCGTATCAGGACGCAGGCTTTAACTTTAAGGTTTGGGCTTGCGCCGAGCGTGCCGCGTTTATTTCGGACCCCATTTTGTGCTATCGCCAGGATAACGAGAAGAGCTCTGTTAATTCGCCCAACAAGGTGTTTTGCGTGTGCGACGAATATGCCGAGATGCAGCGCTTTTTGGATCAACGCCCCGAGCTTAAGACTCGGCTTCAGGGCATTTTAATGCGCATGAAGGTCGATACGTACCGCTGGAATGATGAGCGCCTGGTCGCTGAGTTGCGCGAGCAGTTTTGGGACAAGGCATCTCCCGAGCTCAAGGCTGATTGGGATGCCGGTCGTTTTGACCTGTCGCTGTTCGATCCGCGTGGCGAGACCGATTTGCGTTTGATGGCCAAGTCGCCCCGTGCCTACATAGATTCGCGGTTTGACTTTAAGAAGCCGGGCAAGCTCAATACGTTTAAACACTACTTTAAGATCGGCGGTCTGCCGCTGGTCCTGCGCGTGCTGACGTATCAGCGCACCTATGGCGATAACCCGCATCCCGACGACGTGCCGGCGGCACAGTAGGAGCACGTGACCATGGCTACCCCCAAGATTTCCGTTGTCGTTCCCATCTATAAAGTGGAGGAGTGCCTGGCATGGTGCCTGGACTCCCTGCTTGCGCAGGATATGCCCGATTGGGAGGGCGTGCTGGTTAACGATGGCTCGCCGGATGGCTCGCGCGATATTGCGGCTGCGTATTGCGAAAAGGACGCGCGCTTTACGCTGGTCGATAAGGAGAACGGTGGCCTGTCGAGTGCCCGCAATGCGGGTATCGCTGCATCCACGGCGCCTGTCGTTGCGTTTTTGGATTCCGACGACCGGTTTACGTCTGATGCGTGCCGCGTAATCGTTGATGCCTTTGAGCGTGAGGATTGCGACGTTTTGACCTTTGGCGCAAACCCGTATCCGTTGGAGGCGGGGTATCCGTGGCTTAACTATGTGCTGAGCCCGCGCGATGTGTCGTTTGTGGGCTATAGCTCCGACCTGCTGTTTAAGGAAGCATCTCGCCCCTTTGCATGGCGCACCGCTTGCAAGAGCGCTTTTTTGCTGGGCAACGGGATCGTGTTCGATGAAACCGTTAAATATGGTGAGGATCAGGTCTTCGATTTTGCCGTGTACGGTCGCTCACGCAAGACTGCGCTTATCTCGAACAAGCTGTACGACTATCGCGTGGCACGCAAAGGTTCGCTCATGGACACCATGCGCTATGACGATGAGACGCGCTTGCTGGAGCACGTGAAGATCTACTCGGCGGTGCTGGCCGATTGGCGCCGTGATGGACTCGGTGCCCAGCATGCCGATGACCTGGCGTACTTCCTGTGTGATCTGGTGCTGTACGATGCACTCAGGCTCCTGGGCTCGGGCTGCGGCAAGGTGTTCGCTGTCGTTGCCGCGGCGCTTGACGGTTCTGCCGTGGGCAGTGATGCTGCGCTTGCGCAATGCGATCCTTCTGTTGCCGCTATGGTGCGCGCGGCGCTTGTCGGTAAGGCGCCTGCTGCTCGTTCGTGCAAAAAGCTCATGTTCAATTACGACGTCTTGAGGTTTGGGCGCCTGGGCGCGTGCAAGCGCATGGCTGCGAACGCCCTGGGAAAGCGAGAAGTGTAGATGAGTATCAAGCGTTTGGCACTTTGCCGCAGCCAGGGCCGCCTGTTTGCGTTGCTTCGTTTTGTCGGTCAGGATATTGCGGGACTTATTGAGCGGGAAGGTCCCCAGACTTTTGCTCATGCGACGACCAATGGCGCTTGCGTGCCGTCTTTGACGCTGCCGGTCGATCATGGCCGCGTGCTTGCGCTTTGTCCCTCCGTTGCCGATTATGAGCGCGAACTCGCTGTCTTGGTGCTTCCGTTTATGGACGGCTCTGCAATTGATGTCTCATTTGCGTCCGGCGACAAAAGGCTGGGCTCAATTCGCCTTGATAGTCGTATTGCCAAGTTGGAATCTAAGATTAACTACAAAGCAAAGCCTGCGATGTGCGCGATCGTTCGCGATGCGCAGCGCGGCGAGTGCTGCGGTCGCTACGAGATCGATGCCGTTCGTTATTTACCGGCAGATGAGGGCGTCGTCTGGCGCTATGAGGTCAAGTGGGCGGGAGATCCCCAGTGCGTCCCTGAGCTCCAGATCTTCGATACGCACATGAATGCGATCGATGCCACGGTGCATGTGTTTGAGTCGCAGGTCGATGTTCCCCAGCAGAACGGATGTCGCGTCAATAAAACGTATCTGAGCGTTGAGATGCCTCAGGATATACGCGATTTTGTCGTGATTGCGGCTGATCCCACGGGCCAAATCCAGAGTGGATTTTGTGCCATGGATGGTCGTTTGTACAACGGCATGGTCGACGACAGTTGGAACCGCATGAAGGATGCGCGCGCGGATGATGCGGCCTATCGACGTTGGTTTGAGCAATATCGCGCAAAGCCGGGTGATTTGGCGTGCCAGCGTGTCGCTTCGGCGGCATTTGCCTATAGGCCGCTCGTGAGCATTGTAGTGCCGTGCTATA
>CATZEP010000089.1 GCA_958418185.1 uncultured Collinsella sp.
TTCTCCTTAGGCATGGACTCGATGCCCTCGGAGTGGAGGCAGTTCTCGGTGTCGGCCGGGTCGTCGTCAAAGGTGAGGTTGCCGATGTTGGGGTTGAGCGAGGCGATGTCGTCGGTGAGCCTCATGGCAATCCACTGATGGCCAGAGAGTGCGGCAAACAGCCAGGTCTCGTTGTTGTCGGCAATGATGATCTGGTCGTTGGAGCAGACGCCCTGCTCGTCAATCAAGCTGCCGAGGAGCTCGACACCCTCGCGGGCCGTGGCACTCTCGCCCAGAATGACGCTGGCGTAGTTGTACTCGCCGATGCCGGTCTCCTCGGTGACGGGGTCGGCTTCCTCTGCCTTCTCGTTATAGGAGGTGCTCAGCGTGGCAGAGCAGGAAACGCCCTTTTCGTTGATGCCGGCCTCGGAATATGCGTCGTAACGATCTTCCCACTGAGAGGGGTTGTCGCGAACGAAGGTGTAGCGGTAGGTTGCGCCCTTGGACTTGTATTCAAAGCCGGACTCGAGCGAGGTGTACTTGCTGCCGTCCTTGTGTGCGGGCTCGATGCCAAAGTGCTTGATGTAGCGCGGGCCGAAGTCCTCGGAACGGCCGTAGTACGTGTTGCCGTCTGCCGTGAGCTGGCTGCCCATGTAGATCTGGGTGCAAGCGAGCGCCGAAGTCGGCATGGCCATAATGGCCGCTGCTCCAAATGCAAGGCCGCAGCCGGGCTTCTTGAGCGTGTTGACAGGATGAGTAAACCTCATGATCCCTCCCAACTGTTGAAACCCCGCGAAACCGTACGGAGTTTCAGCTAATAAATACATCTACTAGCCTAAAGGAAGTGTAAAGAGTATTCATTCGACAACAGCTTTTACTCGATGAGCGTGAAGAAATATACGATGAGCGGATAATAATACTCATTTTGTGGCTTTAGTTAAATAAAGGCACCCTGCATTTACTGTAGCTGAATAAAGCGCCAGACAATGCTCAAAAAGAAAACTCTCCCGCTGTTTAGGATTTGCATAAACAACGGGAGAGTCGATAACTGGATGAATATCATACCAATGTGGATTTACTTCTTTCGGCGGTGGATCACATTGATGGCGTAACCAACGAGCATGGCCAAGACGATGACGATAAAGCCAATCAGGGGATTGTCGTTCATGGGGTCCTCCTATTTTCCGAGCGGTGAAAAATCGTCGACGATGAGGTCGAGACATTGCGGCAGCGCGCGAGCGCCAAAGACGCCGGAGTTGCTGGAGATGATCTCTCCATCGAACTGCATACCCAGCGATGGCGTGCAGGTGATCTTGGCTTCCTTGGTCTGGATGATCTTAAACTGCGGACGGCCGAGCACTTTGCCAGCGGGGTCGAGCGCGGCGGTCATGACCGGCGGGAGCCGCTGCACCGTGCGTACGGGCTCAATAACGACGATGTCGACCATGCCGTCGTCCATGCGACAGTCGGGGAACAGGTTGATGTCGTTTTGGATGACCGAGGTATTGCCTGCCATACAGCAGATGCCGTCGAGCTCCTCGACGATGCCGTCGTGCTCAATGGTAAAGTGCGCCACCGTGGGGTTGGGCGTGGCGAGCGCTGAGAGGAAGTAGGCGATCTCGCCGATGTCGTTTTTGGTGGGAGCGGCCTTCATCATGATCTCGGCGTCGAAGCCCGAGCCGGCGATGATGATGAAGCCGTGGCGCTTCTCGTTACCGTTCTCGTCGAGCCAAAAGAGCTCGCCCATGTCCACCTTGACTGTGCGGCCGGCGCGGCAAGCCTTGGCGAGTGCCGCCGCCTCGGGGGCATTGCCGATGTTGTTAAAGAACAGGCAGGCCGTGCCGGAGGGGAAGACGAGCGTGGGGACACCGCACCCGCGCATCTGGTCGAGCACGTTGGAGACGGTGCCGTCGCCGCCCGAAACGACCACGCGATCGAACTCGCGAACGTCCGCTACCGCGTCCTCGGGCTCCATGCCATCGCCGATAAAGCGCATCACGACCTCGTCGCCGCCCTGTGCAAGGGCGTGCGTGAATGCGTAGATTTCATCGGAGCTGGGACCCGATGCCGGGTTGTGGATGATAAGGCAGCGCATACTTACGTTCCCGTTCTGTGACTAACCGAGTATAGTTGTAGAGCAATGCCGATATCCTACCCGTGTTTTTCGGGCCTAACCTTATTCGATGGGTTGATATGTACATTTCCACACATCAGGCTCTGGTCGACTTTTGCCAGCGCGCCCGCGAGTTCGACGCGATCGCCGTCGATACCGAGTTTTTGCGCGAGCGCACGTTTCATCCGCGCCTGTGCCTGGTCCAGATTGCCACTCCTGCCGAGAGTGTCGCGGTCGATCCGCTGGTGATCGACGACCTGTCGCCGCTGGCCGAGCTTATGGCTGACGAGGGCGTGACCAAGGTATTCCATGCTTGCTCGCAGGACATGGAAGTTATGCTCCATACCGTGGGCGCACTGCCGCGACCGATTTTTGACACGCAGGTTGCCGCCGCCTTTTTGGGCGAGCGCCAGCAGATTTCGTATGGCGCGCTCGTCCAGACGTTCTGCGGCGTATCGCTGCCTAAGACTGAGTCGCTGACCGATTGGTCGCGCCGCCCGCTGAGCGATAAGCAGATCGAATACGCGATCGATGACGTCAAGTACTTGATCGTCGCCTATACCGAGATGATGAGCCGCCTGCGCGAGCTGGGCCGCGTGGACTGGGTGCTCGATGAGTTGCGCCCTCTGGCCGACGAGTCGCACTACCGTGCCGATCGCCATGAGGCATTCCGCAAGGTCAAGCGCATCAACTCGTGCAGTCGTCATCAGCTGGGCATTGCGCGCGAGCTTGCCGCCTGGCGTGAAGAGCGCGCCGAGCGGCGCAACATCCCGCGCAAGTGGGTTATGTCCGACGATACGCTGCTGGCCCTGGTTAAGCGCAATCCTGTGCGTGTTGAGGAGTTCCGCAGCATCCGCGGTACCGACCAACTGGGGGAGCGCGACGTGGACGGCGCGCTGATGGCTATCAAGCGCGGCGCGAGCTGCCCGCACGATCGTCTGCCGTTCATGGTGCGCGGACATCGTCAGATTTCGCCGGAGCTGGAGAGCGTTACCGACCTTATGTATGCGCTTATTCGCCTGGTTGCCGAGCGCTCGGGCGTGGCGGCCTCGGTCATTGCCTCGCGCGATGACCTGGCCGACTACATTGAGCATCCCGAGCAAAGTCCCCTGCGCGAAGGCTGGCGCTTTGAGCTTGTGGGTTCGCGTCTGGACGATCTGCTCTCGGGCAACATGGGGTTGACGGTGAAGGACGGCAAAATCGAGCTCCTGTAGGTATATAGTTACGCGGTTTTACCAAACCGCCTAACAGCTCGACGCTGCAAACGGCCGAGAGCGGCAATCTGACGTTCAATCGTCGCTCGCGTACCAAAGTACGCGTCGCTTCTCTTTCACGTCACCTTGCTCGCTTTCGACCGTTTTCGCTGACGGTGCCAAAACATCGATGCTGATTTGCTTGCCAGCTGAGTGGGTAGAATGCCTCCAACGTGTAACTCGATTCGGAGGAATTCGCATGCCCTATTACTATGGTTACGGCTTTGGCATCGACCCGCTGTACCTGCTGGTTGTTCTTGTTTGTACGGTGCTTGGCCTTGCTGCGCAGAGCTATATCAACTCGACGTACAAGACCTGGTCCAAGGTTCGCTCGGACGGCGACACGGGTGCCACGGTCGCTCGCCGCATGCTCGACGCCAACGGTTGCAACGCCGTAGGTATCAAGGGCGTGGCTGGTGAGCTCACCGACCACTACAACCCGCAGGATAACAACCTGTATCTGTCGGATGCCAACCGTTCGGGCGGGTCGGTCGCAAGCGTTGCCGTCGCCTGCCACGAGGCGGGTCATGCCGCCCAGCGTCAGAGCGGTTACGCCATGATGAAGGTTCGCACCGCCCTGGTCCCGGTCGTCAACTTTACCCAGAACACCTGGACCATCGTGTTGCTCTTGGGCCTGTTTATGAACATCGCCGGGCTCACGACCCTCGCATTGATCTTCTTCTCGTTTAGTGTGCTGTTCCAACTCGTTACGTTGCCTGTCGAGATCGATGCCAGTCGCCGCGCCGTGGCGTATATCGAGCAGTCGGGCATGAGTTCCAAGCAGGTCAACGGTGCCAAGAAGGTGCTGACGGCAGCCGCGCTCACCTACGTGGCGGCGGCGCTCACCTCGATTATTCAGCTGCTCTACCTGATGGCCCGCTACAACAGAAACTCCAACCGATAACAAATTGGCTTGACAGGCGCCGCGGAGATTCTTGTCCCCGCGGCGCTGTACTATGTGTTGGACTTGAATCTGCGCAGGGTCGAAGCCCTTGTGCTCGATAACGAAAGGAGGCTGCGTGGCAGGCTGGAATCTAACCGGCAATGCCGTTTCCGCCGAGTTCGACGGTTCGGACGATCAGGAGCGCAAGGAGCTCAGCGTGAGCCAGGCAGTGGAGATCGCCGCCGGTGCGCTCGATGCCATTCCGCAGCTGAGCGTTCTGGGCGAGGTCACAGGTTTTCGTGGTCCTAACGCCCGAAGCGGTCACTGCTACTTCCAGATCAAGGACGACTCGGCCGCCGTCGACTGCATTATCTGGAAGGGCGCCTATCTCAAGCGCACCTTCGATCTGCGCGATGGCATGCAGGTGAGCTTTAAGGGCAGCTTCAATCTCTATAAGCCCACGGGTCGCATGAGCTTTGTTGCCCGCTCATTTTCGTTGGCGGGGGAGGGTCTGCTGCGTCAACAAGTGGCGCAACTGGCCGAAAAGCTACGCCGCGAGGGCCTGATGGACGAAGCGCGCAAGCGCCGCATCCCGGTGTTCTGCTCCCGCGTGGCGGTCGTCACCTCGCTTTCGGGTGCCGTAATCGACGACGTTAAGCGCACGTTGCGCCGTCGCAACCCGCTCGTCGAGGTCGTCTGCGTGGGCGCCAAGGTTCAAGGCGAGGGTGCGCCGGCCGAGCTCATCGAGGGCTTGCGCCGCGCCGCTTCCATTACGCCGGCGCCCGACTGTATTTTGCTGGTGCGCGGCGGCGGCTCCTTTGAGGACCTCATGACCTTTAATGACGAGGAGCTTGCCCGCGCAGTGGCGGCTTGTCCTGTGCCCGTGGTGACCGGTATTGGCCATGAGCCCGATACCTCGATTTGCGACATGGTGAGCGACCGCCGCGCCTCCACGCCCACGGCGGCGGCAGAATCGGTGGCGCCGGCTATGACGGAGTTGGTCGATGTGCTCGAGACGCGCCATCAGCGTCTGGGCGCCGCGATGGCTTCGATGATCGGGTCGGATCAGGTCGATCTGGAAATGCTCGACCAGCGCGGTCGTCGTGCCTGGGACACCTATACGGCTCGTCTGGGCGACGCGCTCGATGCGGCCGCGTGCCGCCCGTGCCTCAACGACCCCACGTTTATGGTCGAGCGTCGCGAGTCTGAGCTCGCCCTGACGGCCGATCGTCTGTCCGGCGCCATCGCACGCTCGGTCGGGACATTCCGCTCCAACTTTGAGCGCCTGCCCGAGCGTCTGGTTGCAAGCACCTCGGGGCTTGATGGCAAGCGCCATGCGCTCACACTTGCGAGTTCCCGTCTGGAGCATCAGGGGCGCACGATGCTCAGCAAACCTGCGTCCGACCTGGGCCGAGCTGCCGCGTCGCTCGATGCCTTGTCGCCGCTCAAGGTGCTTGCCCGCGGTTACTCCATCGCGTACAGCGATGACGGTGTGGCTACGAGCGCCAAGACCTTTAAGCCCGGCGATACCATCCGCGTGCGCATGGCAGACGGCAACGTGGCGGCAACGGTCGATACGGTCGAGTAGGCCGCGTTTCATAGCGATAAACCTTTAGGAAAGGAAACAGATATGGC
>CATZEP010000090.1 GCA_958418185.1 uncultured Collinsella sp.
TATTTAAAGAAGACATTGGCACGTCGCCTGTTGGCGGCGGCGAAAAGAATCGAGACGAGCTTGCACAGGACCCAGCCCATGATAAAGCCCAGACCGATGGAGAGCGCCAGGCCGTAGATGACCTTCATCCACTCGTGGACGTTGACGCTGCTCGCGCCGCCGAGGGCGATAGCGGCACCGGTCAGGCCGGCGATAAGGCTGTGGCTTTGCGAGGTGGGGATGCCAAAACGCGACGCTGTGGCGCCGTAGACGACGATGGAGAACAGCGCCGCGCAGAGGCACGCGAGCGCCATGGTGCTGTTTCCGCCAAAGTCGACGATATGTGAGATGGTGTTGGCGACGCTCGCGTTAAAGTGCGTCATGATGAGCACGCCGAGGAAGTTGAATGCGGCGCTCATGAGAATGGCTGCGCGGGCGGGCATGCAGCGCGTGGTGACACAGGTCGCGATGGCGTTGGGCGCGTCGGTCCATCCGTTGACGAAGATAGCGCCGAGCGCGAGGATCACGGTGACGGCAAGGACTGGGTTCGACACAATTTGGCCGAGGAAGGCTGAGAACGTTACGTCCATATATGGGCTTTCTCGAAGTTTGCAGGCACGTTACAAAAACATGATAAATCGTATCACCTCCTGCGGGTTTCTTTACCGAGTTCTGATGGGAGAAGTGAATTTTTTGGCACTAACATTGAATATTTGCCCTGTTGACCGCGGGTGTTCTTTTTGCTAGCACGCCATGAGGACACGTGCGCGCCCCAACATCCCAAAACCACAGCCTGTTCGCTTTACAATATGCAAACATGCGTTCGATAATAGGAGGCATGGAATATCGACAGACAGATGGTAAAACTCGACGCGTGCACAAGCAGTATGTGGACGTCGTGGCCCGCATCCTCGCGGGCGGACAAGTCGTGCCGGTTACCGTCTGCTGGGTCGACGGTCGCTGTTTTACGATCGACGAGATTGTCTCATCCACCGGTTTTGGCCTAACGGTTCACGGCATTCGTACGGCAACCTATAAGGTTCGTTTTGGTGGGCATACGACCGAACTGTATCTGGAAGAACAGGCGCGCGAGCGACCGGATGGCTCGCAGGCCCATCTGATGCGTTGGTGGGTGTGGGCATTCGACCGTACGCTCGAGAGCGGGCGCCGCAGGTAAGAGCGCGCGGCATTCGGGTACAATGGCAGGAATCTTGTCACCTACGGCGCTGTCGCGGCGCTTTTGAAAGGACGATATTATGAACGATATCCAGGGTTATCAGAACGGCCCCATTGAGAGCGGCGCAAGCCGTGCCAAGGAGATGTCGCCGCGTGCGTACAACCTTGCCATGTCTGCCCTGATCTTTTTGGGCTTTTGCGCCATGGGTGCCGGTGCTTACTTTACGAGCACCATGGCGTTTGCCCGCATGATGATGAGCGGCGCCGCCTTGCCGCTGGTCTTTGGCTCGTTTATTTTGACCATCGTCGGCATGGTCATGATGTCGGCCGCCGCGGGCAAGCAGTCTGTGGGTCTGTCCCTTGTGGGCTACGTAATCTTTGCGAGTACCTTTGGCCTGACCGCGTCGTTTGGCCTTGCCAATTACGACCTGCCCACCATCAACACTGCCTTTATCGCCACGGCCGCCATCACCTTTGTCTTTGGTGCGCTGGGCGTGACCTTCCCCAAGTTCTTCCAGCGTGTGTACGGCATTGGTTTTGGCATCCTGCTTGCCACGATTCTGGTCGAGATCGTGCTGATGTTTATGGGCGTCTCGCAGTCCATCACCGACCTGATCGTGATCGTGGTGTTCGCCGGCTTTATTGGCTACGACACCTATGTGGCCACGACGGTGCCGCCCACGCTGCCCAACGCCGTGCTCATGGCATCCAACCTGTTCGTGGACATCATCAACGTGTTCCTGCGCATCCTGAACATCCTTGGTCGTCGCGACTAGCGCGGGGCATTGCAGCGTTTCTTGTCGGACGCGGTAAAACGATGTGAAAGGCGGTCCTTCGGGGCCGTCTTTTTTGTGCACGGCGGGGTATCATGGATGGGAAAAGCCGATAGCGGCAGAGACCGAGAAAGGTGACCACTTATGGCAGACGTCGACAACAGGAACCGTAACCGCAGGCCCAATCCCAAGCGCGAGGCCCGTGCCAAGGCCGCCGAGCGTCACGTGGCGACTGTGTCCGAAGCGTGCGCCAAGGATATCGAGCGCTCGCTTGCCGGCGTGCGCGAGTTCGATGGCATGCCTGCTGGATTTGTCGCGGCGATGAAGGCCAAGGCCCAAGCGGCCGACGCTGCCGAGGAACAGGTTGCCGAGGAGTCTGAGGCCGCCGAGGAGCCCGAGGTCGAGGCCGCCGAGGTGGCATCCGCCGAGACCGAGGTTGCGGCCGAGCCTGCACCCGCCGAGGAGGCCACGGAGGCCGAGTCCGCGCCTGCCGCCGAAAAGCCCGCTCCGGTCCTGCCCGAGGTCACCGTGCTCGACGCCTCTGCCACGCAGGCCATTCTGGATAACGGCCGAGGCTACGCGCAGTTCTGCGACATGGCCGTGCTCGCCTTTGCCTCGTTCACCAACCCGGGCGGTGGCTACATCCAGGGCTATCTGGGCCAGGAGGCCACGCTCTGTGCCGATTCGTACCTGTACAACGTCCTCGATAAGCAGCGCAAATGGTACGGCGAGAACCGTCGCCGCAACATCAACTGCGAGCTTTACCGCAACCGTGCGCTGATGGTGCCTGCGGTGCGCTTCGACCGCAACCACGTACATGCATATGCCGACGTAATCGTCGCCGCCGCACCCAACGCCAAGCGCGCTCGCCAGGAGTATCGCGTGGGCGACGATGCCTTGCTGGATGCCCTGCGCGATCGCATCCGCTTTGTGCTTGCCATCTGCGATGAGTTGGGTCGCGAGAAGCTCGTGCTGGGCGCTTGGGGCTGCGACAACAACGGCTTTGACGCCGAGGCCGTGGCTGAGCTCTTCCGCAAGGAGCTCGCATCGGGCGACTTTAAGGTCAAGCAGGTCTTCTTTGCCGTGCCTTCTACGCGTTGGGACGAGGATTTTGCCAAGTTCGAGCACGTGCTGGCAAACTTCCCCGAGCGCAACGAGGAGTCCTATGCCCAGGTTGCCGCTCGTGCTGCGGCCGCTCACGCCGCCGAGCAAGCCCAGGCTGCTGCCGAGGACGATGAGGACGATGACGATTGGCGCAAGTACCTGTAATCGGTACGTGCCGACAGATGGGTCGGGCCGGCGGGAGAGACTGCTCCCGTCGGCTTTTTACTAAAGGAAGGGCTTACGATGAAAAACGTTCTGTGCTTTGGCGATAGCAATACCTACGGCTACGATCCGGCGGGTATGCGCGACGGCACCGCGGTGCGCTATGCGCACGATGTGCGCTGGTGCGGCGTGGCCCAGCGCGACCTGGGCGAGGGCTGGCACGTGATTGAGGAAGGCCTAAACGGCCGCACGACGGTGCGCGACGACATGTGCCATCTGGACACCAATCTCAACGGCATCCGCGCGTTGCCGATGCTGCTCGAGTCCCATAAGCCGCTGGACGCGATCGTGATTATGCTGGGCACCAACGACTGCAAGACGGTCTTTAGCGTGGGGGCTGCCGATATCGCTGACGGTGCCATGGCGCTGATTCGCACCGTCCGCGCGTTTCCCTGGACCGACGCTGCGCCTTGTCCGCGCATTCTGCTGATGGCTCCTATCAAGATTAAACCGCAGATCGCCGATGTGTATATGACCGACTTTGACGAGCACTCCGTCGAGGCCTCGGAGCATTTTGCCGAATACTATGCGTATGTTGCCGAACAGTTTGGCTGCGACTTTTTGAATGCCGCCGATTTTGCCGAGCCGGGCGATATCGATTATCTGCACATGATGCCGGAAAGCCACGAGAGCCTCGGCCATGCCGTGGCAGCCAAGCTTAAAGAGATGATCGGAGAGTAGTACGGCCCAAAGCAGTACAAAAGTTCCCCTTGCGGTGGCTTGTTTCGTTGGTTTGTCTTGATCTGCAACAGCTGTAAGGCCGAAAACGGGCTAGATGTTACAGATTGAGATTATTTAGGTCGATATCGGTCGTTTGTCTCGATCTGTAACATCTAGGGTCGATTTTGCCGAGTTACTGTTACAGATCGAGATTTTCTTCTCAGCGGAATTTGAATGTCTCAATCTGTAACAGGTGGGCCGAAAAATGGACTCTAACTGTTACAGATCGAGATGTTTGTGGGAACCGCCACAAAGGTGCCTGTCCCCTTTGCGGTGGTTTTGGGCTGCGAATCTTAATATTGCCACATGTGGTTGACGGGCCCGGAGCCTTTGCCCATGTCAAAGCCAGCGGCGAGAGCACCCGTTAGGTAGGCCTTGCCGGCGTTGACGGCATCGGCAAGATCCATGCCCTGGGCCAGCGCGCAGGCGATGGCGGACGAAAGCGTACAGCCAGTACCGTGCGTGTTGCCGGTCTCGATGCGCTTGTGGCGGAACCACGTGGTGAGCGGATCGCCCAGATGGTTGCCCTCGTCATCGAGCGGCGCGGGCTCTGCTAGCACATCGTTGGCCTCGTTGACAAAATGCCCGCCCTTAACGAGAGACGCGCAGCCAAAGCGACGGGTGAGAAGCATGGCGGCATTTTGCTGCGTGCGCTCGGAATCGACCTCATAATCGAGCAGCGCCATGGCCTCGGGAATGTTGGGCGTGATAACGGTCGCCAGCGGGAACAGGCGGCGGGTGAGTGCCTCAGCGGCATCCTCGGCAATGAGGCGAGCACCCGAGGTGGCGACCATGACGGGGTCGACGACGATATTTTGTGCGTCCCACGCGCTCAAGCGGTCGGCGATAACCTCGATAATCTCGGCAGAGGAGACCATGCCGATCTTGACGGCGCTGGGTCGTATATCGTCAAAAACGGCATCGATCTGCGCTGCGACAATATCCGGGGAGATGTTCTGCACGGCGGTAACGCCCAGTGTGTTTTGCGCTGTGATGGCTGTGATGGCCGTCTCGGCATACAGGCGGTGCGCCGTGATGGTCTTGATGTCGGCCTGAATGCCGGCGCCACCGCTGGAATCGGATCCTGCGATGGATAGAACGGCGGGTACCTTACTGCGATCCATGTTCGCTCCCTTGTTCGGTCGGATTCAAATGGGTCTTTTACCCCGCATTATAAAGAGGCCCAGGCCGGCGATATGCCGAACCCGGGCGCGAGATGCAATTTTTACGCAAATGCAAGCAAATGTTCACAGGTTAACAATTGGCAGGTGCTGCGGCGAGCCCATAGGCGATCGCGGCGATAAGGCTAGTCCTCCATGCCGAGATCGATCGTCGTACCCTCGAACACCTTGTTGACGGTGCGGACGGCGCACATCTTGCCGCACATGGTGCAGGTGCCCTCGGTGGCAGCGGGGGATTCCTCGTAGCGCTTCTTACCGGTGACCGGGTCGAGAGCGCACTTCCACATGGCGTCCCAGTCGAGCTTGCGGCGTGCCTGGCCCATCTTGTCGTCCATGTCGCGGGCGTGGGGCACCTTTTTGGCGATGTCGGCGGCGTGTGCGGCGATCTTGGTGGCCATGAGGCCGTCGAGCACGTCCTGGGCGTTGGGCAGGCACAGGTGCTCGGCCGGCGTCACGTAGCACAGGAAGTCGGCTCCGGAGCTGGCGGAGATGGCGCCGCCGATGGCGGCGGTGATGTGGTCGTAGCCCACTCCGATATCGGTCACCAGCGGCCCGAGCACATAGAACGGGGCGTTGTGGCACAGGCGCTTCTGCAGTTTCATATTGGCGGCGATCTCGTCGAGCGCCATGTGACCCGGACCCTCGACCATGACCTGGACGCCGGCGGCCCAAGCACGCTTGCACAGCTTGCCCAGTTCGATCATC
>CATZEP010000091.1 GCA_958418185.1 uncultured Collinsella sp.
GTCGGACCTACCGGCGATAAAAGACAACCCCATGTCGCGAGCCAGCAGCTGAAACGCCACTTCGCCCTTGACGGGAAGCACCGTGCCATCCAAGCCGAGCTCGCCGGCAATAAGGCAGCGATCGAGATTGTCGCGGGGAATCTGCCCGTCGGCTGCAAGCACCGCAATGGCTATCGGCAGGTCAAAACCGCTACCGGTCTTTCGGATATCCCCCGGCGCCAAATTGACCGTAATACCCGAGCGCGGGATCTCGAATCCGGCAGAGCGCATCGCACAGCGAATGCGCCCGCGCGACTCCATGACCTCCATACTCGGGATCCCGAGCATCTGGATGCCCGGGATGCCGCCCGCGAGCGAAACCTCGACCGTGACGGGAATCGCTTCGACGCCGCGGATACAGGCTGCGTGAACGGCAAAAGTTTCGAACGCCATCACGACACCTGCCAATCGAATGCATTGTACTGGTGCTCGATCTCGGCGATATGCCCTCCGCGAATGGTGACGCCCACGGCATCGAAGCGGATCGCCTTGAGCGGATAATGCTCCATGAGATAACAACTCGCGATACGACGATAGCGCCGCTGCTTTTGGGCGTTCACCGCTTCCTCGGGAAACACCCGCGTATCGCAATCCAGCGCAACACGTCTGGTCTTGACCTCGGCCATCACCACCACATCGTCGAGCTCGTCGAGCAGTACCAGGTCGGCCTCGCCCTCCGAGCATCGATAGCCTTGTTCCAGCAATGCATAGCCGCGCTCGTTAAAGTAATCGATAGCGATAAGCTCGCCCAGCATACCGAGCTCGCGAGGACTGAGCCCCTTGATAAACTCAGGCGTGATCGACCCACAATCGAGCTCCCCTTCTTCCCAACGCTCCTTGAGCTGCTGCGTCTTGCTCATTTTGGCTGCGGCACACATGGGGTCTCCTTTCCCACTCCCTGCATTGCCTCGATAATGAAGGCAGGGTTCATGCGGGTAAGTACCGGAAGCAAACCAAAAACCAACCAAATGCCGACAAATGAGGGGCCGCGCGCAACAATAGCGTTGCGCACGGCCCCTACCAGCAAGTTTATGGAACCCTTAAGGTCCCTGTCTACACAATTGGATTAAAAAAGGCGCTCAGTCTGCAGAAAGTTTCCGCAAAAGCTCACACGATGCAGCGGAGAAAGACCATGTTTGCGAATGGCCTCGATGTGTTCGGGGCTCGCATAGCCTTTCGATTCGGCCAAATGGTACTCGGGATACTCGGCATCGTACTCGACCATCATCTCGTCACGCGTGACCTTTGCCATGATAGATGCCGCGGCGATACAGGCGATCTTGGCATCGCCCTTGACCACGTCGCGCTCATGGGGCACGGCACCCAGGGGGTTGCCGTCCATAAGCACGCAATCGGGCTCAAGCCCCGTATCGGACACCGCACCCGCGACAGCGGCTCGAATGGCGCGGGCCATGCCCATCTCATCGATATCCGCAGGAGCGATATGGCAAAAGCCGATAGCAGTCGCCACCTCGGCAATCTTCACCGAGAGCAGCTCGCGGCGCGCCGGCGTGAGCTTTTTGGAATCATTGATGCCCCAGATGCGCGGCTCCATCGGAAGACACACGGCACACACGGTCAAGGGACCCGCTACCGAGCCACGGCCCACCTCGTCGACGCCCACGACCACGCCATCACCGCCGAGCTCATGCATAAGCTCGTACATGCCGTTGACGCGCTCGCGTTCGGAAAGTTCCTTGGCATGGCGCTTAAGGGCACGTTCGCAAGCCTTGATCACCTGCTGGCGCGGATCCTCGCGATAATGCTCCACGAGGGCGGGAATCTCCTCGAACGTGGCGCTCGCCAGCTCGCCGGCAACCTGCGATGCCGAAACCGAGCTCGTCATATTGGCCATACCAGGCCCTCCTTGCATGCAAATCAGATAAAAAGAAGGGCCACCCGAAGGTGACCCTTGTGTCCAAACGAGTGGACAGACGCTGCAATCTTCTTAGCGCTTCTCGGGGATGCGAGCAGCCTTGCCCACCTTGTCGCGGAGGTAGTACAGCTTGGCGCGACGGACGCGACCATGACGAACGACCTCGAGCTTGGCGATCTTGGGGCTGTGAAGCGGGAAGGTACGCTCAACACCGACACCGAAGGAAATCTTGCGGACGGTGAAGGTCTCGCGGGCACCGGCGCCGGCCATGCGGATGACGTCGCCCTGGAAGACCTGGATGCGCTCGCGATCGCCTTCCTTAATGCGGTAGTGAACCTTGACGTTGTCGGCGACGCGAACCTGAGGAATGTCCTCGCGGATCTGCTGACGCTCGATTGCGCGGATGTAATCCATGTGCAATTCCTTACTCTTCTAGAGGTGCCGTACCACCTTGGCCGACACGTAGTTGAACAAACGTATTCGAGTATACACGCCACGACCTCGGCTGCAAGAACTATTTTGCCCGTGCGCAAAAAGACAAAAACACGCACTCTTTCTGCACTTATGCGCCGGCCGCAGCATCAGTCGTCGGCGTCGTCACGGTCGTTCCAGGCGCGATATAGCCGTATTCGAGCAGCACCGAAAGCGCATGCTGCTTCCAGGTGGCAAGCTCGTCGTCATTATAGTTGTCATGGACCCATTGACTCATCGCGTCTTCGGCGTCTTGGGGCACCAGGTCCTGGCTGTCCGCCATCAGGTACAGGATGCCCAAGATGTCAAAGTCCTGCTTGGTCATCTCTTCCTTGTTTGATGTGCTGATGAGGCCGTGATCGATGCCGTAGCGGCAGATATCGGTCAACACGGTAACGAGGCCCGTAGGAATCGGCGAGGCATCCTTCGCGGCAGCGGGCTCGGTATCGTCAGTCAATGCAGTGGCATCGTCGCTCGCCAGAGCAGACTCGGCTGCGTTCGCATCGGAAGCGGCCTGCTCTCCCTGGGCAGGAGCCGTGCTATCCGTTGTTGCCGACGAACCCCCCGAAGAAACGGACGCAACGCTCACCGGAGTCTCGACCACGGTCGTCATCGGGTCAACGGGCGCGGGGTCGGCGACAACTTCGGCCCAATCGGAATAAACGCCGTCAATAAAGGCGCGAACATGGAAGGTGCCCGGTTGCGAGATGGTCATCGTGCCGTCTGTCGCGACCGAAATGCCCTTGCTCTCGAGCTCCTGGGCCTCCCAGCTGCAGACCCTATCGACTTCCTTGCCCGTCGTGTCATAGACCGTAGCCGTCAGGCCTTCGATGCCGTTGAGATTTTCCTCGACGCCGACGACGGTCCGTGCCGAGCCCTCGAGTTTGATGCTGCCGTTAAACGGCTCGGGCGCCACGTCACTTACCTTATATTTGTAGGCCGCAGCGTCGATCTCGTCATTGGTCGAGACATGCCCGTTCACGTCCACATAGGTGTCCTCGGGGATAAAGTACTTTACGTAAGCGGTGCCGGCCTTTTTCCCCACCACGACTTGCTCGTGGGTAACAGGGTCGGTCTGAATCTCGATGACGTCGGACTTGCATTCCTTGCCCTTTTTATCGACCACGCGCCAGTCGCCCGACGACTTCACAAAGCCGTAGTAGTCAACATCGTCCTCGTCCCTTGCACGCACGCGATAGGAAGAGATGGGATCTTCCTCTCCCACCGTAAGCCTTCGGGTCTTATCAGTCTGCAGCGACACGAGAATCTTGGAGATGGGCTTAATGGGCTGCGGCGTGCCCAACTGCGTATCGACCGTCACCGACTCAAACGACAGATTGGAACCCGTAATGGACATGGGATAGGTCGCGGCCATGTCATTGAGCACGTTGCACGTGCGCGGGGCGCCGCCGTTGCGCGAGGGCACCTCGCGATCGGCCAGGACCGAATTCCAATCGATGGCGCGCACCATGTGGTTGTTGGTGCGATACGACCAGCTCGTCACGTTTCCGGCAGTGGTATCGTACCCGTCGTCGCCACGATGGGCGATTGAGCGCAGGAACAGGTTCTGCACGGCGTCGGTCGACTGATCGCCAAAGGTGGTGTAGAACGAGCGCTGGTCATAACCGGCGGTATGGAACTCCTGCACGGCGGCGTTATCGTCGTAGCACTCGCCGTTCATGTTAAAGACGATCACGTCGAACGTCACACCAACCGGCTGGTCATAGTCCTCGGACAGCGTCGTGGTAGAGCTCGTCTGCTTGCTATTGACCTGCGTGTGCGCAGGGATCGTCATATTGACGGTAACCGACTGATTGTCCGTTGTGGTGATCGACTGTTCCTCGGTCTTGCTCGCCTCCCACAACTGGGACATCGTGGTTTCGGCCGAAATCGCCGTCTCGATCTCCTCGCTAGCTGTTGCGGGCACTCCCAGCGACTCCTTGAGGCTCACCGATGCGCCCCACGAGCCGCCTTTGGAATACGATGCGGATTCAGAAGTGCTCGTGCCGACCGTCTCCTCGGTACCGCGGGCGAGCGTGATGCTCTGCGAGGCGTCCTCATAGCCGACGTTAAGTGCCGAGGTAACGAGCTCCTGCTCAGTCTTAGAATCGACAAAGGAATAGCCCGGCGCGTCCTCGGGCGCACAGTTAAGCTTGTTCACGCTGTTGAGCTGCTGAACTCTAAAGTTATAGAACGCGATGCCAAAGCCATTGAAATCGTACTGGTAGGTGCCGCCGAGCTTGTCGACACAAGCAATGGTGGCATAGATGACGTCCTGCTCAGCCGTGTCTTTCGACAGTCCGTCGAGCGGCACGTTTTTACGGAAATCGGAGCCCTTCAGCTTGTGACCGATACAGCCGGCGATATCGTCGGTCAAGCGCTCGTAGACTGCATTGAGGCTTTTTGCAGATGTCAGACCACTCTGCTTCGATTTGTCGGCACCATCGGAATGCTCACCGTTGCCGCCCGAAAGCGCATCATAGAGATAGATGTAGTGACCCTTGCCGAAGTCCTTCTCAAAGCCCTTGCCGGCGTGGTCCCAGTACAAAAAGTCCCCGGAGTCGTCGCCTCCACCATAGCCAAGGATGTTATAGGCTAGCGATGCCCAGTTGGGCAGCACCTTTTTGACGGCGGCCGTGTAGAACGAGACGTTGTCGTACATCGAGGTACGGCCCTCGAGCTTGCCGTCATCGATATCTACAAACGTGCAGTCGCGATCGTTGACCGTAATGGTGAGCGGGTTGACCACGTCGCCATAGAGCTCGTCGCGCGAATCATCCTGAAGGGCAAAACCGGCTGTCGGCATCCCGCAAAGCGCCGTGACCGCAACGACCACCCAGCACAGGGTCATCTGTGCCCCCCGACGCGCTCGTTGCAAATACCTGGTGAGGTTTTTCATCGCAGTCCTCCCGTCAGTTGCCAATGTATTGAACCAACGTAAAACGCCGCCGCGTCCACGGGAGGCGCGACGGCGCGAAGGGGGGCGTAAAAGGCGCAAATGGAACGCGACTCAGTTAAGCGGAACGCATCGCCTCGAGCTTGGCCTGAGCGGCAGCCAGACGCGCGAGGGGCACGCGATAGGGCGAGCAGGACACGTAGTCCACATCGGCCACGTTAAACAGGGCCTTGATGGACTTGGGGTCGCCGCCGTGCTCGCCGCACACGCCAAAGTGCATACCGGGGTTGGTGGTGCGACCCTTCTCGACGGCCATGCGCACCAGCTCGAGTACCGCCGTGTCGATGGTCTCGAAGGGGTTGTCCTTCAAGATCTTCTTGTGCATGTACAGCGGGATGAACTTGGCCTCGGCATCGTCTCGAGAGAAGCCGAAGGTCGTCTGCGTGAGGTCGTTGGTGCCAAAGCAGAAGAAGTCGGCGTGCTGCGCGATCTCGTCGGCAACCATGCAGGCACGCGGCAGCTCGAGCATCGTG
>CATZEP010000092.1 GCA_958418185.1 uncultured Collinsella sp.
AGGGTCTCGGGAGCGAGCGAGACGATCTTCATGTACTTCTTGTCACGAAGCTCGCGAGCGACGGGCCCGAAGATACGGGTGCCGACGGGCGAACCATCGTTGTTGATGACAACGCAGGCGTTCTCATCAAAGCGAATGTAGGAGCCATCCTTGCGGCGGATCTCCTTAACGGTGCGAACGACGACGCAACGGACAACGTCCTTCTTCTTGACGTTGGCGCCAGGGGTAGCCTCCTGGACAGCACCGATGAACACATCGCCGATGCCTGCATAACGACGCTTGGAACCGCCAAGCACCTTGATGCAGCGAATCTTGCGAGCGCCGGAGTTGTCGGCGACGTTCAGCATGGTTTGCATCTGAATCATGGTAGATGTTCCTCCGAACTAAGAACCGAAGAGAGGTGCGCAGCCTTTATGCGGCCCGTGGTATGCAAGCCAGGCATACGCACATCTTCGGAAACGTACAAGTCGTAAGAGCGACTGCTTATTTAGCGCGCTCGACGACCTCGATGAGGCGCCAACGCTTCATCTTGGACATAGGACGGGTCTCCATAACGCGGACGGTGTCGCCCACGCCAGCCGTGCACTCCTCGTCGTGAGCGTGCAGCTTCTTGGAGCTGGTCATCATCTTGCCGTACTTGGGGTGACGCTTGCGCTCGGTGATGGTGACAACAATGGTCTTGGCACCGGAGACGGAGGTAACGACACCCGTACGGACCTTACGCGAGTTACGCGAATCAGTCATGTTCTCTCCTTAGGTCCTACTCGGCGACAGCGGACTTCTCCGCTGCGATCTCGCGGGCGCGCTGCTCCGTGAGGACGCGAGCGATGTCCTTCTTCACGGTGTTGACGCGAGCGGTGTTGTCCAGCTGGCTGGTGGCCATCTGGAAACGAAGGTTAAAGAGCTCGGCGCGCATTTCCTTCAGCTTCTCAACGAGCTGAGCGTCCGAGAGCTCACGAATCTCTGCGGGCTTCATTAGTTCTCCTCCTTGGCGGCGGCGGCGTCCTCAGCAGCCCACTTGGCCTCGAGAGCGGCCTCCTCAGCCATCTCCTTCTCGATGCGCTGCTCAGCGTTCTTAGCAGCAACAATCTTGGTCTTGATGGGAAGCTTGTGCTGTGCAAGACGCAGAGCCTCGCGAGCGACCTCCTCGGGCACGCCCTTGACCTCGAACATGATGCGGCCGGGCTTGACGACGGCCACCCACTCCTCGGGGTTACCCTTACCAGAACCCATGCGAGTCTCGGCAGGCTTCTTGGTGATGGGTTTATCGGGGAAGATCGTGATGTAGACACGACCGCCACGCTTCATGTAGCGGGTCATAGCAATACGAGCGGCCTCGATCTGACGGTTGGTGATCCAATGGGCCTCGAGAGCCTGGATACCAAACTCGCCGAAATGCAGCTCGGTATTACCCTTGGCCTGGCCCTTCATGGAGCCACGCTGCACCTTGCGGTGAAGAATACGCTTAGGGGCAAGCACTACTGACCCCTCCTCTCGGAGTTACGACGACGAGGACGGGAAGAGCCCTCGAGTGCAGGGTTGGGAACAGGCTGGCCCGGGAGCTTCTCGCCCAGGTAGATCCAGACCTTCACGCCGCAAGCGCCCATGGTGGTGCTGGCGACAGCCGTGCCGTAGTCGATCTTGGCACGGAGGGTGTGCAGAGGCACGCGACCCTCGCGGTACCACTCACGACGGCCCATCTCGGCACCGCCGAGACGACCGGAGCACTGGATACGGATGCCCTTAGCGCCGGCCTTGCGGGCGGACTGGACAGCCTTGCGCATAGCGCGACGGAAGGCAACGCGGCCCTCGAGCTGCTCGGCGATAGACTGAGCAACGAGGTTGGCGTCGAGCTCGGGGCGCTTGATCTCGACAACGTCGACGGAGAGCTGACCCTTGGAGACGCCAGCGACCTTCTCGAGCTCGGTGCGGAGGGTATCGATCTCGGCACCCTTCTTACCGATGACAACGCCGGGGCGAGCGGTGAGGATGATGACCTTCACCTTGTCGCCAGCGCGCTCGATCTCGACGCGGGAGACAGCTGCGCGGGAAAGACGCTTCTCGAGGTACTTGCGGATCTCGAGATCGTTACCGAGGGTCTTAGCGTAATCCTTCTCTGCGAACCAGCGGGAGCGCCAGTTCTCGGTGATGCCAAGACGGAAGCCGGTGGGGTAGACTTTCTGACCCATACAGCTTTACGCCTCCTTTCGAGGAGCAACGACGACGGTGATGTGGGAAGTACGCTTCAGAATGCGAGAAGCGGAACCCTTGGCGCGGGGACGGATGCGCTTAAGCGTCGGACCCTCGTCAACATAGGCAGCGGCGACAACCAGGTTGTCGGCACGCAGACCGTTGTTGTTCTCGGCGTTCGCAACGGCGGAACGGAGAACCTTCTCGACATCCACGGCGACGGCGCGGTCGCAGAAGTGGAGGATGTCGAAGGCCTGAGCGACAGGCTTGCGGCGGATCAGATCGACCACCAGGCGGGCCTTGCTGGGGGAAACACGCACGTACTTAGCGACGGCGCGAACCTCGGTGGCCTCAGTTTCAATAGACTTAGTTGCCATTTACGGTTAACCCCCTATTTGGCCTTGTGGCCACGGAACGTACGAGTCGGCGCGAACTCGCCGAGCTTGTGACCAACCATGGACTCGGTAACATACACGGGCACATGCTTGCGGCCGTCGTGGACGGCGATGGTGTGACCAACCATCTCGGGGAAGATGGTGGACGCGCGGGACCAGGTCTTCACGACGTCCTTCTTGCCAGCCTCGTTCATCGCGGTGATACGCGAGAGAAGGCGAGTCTCCACGAACGGGCCCTTTTTGAGACTTCTGCTCATAAGTGCTTTCTCCTAAAACTCGGTATCCGAAATTACTTCTTACGGCGACGAATGATGTGCTGGTTCGAGACCTTCTTCTTCTTGCGCGTACGAAGGCCCTTCGTCGGCTTACCCCAGGGGGTAACGGAGGGACGACCAGAGGTGTGGTTCTTGCCCTCGCCACCGCCGTGCGGGTGGTCGACAGGGTTCATGACGGTACCGCGGACGGTCGGGCGCACGTTCATGTGACGCTTACGGCCGGCCTTGCCGATAACGATGTTGGAGTGATCGGCGTTGCCGACCTCACCGACGGTGGCGCGGCAGGTAACGAGGATGCGGCGCATCTCGGAGGAAGGCATACGAACGATAGCGTACTTGCCCTCCTTACCCATCAGCTGGCAGGAGTTACCGGCGGAACGGGCGATAGCAGCGCCCTTGCCCGGCTGGAACTCGACGGCGTGGATGAGCGTACCGACGGGGATGTCGGCGAGGGGCAGAGCGTTGCCCGGCTTGATGTCGGCGTCAGAACCGGACATGATGGTCTGACCGACCTCGAGGCCCTTGGGGGCCAGGATGTAGCGCTTCTCACCGTCAGCGTAGTGCAGCAGAGCGATGCGAGCGGAACGGTTCGGATCGTACTCGATCGTGGCAACCTTGGCGGGCACGCCGTCCTTGTTGCGCTTGAAGTCGATTACGCGGTAACGACGCTTCACGCCGCCGCCCTGGTGGCGGGTGGTGATGCGGCCGTTGTTGTTACGACCGGCCTTCTTGGGCAGGGGCTCGAGAAGAGACTTCTCGGGCTTGGTGCAGGTGATCTCGGAGAAGTCGGAGATCGTCTGCCAACGCCTACCAGCGGAGGTCGGCTTAAGGTGCTTTACAGCCATTACAATCCCTTTCAATAGGAATCCGTTAGCCATCGCAGACAGGGATTCGAGGTTCTGCCTCGGGTGCGATGACACCGGACGTATACACGGTTCCGGGCGTGTCCATTTTATACGCCCAAAACCTTGAGCTCTCGCCTCCCCTATTTGGGAGGCATGAGCTCACTCAACAGCAGCGAGTCTTAGGCCTGGTTGCCAAAGACCTCGATGGTGTCGCCCTCGGCCAGCGTGACGATGGCCTTCTTCCAAGAACGGGTCTTGCCGGCGACATAGCGCACGCGCTTGGACTTGGGCTTGACCGTCAGGGTGTTCACGCGAACGACCTTGACGCCGAAGATCTCCTCGACAGCGTCCTTGATCTGATACTTGTTAGCATCCTTGGCGACCTCGAACGTGTACTTGTTCAGCTCCATGCCGGAGAAGGAACGCTCGGACACGATCGGACGGATGATGATCTCGTGGGCGGTCATTTATGCAAGCACCTCCCCGAAGTGAGCGGCGATGTCGGCGGGCATCAGCACAGCGTTGTTGTTGACGAGATCGTAGGTGTTGGCCTCGTCGGCAGTGATGATGAACGTCTTGGGAATGTTGCGGAACGACAGGTAGGCGTTGACGTCCTCATCGCGAACGATGATGGTCAGACGCTTGCCCTCAAGGCCGAGAGCCTTGAGCATGGCGACGGCAGCCTTGGTGGAAGGCTTCTCGAAGCCGTAGTCGTCGACGAGCACGAGCTCGCCATCGGCCAGCTTGGCGGACAGCGCGGAGCGCATAGCCAGCTTGACCTCCTTGTTGTTCATACGCTTAGCGTAGGAACGGGGCTTGGGGGCGAAGACAACGCCACCGTGACGCCACTGGGCAGCACGGATGGAACCCTGGCGGGCACGGCCGGTGCCCTTCTGACGCCAAGGCTTCTTGCCGCCACCGGAAACCTCAGAGCGGCCCTTAGCGGACTGGGTGCCCTGACGCCAAGAGGCCATCTGGCACTTGACGATGTGGTGCATAACGTGGATGTTCGGCTCGATGCCGTACACCTCAGCGGCGAGCTCGGCCTCGGCGACCTTCTTGCCCTCGCTGTTCTTTACTTCAAACTTTGCCATTTAAGTGTTCTCCTTGGTATGACGCTGGGCTAAATGGGCTGGGCCCTTAGGCCATACGGATGGCGACGAGACCATTCTTGGCACCCGGGACAGCGCCCTTGACCAAGATGAGGTTCTGCTCGGCATCGATGCGGACAACGGAAAGGTTCTTGACGGTAACACGCTCGTTACCCATGTGACCGGCCATCTTGACGCCCTTGAGGACGCGCGCAGGATAGGCGCACTGACCGATAGAACCGGGGTGACGCTGGAAGTGAGAACCATGCGTCATAGGACCGCGGCGCTGACCCCAGCGCTTGATGCGACCCTGGAAGCCCTTACCCTTGGAGGTACCGATGACGTCGACCTTCTCGACATCAGCAAAATCAGCGACGGTGACGACCTCGCCGACCTTGTGCTCCTCGCCGTTCTCGACGCGGACCTCACGAAGGAAACGGACAGGCTCGACGCCAGCCTTGGCGAAGTGACCAGCCATGGGCTTGTTCACGTTCTTGGCCTTGATGTCGCCGAAACCGATCTGGACGGCGTCATAGCCGTCGGTTGCCTGAGTTTTAACCTGCGAGACAGCGCAGGGGCCAGCCTGGATGACCGTGACGGGAACGACGTTATCGTTCTCGTCCCAAACCTGGGTCATGCCAATCTTGCGGCCGAGAATCATGCTGATCAAGATATGATCCCAACTCTCGCGTGGTCTTGGGACAATGCGTACACCACCGAGCGTACGCCCCTAGAGGACCACTACTTACACGACGTGCTCCCCAGCCTTGTATTTCGCCCGGACTACCTGACAACCCTATTAAGCAGGCATTTTGTCCAGCCAGAATACTCCCCTGGTTTCACACAGCTGTTTAGTATACACGGCTGCGGGCGTATCCATCGAGATTCATATTTCACTCACATTGTTTACGCAGGTAAAGTGCGTGGCACGTTCCCAGTGTGCGGCGGAGGGGGGCGGGCCGGGGGCATATTTAGGTTGCTTGTCTTCAGTCCTGCTCTCGACGGCGAGCACATT
>CATZEP010000093.1 GCA_958418185.1 uncultured Collinsella sp.
CGACGACCGCGAGGGTATGGACATCGGCCCCAAGACCGAGGAGCTTTACGCCGAGGCCGTCAAGGGCGCCAAGACCGTGTTCTGGAACGGCCCCATGGGCGTCTTCGAGTTCGACAACTTCGCTCACGGCACCCAGGCTATCGCCGAGGCTGTCGCCGAGGCCGACTGCACCTCGATCATCGGCGGTGGCGACTCTGTCGCGGCTGTCAACAAGTTCAACCTGGCCGACAAGATGAGCTGGATCTCCACCGGTGGTGGCGCTTCCATGGAGCTCGTCGAGGGTAAGGCCCTGCCCGGAGTGGAGGCGCTTCTCGATGCCTAATCGCACCCTTCTCATCGCTGGTAACTGGAAGATGAACAACGACGTCGCCGAGGCCGCCAAACTCGCCGACGAGCTGGCTCAGGCTCTGCCCGAGGTTCCGGCTGGCGTCGAGGTGCTCGTCTGCCCTCCGACCATCGACATCACCACGGTTCATGACCGCATTCAGGCTGCCCCCATCGCCCTCGGTGCACAGAACGTGTACTGGGAGGCCAAGGGTGCCTTCACCGGTGAGTCCTCTTGCGACATGCTCAAGTCCGCTGGCTGCACCTACTGCATCATCGGTCACTCTGAGCGTCGCGACTACTTCCACGAGACCGACGAGGATCAGAACATGAAGGCCAAGGCCCTCGTTGCCGCAGGTCTTGTTCCCGTCTTCTGCTGCGGCGAGTCCCTTGAGGTCCGCGAGGCTGGCACCTATGTCGAGCACGTCGTGAACCAGGTCAAGGCTGGCCTTGCTGGTCTTGAGATCACCTGCCCCAAGCAGGTCGTCGTGGCCTACGAGCCCATCTGGGCCATCGGCACCGGCAAGACCGCTACCGCCGAGGACGCTCAGGAGGTCTGCGGCGCTATCCGTGAGACCCTCAAGGAGATGTTCGGCGAGGAGCTCGCTAACGGCATTCGCGTTCTCTATGGTGGCTCTGCCAAGCCCGGTAACATCGCCGAGCTCGTCGCCAAGCCCGACGTTGACGGCGCCCTCGTGGGCGGCGCTTCGCTCAAGGCTGCCGACTTCGCCTCTATGGTCGTCAAGGCAGGCGAGTAGGACATATGGCACAACGTCATCTTCCTGCACTCCTGATCATCATGGACGGCTGCGGCCTGGCTCCGTCCGATGGCGAGAACGCCGTCGCCGCTGCCAAGACGCCCTTCCTCGATAGCCTGTACGAGAAGTACCCCCACACCACGCTCGGCGCTTCGGGCGAGGACGTGGGTCTTCCCGATGGCCAGATGGGCAACTCCGAGGTGGGTCACCTCAACATCGGTGCCGGCCGCATCGTGTTCCAGGAGCTTTCGCGCATCAACAACGCCATCAAGGACGGCTCCATCGCCAAGAACGAGGTCTTCGTCAAGGCTATGGACGACGTCAAGGCTGACGGCAAGACTCTTCACCTCATGGGCCTTATGAGCCCTGGCGGCGTTCACTCCCACATGAACCACGTCGAGGCCCTGGTCAAGATGGCTGCCCAGCATGGCGTCAAGACCGTTCGCGTCCACGCCTTCATGGATGGCCGCGATGTTGACCCGCAGTCCGGTGCCGGCTACATGAGCGAGTTCTGCGCCTTCCTGGCTAAGATTTCCGAGGAGACCGGTTGCGACGCTCGCGTCGCCACCGTTTCTGGCCGCTATTGGGCCATGGACCGCGACAACCGTTGGGAGCGCATCCAGCGTGCCTACGACGTCATGGTCAATGCGTCCGATGCCGATGTCGACCCCGTTGCCGGCATCAAGGCCTACTACGAGAAGGACCCGCGCGGCGACGAGTTCGTCGAGCCCTTCGCTGCCCACAACGAGGGCATCCACGAGGGCGACGCGGCCATCTTCTTCAACTTCCGTCCCGACCGCGCCCGTCAGATGACCCGCGTGTTCACGGACAAGGAGTTCGACGGCTTTGAGCGCAAGCAGATCAAGCTTTCGCACTTTGTGACGATGACCGAGTACGATCCGACGTTTGATGTCGAGGTCGCCTTCCCCAAGACGTTCCCCGAGAACGTCCTGGCCGACGTTATCGCCGCCAATGGCCTGAAGCAGCTGCACACCGCCGAGACCGAGAAGTACGCCCACGTGACGTTCTTCCTCAACGGCGGCATCGAGGAGCCCAAGGAGGGCGAGGAGCGCGTGCTCGTCGCTTCCCCCAAGGTCGCTACCTACGATCTGCAGCCTGAGATGAGCGCTCCCGAGGTTACCGAGAAGCTCGTCGCTGCCATCAACGAGGATCGCGCTGATTTCTACATCGTGAACTTCGCAAACTGCGACATGGTTGGTCACACCGGTGTCTTCGACGCCGCCGTTAAGGCCGTCGAGGCTGTTGACGATGCCCTGTCCAAGGTTGTCCCGGCGATTCTCGCCAAGGGCGGCTTTGCGCTGATTACCGCCGACCACGGCAACGCCGATCACATGTTTGACGTTGCTTCTGACGGTTCCAAGCATCCGTTTACGGCTCACACCACCAACCGTGTACCGTTCATCATCGTTGATGAGAAGGCACAGCTCACCGGTATCGAGGACGGTCGTCTTTCCGATATCGCTCCGACCATGCTCACCATGGCTGGTATTGAGCCTTCCGCCGAGATGACGGGTCGCGTACTCGCCACCTAGGCCTAATAGAAAACAAATTCCGTTTTCTAGTAATGGGGTGTTCCAGAACCGGACAACCCTCTTTTTTTGCGCTATTTCTACCTCGTCACCAAATGGCTGATGGGGGAGTGCTGGGGGTTGTGGTACAGTACTGGAGTTTGAATTGTTCTATTAAGGAGCTTATCTATGGGTCCGTTTCAGATTCTTCTGTTTGTCGTTTGGGCTGTCTCTGCCGTGGCGCTGACGATTCTCGTCCTGATGCACTCTGGTAAGGGCACCGGCGTTTCGGATATGATCGCTAGCTCGCTGTATAACTCCAGCTCTGCCACGGGCGTCATGGAGCAGAACCTCGATCGCCTGACGGTAATTATGGCCGTCGTTTTTGCCGTGTGTGTCGTCCTGTGCATGTTCTTCTTCCCGCAGGGTATCGTCGGCTACTAAGCACGAGCCACATAAATATTCAAAAAGGGTCCCGTAAGTGCGGGACCCTTTTTGTTTACATATTTGTAACAGAGCCAAAATATCCCCACATACTTCGCCCAACTAAAGAAATTCTCGACCGTTGACCGGAATTAGCCCCAAATCGTGCATAAAATGCGCTACTGTATTGAGAAACGTTGGTTCGTTGTGCATAACCAGCCATAGCAACGGGCGGCGTTTTGATGGTTCGGATCGGATTGTCTCGACATGTGTCCGACTGAACATTTCTTTGTCCTATCTCATAAGGAGGATGGCATGGCTGATTCTATGTTCCACCAGCCCGTTATGGGTCGTCGCGCCTTTGTCGGCGGTACCCTTGCTGCGAGCTCCATGGCTTTTCTTGCCGCATGCGGCAAGAAGGGCGGCGACGCTTCCGGTTCTGAGTCCGGTTCGAAGCTGAACTTCTACATCAACAACCCGGTCTGCATCGACCCCTACAATGTCCAGGAGGACCAGGGCACTCAGGTCGAGTACCAGCTCTTTGATGCTCTGACCTCTTATGACGCCGAGAAGGGCGAGATCGTTCCGCTGGCTTGCGAGTCCTTCGAGGCCAACGACGACGCCACCGAGTTCACCTTCAAGATCAAGAAGGCCAAGTTCCACAACGGTGACGACGTTACCTCTAAGTCCTTCAAGCTCGGTTGGGAGCGTCTGGTCAACACCAAGTCGGCTGTCGCTACCGAGTACGGCCCTTCCGAGGTCTCCTATCACCTTTCCATGGTCGAGGGCTATGACGATCTGCTTGCCGGTAACGCTACCGAGCTCAGCGGTGTTACCTGCCCCGACGATGAGACCCTCGTCGTCAAGCTGGCTTCCGCTTACGCCGACTTCCCCTTCGTCGCCTCTCACCCGGCTCTGGCCCCGGTTCCCGAGTGCGCCGAGTCCGATGTCAAGAGCTTCTACCTCGCCCCGGTCGGTAACGGCCCGTTCATGATGGACGGCAAGTGGGAGGATGGCCAGGAGATCAACGTCAAGAAGTTCGACGATTACTATGGCGACAAGGCCAAGATCGATGGCATCCACTTCCAGGTCATCAAGGACATGGAGACCGCCTACAAGGAGTTCCAGGCCGGTAACCTCGATGTCTGCGACGTTCCCGTCGCTCAGATCGACGCCGCCAAGAAGGATCGCGGCGTGTCCAAGGACGGCTACACCATGGGTGACGGCGAGCGCATGCTGCTCGGCGCCGAGCCTTCCACGTACTATCTGACCTGCAACACCACGGCCGAGCCGTTCAACAACGCCGACCTGCGTAGGGGCATCTCCCTGGCCATCAACCGTGAGGCCATCTGCAAGACCATCTTCAAGGGTACCCGTACTCCTGCCGACGGCATTGTTCCTCCGGGCATCGATGGCTACAAGGAGGGCGCATGGGAGTTCTGCGCCTACGATGTCGACAAGGCTAACGAGTACCTCGACAAGGTTGCTCCCGCTGGCGCTAACGGGGATCGTGGCATTAGCGTGACCCTGTCCTACAACCAGGACGGCGGTCACAAGGAGATCATGGAGTCCATCATCGGTGACCTCGCCAAGGTTGGCGTTACCGCTGTCTCCGATACCCCTGAGTGGTCTGCCTTGCTCGAGCAGTACCAGAACTTTAACTATCAGTTCGGTCGTCTGGGTTGGATTGCCGACTACCCGATCATGGACAACTTCCTGTATCCGCTGTTCCACTCCGACTCCCTCGGTGGCGACAACCGCTCCGGTTACAACAACCCCGAGTTCGACGCCAAGGTCGACGAGGCTCGTACTATTGTTGACGACGAGGAGCGCGTCGCTAAGATGCAGGAGGCCGACGCAATGGTCGCTGCCGACTGCCCGGTCATCCCGATTATGTTCTACACGCACACCATCGCCGGCTCCGATCGCATTAAGCACCTCTATGTCGATCCGCAGAAGCACGCCGATCTGGGTACCGCTGAGCTCGCCTAAGAGTTTGCAGCTTCCGTGAGGGTCAAGTATTTACGTAGACCTCATGGGAAACATACAGTTCTCCCTAACCTGGGGTAAACTGGCTGATGGTAATTTTGGGATGCCGGTCTGGCGATCGGCATCCCATTTAGGTTAATCCCTAGATAGGGGAGTGGTATGGGTAAGTACATCGTTAAACGTGTGCTTCAGTTCATCCCGGTGTTTTTGGGCGTTACGCTGATTCTGTTCGCCCTCCAGAATATCGTGCCGGGAGATCCGATCAAGCTGATCGGTGGAGACAAGGCTCTGTCCCCCGAGGTGGAGCTTCAGCTTCGCGTTCGCTATCACCTGGTCCAGACGGACGATGACGGCAACGCGATCCTTGACGAGAACGGCGACCCCGTTCAAACGTCGCTCGTGGACCGTTACTTGTATTACATGAACGGCCTGCTTCATGGCGATCTGGGCAATTCGTATCAGCGCAAGCTGCCGGTTACGGAAATCTTTGCCCAGAAGTATCCGTATACGGTCAAACTTGCCGCGTGCGCCATCGTGCTCGAGGCAATTATGGGTATCGGTGCGGGTATCATTTCGGCGGTAAAGCGTTATTCCTTCTGGGATATTTTGGTAACGCTCACCACGTCGATCCTCGTTGCGGTCCCGGCCTTCTGGCTCGGTATGTTGCTGCAGCTGTTCTTTGGCGTCATCCTCAAGGACGCCACTGGCGGTGCAATCTCCATGCCGATCTCGGGTTCCGGCGGGTCCAGCTCTCAGTATCAGGGTTGGATG
>CATZEP010000094.1 GCA_958418185.1 uncultured Collinsella sp.
ATACTGGGAGAGCGAGGGCCACCAGCAGCCTGCATTCCTGGATCTGAGCGAATATCTCTTTGACGATCCTGATGCGGATCCGATTAAGCTCGCGCATCTGCTCATCGACTTCTTTGGCAAGAACGGGTTTGAGCCCATTCCCGACGATGAGCACGACATTACCTACACCTGCATGGTCTTGGATCCCAAGAACTTTAAGGACCCGGACGCAGAGTAGAGACTGTGATCTGTTGGTTCAGCTTCCCTAGCTGGTGTTTGACGGGGCCGGACGTTCCAGTTGTGATGGCTGGACGCCCGGTCCTTTTTTCTGCCTGTTGGGTTTGGTGATCGGCACGTTTATCTCGATCTGTAACATCTGGCGGGGGATACGGGGTCTAGTTGTTACAGATTGAGATTGTTCCTCGGCAGATAACTCAACTGTCTCAATCTGTAACATCTGGGGCTGGTTTTGCTCCGCAACTGTTACAGATCGAGATGTTAGCCAAGGGGCTGACTGAATGTCTCGATCCGTAACGTGTAGACCCGGTTTTGCTCCGCAACTGTTGCAGATCGAGACAATCGGCCCAGACTCGCCCGTCCGCCTCGTCATCTGTGGTTTACGTGGGGGCATGCGAAGCACGGGTATACTAACCGGCGGCGAATCTGCTCCATCGCTTAGAGCTGCTGCGTCTGGACGGCGCGTGATAGGGCTGCCAAAGCGATCGCCAGCGTGCTGAGCAACGTCCTCTCTGTGCGCACCCGTTTTTGTATGTATTAGCGCACTACCAAGCACGCCTGCGCGGCCGCATGCCGCGCCCATTGCGCGTGCAGATAAGGAACAACAACATATGCGTAATTCTGTATCCGACGTCACCGACGCCGAGATCCTGGACGAGGCCCGCGAGGCCATGACCCAGGCTGCCTTCGATGCCGCCGATGAGGCCAATGCTGCCCAGGCCGTCGAGTCCGCTACCGAGAGTCTGCCCGCCTTTGACGAGCTGGGCCTTTCCGACGAGATGCTCCGTGCCATCGAGAACCTGGGCTACACGGCGCCGACGCCCGTGCAGGCCGGTTCGATCCCCGTGGTGCTCGAGGGCCGCGACTTGCTTGCCGCCGCTCAGACCGGCACCGGCAAGACGGCCGCCTTTTTGCTGCCGACCATGAACAATCTGGAGCACATCGCTCCTCCCAAACCCGTGCGCGAGCGCGGCGGCCGCAACCGCCGTCGCGGTGCCAAGAAGCCCGAGGGCAACGGCCGTGGTCCCGTGATGCTCGTCATCACCCCTACGCGCGAGCTTGCCCAGCAGATCGACGAGGTCGCGAGCAAGATCGCCGACGTCACCGGCCATGTCGCCGTGACCGTCGTGGGCGGCGTGAGCTACAAGCCGCAGACCGCGGCCCTCAAGTACGGCTGCGACATCCTGGTCGCCACGCCGGGCCGCCTGGTCGACCTGATCGAGCAGGGCGCCTGCCATCTGAACGAGGTCAAGGTGCTGGTGCTGGACGAGGCCGACCGCATGCTCGATATGGGCTTTTTGCCCGCCGTCCGCCGCATTGTGCGCGAGACGCCGGCCGAGCGTCAGACGCTGCTGTTCTCGGCGACCCTCGACGAGGAGGCCGTGGGTGAGATTGCCGACCTGGTGAGCGACCCGGCCCGCGTGGAGATCGCGCCCGCCACGTCGACCGCCGACACCGTTGACCAGTTTGTGTTCCCGGTGTCCATCGAGGCCAAGAACAACCTGCTGCCCGAGTTCCTCAAGAAGGAGGGCCCGGAGCGCACTATCGTCTTTATGCGCACCAAGCACCGCGCCGACAGCTGCTGCCGTCGTCTGGAGCGCAAGGGCATTAAGGCCGCCGCGATTCACGGTAACCGCAGCCAGGCCCAGCGCGAGCGTGCCCTTTCGGCCTTCCGCGACGGTACCGTCGACGTGTTGGTGGCAACCGATGTCCTCGCCCGCGGTATCGACATCAGCGACGTGCGCTACGTCGTGAACTTTGACGTGCCGGCCGAGCCGACCGACTACATCCACCGTATTGGCCGTACGGGCCGCGCCGGTGAGCTGGGCTGGGCCATCACGTTTGTGACCGAGCAGGATGTGGACGAGTTCTACGAGATTGAGAAGCTCATGGACAAGACCGCCGACATTTATGACGCCGGTGACCTACATGTGGGTCCCAATCCGCCCGCGGTTGACCCCGAGCGCGACCCTGCGGCCTTTAAGGTGAAGAAGAAGACCAAGCGCGGCAAGTCCAAGAGCAAGAAGAAGCTCGAGCAGGCACGTCGCGACGGCAAGCGCAACGGCGATGACTACGGTGATGTGGCCGGTCGTTCCAACCGCGGTCGCGACGAGCGTCGCGGCGACGGCGAGCGTCCGAGCCGTCCCAAGCGCGGCGGCAAGACCCGCGTGCGCGAGGGCGTTCAGGCTCGCGTGGACGAGGCTGTGGAGAGCGTGGCCCGCGAGGTGGCTGCCGAGGAGCGCGGTGGTGCTGGTGCCGTCGAGCAGGTCCCGCGCGGCAACCGTGCCGAGCGCCGTGCCAAGCAGTTCCAGGGCGAGGCGCATCGCCGTCGCCGCGAGGACGAGGACCGCGGTGGTCGTCGCCGTGTTGAGCGCGAGGACGAGGGCCGTGGCTCGCGTGGCGGCAAGCGTGGCTCGGGCGATCGTCGTCGTTCCGGTCGCAATGACGAGCGCGGTGGCCGTGACGAGCGTCACGGCGGCGAGGGTCGCGGTGAGCGTGGCGCCCGCAGCGGTGAGTCCCGTGGCGGCAAGCGCTTTGAAGAGCGCGGCGGCCGTGGCGGCGAGCGTCGCGAGGGTGCTCGCGGTAATGGCGGGCGCAGCGGCGCCGGCCGTTCTGGTGAGTCGCGCGATCGCCGTGATCCGCGTGCCAGCCGCGATCGTCGCGATGATTGGCGCAACTACGACGATACCCGCGAAGAGCGTCGCGGCGGCTATCGTGGTGGCCGTGGCGGCAACCAGGCCGGCTCCCGTGGCGGCCGCGCCGGCGGTCGCGATAACCGTGGCAGCTATGGCAACAGCCGTGGCGGCAAACGCGGCGGCAGCTCCCGTCGCCCCGGTGACGGCGGCGGCAAGCGCAAATAACACGCGCGTCGCGCGGTAAGGCGAGGCGACCAGAGGGCTCCGGGCATGTTTTTGCTCGGAGCCCTTTTTGGTGCAAAGAGGTCAGGTTAATCTGCACCAACGTCTTGAAGTTGCGGTGGAATACGGACTGCTTTGGCCTTTTGAGCAACCTCTTTGATGGTATCGATCACTACGAGAAGACGGGCGAGATCGACGAGAGCACGTTCTATGCGGGCAGCCACGGCGACTGGATTGCCGACCTGGCTATCGCTCTGAAGAACGACACCAAGCAGCGCTTCCTGGTCATTTGCGAGAACAAGGGCGCTATCCCCAACATGCCCTACGACGCTATGGTCGAGCTGCCTGCCTACATTGGCAAGAACGGCCCCGAGGTCATCAGCCGCGACAACATTCCGCTGTTCCAGCAGGGCCTCATGATGCAGCAGCTGAACTCCGAGAAGCTCGTGGTCGAGGCCACGATCGAGGGCTCGTACGAGAAGGCACTCAAGGCCTTTACGCTCAACAAGACCGTGCCTTCGATGAAGGTCGCCAAAGAGGTTCTCGACGACATGATCGAGGCCAACAAGGACTTCTGGCCCGAGCTTAAGTAAAAGCAACAGGGTCGCTGGCCGCATACCTAGGGCAATGCCCCGTCCACGTGATTGCGTGGGCGGGGCATTGTCGTTTTGCGTAAAGGGTTGATATGGGGGCTGGGCTATCCGACATCGACGCAGGACATGAGGTTTTCTGCTGAAGCGCGGCGGCCGCAGTGCCCGGGCGGACACGTCCGGGATTCCACCCGCTGCCTGGCGCCTTGCCGCCATCCGGCTTCCACGCCCGCATTCTTTTGGATGCGAGCGTGTTTTTTCACGGCACGCACGAGTCCCCCGGGGCGCGCCGTGCATTTTCGGGAGTTTTCAGCAAGCCGGGGCGGCTGCATACGCGCCGGAAGCGTCTATTTGACCTCGCGGGATCCCCCGACGGGCGATTTGGGTTGGCGGGCGGCGTCCGACGCGTCGATGACGCGCGTTTCGCGCCGTGCCGTGCCCCAAAGCGACGCCGGCCGCGCGATGCTCCCGGTTCGCGGCGTCGACGGCAGGGGCCGCGATGCTGAATACTCCGGTTTTTGCACGGTCCAGGCGGGGGTACGTTGGGACGGGAAGGGGCGTCCCCATCTTTTTATGCATGTCACGAGCGAAAATATGCAAGACAATAGGGCGCCATGCGCCGGATGCCCAGATTGGGCGCGCCATACGCCGACGTCCGTCGCGTCCCTTCCGCGCCGTGCGCGAATCAAAAGGCGAGGGCAGTTATGGGCGTGCGGGCGGCCCTGCTGGCGGCGGGGTTGCAGCGGAGCTCGCGCTTGCCGTGGGCGATCGCGCGCCCTGGGCGCCGGCGCTCGACGGCCGCATGCTGTTGCTTGCCACGCACGATGCCGCAGACGCTCAGGCCCTCAATATCTCGGACATCATCACGCTCTAAATACTTATTCAGCAACAAAATGATCCGTTTTTCTCCGTCTCCATGGGGTCGGGTATGGTATTCTATCTGCGGGGTAATACTTAGGAATACCAAGTAATACCAACGCCGCAGAAACAAACTCCGGATGCGGGCCAATCGGGTTGCCTTCACAGCCCGTTGCCCAGCCGCGTGGCCCGCATCTATCCGCACTACCGTCGTTTCAAAAAGGAAGCGCCATGGCAGAACACATGACCCCCGTAGTCGCGAAGGTCTTGCCCGAGGAGAAGGTAGCCTTCGCGGCGGCAACCCAGCTCGTGGGCACCACGCCGTCCAACGCCATCCGCATGTTTATCGCCGCGTTCAATCGCTGCGGCACCTTCCCGTTCGACATCTCGCCCAGCGGGGCTTTTGGCACTGCGCCCGATTCTCATCAATAAGTGATCCGTTTTCCTCCGTCCCCATGGGATCAGCTCTCTGCCGAGTTGTGGTAGAACTAGGGAACGGTTTTGAGGAGGTTGGCATGCTCAATGCGATGATTTGGGCGCTTGCCTGTTTTGGCGTCGTTGCTGTCGATATTGCCCTGAGCGTCGTTTTGTTTTCCGCCCTTGGCGTCGCATCGGTGTTCATGGGTTTTTCGATCGATGACCTCGACATTCAATTGCTTCAGGCCGTCGCGCAGACGGCATCGTTTTTGATGGCGCTGCTGTGGTGGCGTTATCTGTGGCCGCGTTCGTTTATGGCACGACGACAAAGCGAGCATCCGCTCGGTGGGGGAGCGCGTGGGGCGTGGAAACGCATCGCTTGCGTTATCGTGATTGGCCTGGCCCTGCAGGTGGTCGTTGGCTACGTGACCGACGCTGTGCTGTCGTTGTTGCCCGAGGCGGCGGCCGATTACAGCGAACTTGTCGAGGAAACGGGTATGGGCGACACCAGCTATCTCGCCGTCCTGACCACGGTGCTCGGCGCCCCGTTTTGTGAAGAGCTGCTGGTGCGCGGCATTATTTTTGAGTTTTCGCTCCGAGCGTTTAATCCGCAGTGCCGCCCACTTTGGAAGCGCCGGCGTCGTGTTAGCGCGCAGGATGGCGCCATGGTGCCCTGGGCGGCCCCAAGCACGTGGGGTATCGCCGCGGCGATTGTGCTGCAGGCGGTAATTTTCGGTTTTATGCACATGAATTGGGTGCAGGGTTGCTACGCGGGTGCCGCCGGCCTCATCTTTGGTTGGGTGCTCGTGACGACCGGAAAGCTCCGCTACACGATCCTGCTGCACTTTGCCT
>CATZEP010000095.1 GCA_958418185.1 uncultured Collinsella sp.
CCGATCGCCCATGCAAGATCGTCGGAGCTAATGTAGGCAATTGCGATAACCTTGCGTTCCGTCGGCGTGATGATGAGCGTATGGGGAAATTGACGCTGAACATCCACGCCCGAAACCCACGGATTTTGCTTGAGGCCCTCGGTGATCTGGTCGGGATTCACATTGAACAGCGACGTGTCCTCGGGCAGATCGATCAGCTGGATGGCATCGTGCTTGGTCACATGCTCGCTGCCCTGGATCTGAATATCGGTAGCGGCGAACAGGCCAGAGGTAATGACGACGACGGCAACGACTGCAAGCACTGCCAGAGCGGCAAGGATGCCGCCCGCGATTTTGCCCTTGCCCTTAACGGCAGAAGCGGCACCCGCCGCATGATTTGCCAGGGCGCCGATCGATGACAACGGATTAGAGCCCTTTTTGCCCGATTGCGGTTTTGCGGAGGCCGACACCGACGTCAGCATACGTGGCTTAGATGCACCCAGCGCGCGACCGGGACGCGTCACCTTTGCCCCCAACGAGGGCTTGGGCGACGCTATGGGGCGAGAAGGTATGGCGCCCATCGCCGGTTTGGGCGTCACCGAGGGACGTGCCACCGGACGAGCAACATTTTTGGCCGCGGGGCGTCCGCCAAGCTGCGAACCGACAGTCGAACGTTTGGCAGGCCGCACGGACCCAGCAGGCTTAGAAGGCATAACGGACTTACGTTGAGGCTGAGACGGTGCGCCGGAACGCCCTCCGGCGCGGCGGAAGGTTGGTTTCGATGCTCTAGAAGCCGAGGAATTTAACTTCCGGTCTGAGCTCGATGCCATACGCCTCCCTCACCTTTCCGTGCACATGTCTGATAACCGCGGCCACGTCATCGGCCGAGGCGGTTCCGTTATTAACGATAAAATTAGCGTGTACGGGCGAAACTTCCGCGCCGCCAACCGAAAAACCCTTTAATCCACAATCCTCGATAAGCTTGCCCACGCTCGCATCGGGCGGGTTGCGAAATACCGACCCGCAGGATGCACAGCCCATGGGCTGTGTGCGCTTACGCCGCGTCAGGTACCGCTCCATACGTTCACGGATATCGGCCTTGGGCGCAGGTTTGAGCTTGAGCACGCATTCCAGAATGATCTCGTTACGCGGCAGGCTGCATTCACGGTAGCCCCAAGCGATCTCCGAGCCCGCGTAATGCTTGATGCCGGAGCTCGGGTCAAACGTAACGACATCTTCGACCAGCGAGCCAATCCACTCGGTTCGCGTGCCGGCATTCATGGACACGGCGCCGCCAACGGAGCCGGGAATACCGACCGCAAACTCAAGGCCCGAAAGGCTGCGCGACAGCGCGTCGTTGACTAGGCGAGCGAATATTACGCCCGCACCGACCGTCAGCGTACAACCGTCTTCGGCGACAACCGTACGCTGGAACTCACGCCCCAACGAAATGACGGCGCCGCGATAGCCTGCATCGGCAACAAGCAGATTAGATCCCTTGCCGATAATGACCCACGGCACCTGCTCACGATCGAGCACCGCCACGGCGCGACGCAAGGCATGATAGCTGTGACACGTCACAAAGAGGTCCGCCTTGCCGCCGATACGATAGCTCGTATGGCGCGCGAGGCGTTCATCCTCAATTACGTCCGTATCGATCATGCCCGAAAGCGCCATGACGGCGTTAAACAGACCCATGGGGTTTAAGCGTCTTTCTTGGCAGTCAGATACTCGATGAACTCGGGGCCGACCGTCGTGACGTCGCCGGCGCCCATGGTAAGCAGCAAATCGCCCTCGCCCACCATTTTCTCGAGCTCCTCATTGAGCTCAAGACGGCTCGAGCAGTACACGACCTCCTTGCCGGGATGCTTGGCGCGCACGGTATCGGCAAGCATCTTGGACGTGACACCCGGGATGGGCATCTCGCCGGCAGAGAACACGTCAATCAACAGCAGCTTGTCAGCATTGGCGAATGCGTCGGCAAAGTCATCGCACAGAGCCTGCAGGCGCGAATAGCGGTGCGGCTGGAACACGACGTCGACATGTTTGTAGCCCAGCGAAGAGGCAGCAGCGAGCGTCGCCTTGATCTCGGTGGGATGATGGCCGTAATCGTCAACCACCGTGATGCCGTCGATATCGCCCACGTGGGTAAAGCGACGGCGGACGCCTTCAAAACTCGAAAGTGCCTTAGCGGCGGCGTCGATATCGAGGCCTAGGACATGGGCGACGGTCAAGACGGCCGTGGCGTTGAGCATGTTGTGACGACCGGGGTTGCTCTTAATCTCGACAGCGTGCTCGGTGCCGTCCTCAAAGCGAACGATAAAGTCGCTCTGGATGCCCTTGACATCCGGATGCACGCAGACGATGTCGTTGGTCTCGGCAAAGCCATAGGAAAGCACATGACGGCCCGTCGACTTGGCAAGCTCGACCAGATGCGGGTCCTCGCCACAGACGATGACCGTGCCGTCCTCGCCCACCAGACTCATAAACTTGGCGAAGGTGGCCTCGATCTCCTCGATACCCGAGTAATGATCGAGATGGTCGGCCTCGACGTTGGTCACGATGACCACATTGGGGTTAAGGAACAGGAAGGAGCTGTCGGACTCATCCGCCTCGGCGACAAAATAGTCGCCCGAGCCGTTCTTGCCGTTGGTATCGTAGCCCTCAACAATGCCACCGATCAGGAAGCTGGGGTCCAGACCCATGCGGTCGAGCATGGTGGCACACATCGAAGAGGTCGTGGTCTTGCCGTGAGTACCGGCGACGGCGACGGTGGTGTAGCCGTGGCCCAGAGCCGAGAGCATCTTGGCGCGAGGCCACACGGGAATACCCAGCTCGCGCGCACGGACGAGCTCGGGGTTGGACTCGGGAATAGCGGTAGAGACCACGACGACGTCGGGCTTGACCTCGTCGATGGTGGCGGCCTCATGGCCCACATGCACCTTCACGCCGGCGCGGGTAAGCTGGCGAATATAGCGCGACGTCTTAAGGTCGGAGCCGGTAACGACATAGCCGCGTTCGTGAAGGACGAGGGCGATGCCGCTCATGCCGGCGCCACCGATACCGATAAAATGGGCGCTCTTGAAATCGGGCGCGGAGGTTGCAGTCTGGGAATCAGCCATGTGCTCGTGTACTCCTTGCGTAAACACTGCCTGTAACCCGTCTACTGTACCGCACCTACCGCATCCGCGCGAGGGCGACCCGCGATATCCCGTCTAACTAACGCAATCCTTCTACCGCGTCTGCCAAAAGGACGGCAGCGCGGTCCTGGGCCAAACCGCGAGCCGCCTGACGCATGGCATCGCGCGCCTGCGCATCATCGATAAGATGCAGCAGCTCATCGGCAAACGCCCGGGTGTCGATATCGGCATCGGCGCAGAGCACGCCAGCACCGGCATCGACCAGATAGCGGGCATTGGTGGTCTGATGATCGGCCGTCGCATGCGGATACGGCACCAGTACCGAAGGTGTGGCAAGGGCCGCGATCTCGGCAACGCTCGAAGCGCCCGAGCGCGAGAGGACCAAATCGGCCGCGGCCAGCATATCGCCCATATTGTCGATGTAGGGCTGGACGCGATACCGCTTCGCCTCCTCGGGCATCAGGGCAAGAGCACGCTCGGTGTCCTCGAAGCCATCGGCGCCCGTCGAATGCAAAACATAGAGATTATCGCGCGAGAGCAACTCGTTTTTAAGCGAAGCCACGCGCTCATTAAGATGTTGAGCACCAAGTGAGCCGCCAAAAACCAGCAGGAGTGTGGCGTCCTCAGGCACGTCGAGAGCCCTGCGACCGCGAACCCGATCCCCCTCGATCACAGAACGGCGCACGGGGTTGCCGGTCATGAGCACATGGTCAGGATCGCCCTCACGCTCAAACACGGAACGTGCTGCCGGCACCGAGATGCAAACGCGGGCGGCATGCGAACTCATCATCTTGTTAGCAAGGCCCGGAACGGAGTTCTGTTCATGCAGCAGATACGGAATGCCCGCGTCTTTGCACCAGCCCAGAAGCGGGACCTCGACATAGGCGCCAAAACCTATAGCGACATCGGGCTTGCAGGCTTTAGAAAAATGGCTGCCGAGCGCGCGCTTCGCCTTATAGACACGCCACAGCGAGCTCAATGCCGTCCAAGGGCGAGAGCGGTCGAAGCCCGTAACCGTAATCGGCACAAAATCGAACCCTGCCTCGGGAACCAGACGACCCTCGAGCTTATGCGACTGACCCACAAACACAACGTGGTGGCCACGGTCACGTAGCTCCTCGGCCAAGGCAAGTGCGGGGTTGATATGTCCCGCCGTGCCGCCGGCTGCGATAGCAACGGTCATCTTATCGGTCATGGTAGTCCCTTCGTACGCGCGGCCCCTGGTCGTCGGTGCGCAAGCGCGCCGACGGGTCCGAATTCAAGTCGATCCGATTATATCCGCCACCCGTATTGCGCGGCGTCGGTCGTTGCGGGCGACTCTGCGGCACCGAGCGCGGACGAGCATCCGACTCCGAAGCAAAACCGTTCAAGACGGTAAAACCGCCACGCGACGAGCGCTCCCCACGCGTATGGGGAACACCGGCAGTGCTCTCGTCCATAACGGCAAAGCTATCGCGACGACGATCGTATTCATCGCGTCGAGCGCTCTCGTGCGACACGCGCAAAATAAGCCCGGCGAGCATGAGCGACACGATAATCGACGAGCCGCCATAGCTGATAAACGGCAGCGGCTTACCCGTCATAGGAAACACGTTGAGAATACCCAGCGCGTTGATCAAAAACTGCACCGCGAGGATAACCGCAGAGCCCGAAGCCATGAGCGCCCCGCGACGATCGGCGGCCTGCTCGGCAATTCGAAACGCCGAGTAGATCAGCATCGCAAACACCAAGAAAAACAGCAGCGTCCCCAAAAAGCCAACCTCCTCGCCAATGATGGCCAGGATGTAGTCGTTGTGAGCCTCGGGCAAATACGAGTACTTCATGGTTGAGTTGCCGATACCGCGGCCGAACAGTCCGCCCGAAGCAAACGCCATAATGGCGAGCGTTGCCTGATACCCGTCTCCATATTCATCTGCCCAAGGGTTCAAGAGAACCTGAATGCGCACCATACGGTACGGCTCGACGACAAGAGCGATCACGATGATGACGGCGCCAGCAAGAATCGCACCGATAATGTATTTTGGGTCAAGGCCGGCAAAGAGCGCCATGCACATGATCGTCAACAGAATAATCAGGATGGTGCCAAAGTCGGGCTGAATAAAAATCAAGACGAGCGATATGCCCAAATATAAGCCCATGCCCTTAAGGAACTCATTGATGTTACCGCCGGGCGAAAACACGCGATCGAGCATGATGGCAGAATAGGCAATGGCAAACGGCTTGAGAAACTCCGATGGCTGAAACTGAATGCCGGCAATGCTCAGCCAACGCGTAGCGCCACGGCTGCCGCTACCAAAGAGGAACACCGCAAGCAGCAAGATCATCATAGCGATAAGGGCAAGTTTAAGCGCCCCTTCGCCAAACCAGCTATCGGGTGCAACGCGCGCGATGAACTCGAGGGCAGCAACACCGACGACAGTGAACATAAACTGCCGGAACAAAAAGTAGGTCGCGGAGTCGTTCTCGTGAAGCGCCTCGACTGAAGAAGCCGAGTACACCATAAGCAGGCCAAAACAGACCAGCGAGAACAGGCAGGTCAAAAAGACCAGGCGGGGTCGCATGATACGTGCGGGGACGCCGGCGATATAACGTTCGCCGATGCCCTGCGTGCGACGACCGGCGCGCGGCGTGATGCACTGCGAGGAAGCA
>CATZEP010000096.1 GCA_958418185.1 uncultured Collinsella sp.
ACGGGGGAACTGCCCTCCGCACCGCCGAAGAACGCCGTCAGGCAGCCCGGCACCATGGTTGCCAAGGGCCTCGACGAGGCCGGTCTGGCACATGGCGAGGTCCGTGTGATCTCGAGCCCGCGTCGTTTGGCTGCGCTCGTGGCCAACGTTGCCACCGCGACCGATGAGGTCCATGAGGTCAAGCGCGGTCCCGCGGCAAACATTGCCTTTGATGCCGACGGCAACGCCACCAAGGCTGCCCAGGGCTTCGCCCGCAAGTGCGGTGTGGCTGCCGAGGACCTGGTCCGTCGCGAGGACACCGACGGCCGCGAGTACGTGTTCGCCGAGAAGAACATTCCCTCCGCACCGGCTACCCCGATCCTGACGGCCCTGTGCGAGAAGACTATCGCCGGCCTGCAGTGGCCCAACTACCGCAGCCAGCGCTGGGGCCACGAGCACGCTACGTTTGTTCGTCCGGTCCGTTGGATCTGCTGCCTTTTGGGTGAGGACGTTGTGCCCGTGTCGTTTGCCGACGTGACGAGCGGCAACACCACGCGTGGCCATCGCGTGCTTGGCCCCGGTGACCATGTGGTCGCCAGCCCCGCCGTCTACGAGCGGGTGCTCGAGGACGCCGGCGTGCTCTCTGCCGAGCGTCGCCGTGAGGCTATCCTTGCCGGTATCGCCGAAGTCGAGGCCGCTCGCCCCGGCTGCCATGTCGACACGCCCAAGAAGGTCTTTGAGGAGGTCATTAACCTCTGCGAGTGGCCGACGGTGCTCGTCGGTACCTTCGATGAGGAGTTCCTCAAGGTCCCGCACGAGATCATCTGCGAGTCCATGCTCACCAACCAGCGCTACTTCCCGATCTATGACGGCGAGGGTAGGCTTACGCGTGAGTTCGTGGTCGTTTCCAACAGCAAGCCCGAGAATGCCGAGCGCGTGATCGACGGCAACGAGCGCGTCGTGCGCGCCCGTCTGGACGACGCCAAGTTCTTCTACGAGGAGGACCTGAAGATCTCCCTCGACGAGTTCCGCGAGCGTCTGGCCAAGGTCGCCTTCCAGGAGAAGCTCGGTAGCGTGCTCGCCAAGTCCGAGCGTATTGAGCAGCTCGCGCTCGCCATCGCCCGTGAGGCCCATCTGGGCGCCCACCTTGCTGCAGACGCTGCTCGCGCTGCGCACCTGTGCAAGGCAGACCTGGTATCCAACGCCGTCGTCGAGTTCACGAGCCAGCAGGGCGTGATGGGCGGTTACTACGCTATCGCGATGGGGGAGAACGACGAGGTCGCCCACGCCATTCGCGATCATTATCGTCCCCGCTTTGCCGGTGACGAGCTGCCCGAGGGCACCGCTGGCTGCATCGTGGCCTGCGCCGACAAGCTCGATACCATTGCCGGTATCTTTGCCATCGGCGAGCCCCCGACCGGCTCCTCCGACCCGTACGCGCTGCGTCGCGCCGCCATCGGCATCATCAACATCCTGCGCGATCGCCTGCCGATTGACCCCACGTCGCTCATCGACTTCGCCCTTGAGCTCTATAGCGAGCAAGGCATTGAGTTCGACGCCGTCGAGGTCGCCCAACAGGTCCGTGACTTCTTCCATGGCCGCCTGGTGAGCATGGCCCGCGACGAGAAGATTCCGGCCGATACCGTCGCCGCCGTTTCCGCGGTGCACATCATCGCTCCGTCCGTCTTCTTCGCCCGCTGCGCCGCGCTCGACGAGGCTCGCAAGAACGATGCCGAGACCTTCGACAACCTGGCTACCGCCTATGCCCGTGCCGCTCACATCTCCAAGCCCGAGCTGGGTGCGGAGTACGACCGCAGCCTGATGGGCGAGGTCGAGCTCGCGCTCGCCGACGCCTCCGAGGCTGCTCAGACCGCTGTCGATGACGCCCTTGCTGCCGAGGATTACCCGGCCGCATTTGCCGCCCTTGCAGCTCTGCGTGCCCCCATCGACCGCTTCTTCGACGAGGTTATGGTCATGGACAAGGACGAGCAGCTCCGCGATAATCGCCTTAAGCTGCTCAACCGCTTCGAGGCCGTTTTCTCCGGCATCGCCAACATCGGTGAGCTTGCCCGCAAAAAGTAAGCCAGCCTGCGCGTAAGCGCAAAAGGAGCCCCGCATGGATTGCCCGGTCACCGCTCGTCCCACCGTTATCGTTATCTCCGACTCGCTCGGTGATACCGCTTGTGAGGTGGTGCTTGCGGCGTCCGGGCAATTTGATGAAGGGGCTTTTCGTTTGTTGCGCCTGCCCAAGGTGAACTCGGTGGAGCAGGTCAAGTCGTTTGTGGGCCCGCGCGTTGATGCGGACCATCGCGATATTGCCGTGTTCCACACCATTGTCGATCCGGCGCTTCGCGCCCGCGTGCTCGATTACCTGGGCATGCTGCATATTCGTTCGGTTGACCTGATCGGCCCAGCGCTCGCCGTGCTGTCGTCGCTCATTGGTGTGCCGCCCAAGGGCGTCGCGGGCGTGATTCACAAGAGCGATGACCGCTATTTCCATCGTATCGAGGCCATGGAGTATTTCGTTGAGCACGATGACGGGCGCGGTTCCGATGATCTGTCGGGGGCCGATATCGTGCTGCTGGGTGTATCGCGCACGTCCAAGACGCCGCTGTCGATGTATTTGGCCTATCAGGGCTACAAGGTTGCCAATGTTCCGTTGGCACATGGCATGGAGCCGCCGAAGTCTATTTACGAGATTGACCCGATGCGGTTGTTTGGCCTGATTTCGACCGTTGACGTCATCTCTGAGATTCGCGATAGCCGCTTGGGCGATGACTATGCTCGCGCCGTCGCCGGCTCCTATGCCGAGCCCGAGAGCGTGCGCAGCGAGCTCGAGGAAGCCCGTGCCCTCATGAAGCGTCTGGGCTGCTTTGTGGTGCGTACCGATGGCAAAGCGATTGAGGAGAGCGCCTCCGAGATCATCGGTCATTTGATGGAAATCCAAGAAGCCCGTGCCCGCCGCGCCGCCCGCCGAGGTCAGCAAAGCTAACTCATTGGGGTAGCTAAAAATTCACCGTCCTTAAAATACTATCTAAAAATAATGCACGATATTGGTAAAGCGATTTAGCAAAGAACTTGCATTTGACCTGCAATTTTCTTGCAGTGGTATCTTCATAAGGTAACCACCTTTACCTACCGTTTACCGCCGCATTTATCACGTTTACCAAACCCCTCGCCCTCTACGCAAGCCCGCTCAACGTCCGCCGTATAGTTCCCTCACGGCCCGCATCCGGCGGGTCGATTCGTCACCAAGGTCGTGCGCGAGAGCGCATGGAAGGGGAAGTATCGTGAGCGATTGCAAGAGGGTTTACCGTTTTGGAACCGACGCCCAGGGCACCTGTGTCACTGAGGGCGACAAGTCCATGAACTTCGTGCTTGGCGGCAAGGGCGCAAACCTTGCCGAGATGAGCCGCATCGGTCTGCCGGTTCCCGGTGGCTTTACCATTACCTGCCAGACCTGTGTCGAGTACTCCAGTGCCGGCAACGTCTGGCCCGAAGGCGCACTCGATGAGATCGTTGCCGCCGAGGCCGACCTCGAGGCCCGCTGCGGCAAGAAGCTCGGCGACGCCTCCGATCCGCTGCTCGTGTCGGTTCGCTCGGGCGCTCCGTTCTCCATGCCCGGCATGATGGACACGGTCCTCAACTTGGGCCTCAACGACGATTCCGTCCAGGGTCTCATCGCCCAGACGCAAAACCCGCGTTTTGCCTGGGATAGCTACCGCCGCTTTATCCAGATGTTCTCCAACGTCGTTATGGGTGTTGACGCCGACCTGTTCGAGAACGCCCTGACTCAGGCCCGCCTGGTCGCCGGCGTTCGTGTCGATTCCGAGCTTTCGGCCGAAGACCTGCAGGAGCTCGTCGAGACCTTTAAGAGCATCTTCTCCGACAACGTTGAGGCCGCCCTGTATCCCGAGCTCGACGTTGCCGACGGCAAGCCCGTCTTCCCGCATAATCCGGAGCTCCAGCTGCGCCTTGCCATCCAGGCCGTCTTTGGCAGCTGGATGAACGAGCGCGCCTGCATCTACCGCAAGCAGCATGGCATTTCCGACGAGCTCGGCACCGCCGTCAACGTGCAGGCCATGGCCTTTGGCAACAAGGGCGAGACCTCTGCGACCGGCGTCGCCTTTACGCGCAACCCGGCCGACGGCACCAAGGAGTTCTACGGTGACTTTTTGGTAAACGCCCAGGGCGAGGACGTCGTCGCCGGTATCCGCAACACCGAGCCCATCGCCGACCTCAAGACCACCCCGGGCCTCGAGTCCGCTGGTGAAGAGCTCGAGCGCGTGTTCCTGACGCTCGAGGACCATTACCGCGATATGTGCGATATTGAGTTCACCATCGAGCAGGGCAAGCTCTGGATGCTCCAGACTCGCGTGGGCAAGCGCACTGCCACTGCTGCCCTGCGCATCGCCATCGAAATGGTCGAGGAGGGCCTGATCACCCGCGAGGAGGCCGTGGCCCGTATCGATCCCGCCCAGCTCGACCAGCTTTTGCACCCGCAGTTTGATGCCTCCAAGAAGTATGAGGCTCTGGCCAGCGGTCTTAACGCCAGCCCTGGTGCCGCCGTGGGCGAAGTCGTGTTCTCGAGCGATGATGCCGTCGCGCGCGCCAATGAGGGCCACAAGGTCATTTTGGTTCGCTGGGAGACCAACCCCGATGACCTGAAGGGCATGGTCGCCGCCGAGGGTATCCTGACCAGCCACGGTGGCAAGACGAGCCATGCCGCCGTTATCGCTCGCGGTATGGGCACGCCCTGCGTCTGCGGCGTCGAGCGCTTCCATATCGACGCCGCCGAGAAGGTCGTGCGCATCGAGGGCAGCGACCGCGTGCTGCATGAGGGCGATGTCATCTCCATCGACGGCACCCAGGGTATCGTCGTCGACGGCGCTGTCGATTTGGTCTCCGCCGAGCTCACCGGCGACCTGGACACCATCCTGTCCTGGGCCGACGAGATTCGTCTGGACGAGACCTGTGGCCACGCCAACCATGTGCGCGTCAACGCCGACAACCCCGAGGACGCCGAGCTCGCCCTCGAGTTTGGTGCCGAGGCCATTGGCCTGTGCCGCACCGAGCATATGTTCCTGGGCGACCGTAAGAACATCATCCAGAGCTTTATCCTGTCTGACGATGAGGCCGTGAAACAGCAGGCCCTGGCCGACCTGCTCAAGGTTCAGACCGAGGACTTCCTGGCGATGTTCAAGACCATGTCCGGTCGCGATGTGGTCGTTCGCTTGCTCGATCCGCCGCTTCATGAGTTCCTGGATAATCCACGCGAGCTCGAGGTCGCCATCACCAAGAAGGAAGCCGCTGGCGCCAACGAGGAAGAGCTTGCCGCTCTGCGCACCCGCCTGCGTCGTATCGACGGCATGGTCGAGTCCAACCCGATGCTCGGCCTGCGCGGTGTGCGCCTGTCCGTCGTCTTCAGCGACCTGCCACTCATGCAAGTTCGCGCCGTGGCCACGGCTGCTGCCCGCCTTATCAAGGAGGGCGTCGACCCGCGCCCCGAGATCATGGTTCCGCTCGTTTCCATTACGGCCGAGCACGTTCAGACTCGCGAAGTCATCGAGCGCGTGATCGCCGAGGTTTCCGCCGAGGAGGGCGTCGAGCTCAATATTCCCGTGGGCACGATGCTCGAGCTGCCGCGTGCCTGCATGGTTGCCGACGAGATCGCGCAGCATCCTGACTTCTTCTGCTTTGGCACCAATGACCTCACCCAGACGACCTTCGGCTTCTCTCGTGACGATGCCGAGGCCAAGTTCATC
>CATZEP010000097.1 GCA_958418185.1 uncultured Collinsella sp.
GCCCCCTGCATACCGACACCATCCCCTTTGACGAGAAGACCCTGCTCGAAGGCCTCGACGTCTACAAGCGACTGCTTTCGCTTGATTGGGTCTCTGTGTAATTTACTCAGAAAATACGAACAAATGTTTGCTATAATTTAGGTGTAAGTCTATAGAAACGTTTGACGTTATTAACGCAAGGCGATACTATGATTGCATCCTATAAAGACAGAGATACCGAGCACTTTGCTATGGGTATTCGGGTCAAGAAGTTTGCTCCCTTTGAGCGTGTTGCTTTGAGGAAGATTCGACAGCTTCAGGTCTGCGTTTCTCTTGATGACCTCCGCGTCCCTCCGGGCAATCGTCTTGAAGCGCTGAAGGGCGATCGCGCCGGTCAATATAGCATCCGTGTCAATGAGCGCTATCGGGTCTGTTTTGAGTGGAGACAGGGGATGGCTTGGAATGTTGAAATCGTCGATTATCACAAGTGACAAAACTGATGCTGGCTTGTTGTCGCCGGTGGCCCCCGGCGAGCTTCTCAAAGAGGAATTTCTTGTCCCTATGGGTATTTCTCAATATCGCCTTGCTAAGGAGACCGGGATTCCGGCTCAGCGTATTGGGCAGATTATTTTGGGAAGGCGTCGTGTTACGGCTGACACCGATCTTCGTCTTTGCCGCTACTTTGGCCTGACGGATGGCTATTGGCTTCGAGCCCAGATGGCGTTTGATCTCGAGGCAGAGAAGAGGCGCATCGAACCGGAACTGGATAAGATCGTTCCCGTTCAGCAGGCCGTTGCGTTGTAGCGCTCAAAGATGTTGAGGTTGGAGTGACGATGGAACGACGCCGGCAGTCTGCCGTGTTTAGTCCTGGTGGGTGTGGGTGCGGCTTGCTGCTGCTCCCGGTTATTGCTGTGAGCATTGGCGTGATGTTTGCGCTTGCTGGACTGGCGGCAGCGGCACTTGTGCTGTTGATTGTGGCCATTGGCGTGACGATTTGGCTCTGCCGCAATCGCGAGCAACGCCGTGCCGACGGTAACACCAATGTCGGATGGGTCTTCTTTCTGATCATTGCGTACCTGCTGAGTGTCAGCTACCTGGTGTTCTTTGTCCTGTTGATGATCAGTGCCTTTACCGGGGAATCCGTCACGGTGGGGTAGGCTTCGGCAAGCTTCTTGAGGATGAAACGAAAAAGGGGTCGGATGGGCGCTTTGCCCACCCGACCCCTTTCGCACGGTAGTTAATTCGGTCTCCTACTTTGCTGCCTCGCGGCGAGCGACCTCGTCGATCAAGATGGCATCGCCGTGCTTGGCAGCGGCAATGCTTGCGGCCATAATCATGCCCATTGCCGTGATGTAGGCGAAGAGCATCGACGGCGCCACGTCCATGACGATGCCGGAGAGAATCGGTGTCGCCACCTGAGCCGCCATGCTCACGGTGTAGTAGTAACCGGAGTAGCGGCCCACGCTTTGGGAGCTGCAGCACTCCAGAATCATCGTGTACACGCACAGGTCCACGCCGCCCAGCGCGACGCCCATCAACAAAAAGACGCCGTACAACACGGGCGAGAAACCGGGTGCCAGCCAAAGAAGCGCGGGGCACAAAACCATGATGACGGCGGTGCCCAGGGCGACCTTTTTGCGGCCGATTTTGAGCGAAAGGTTTGCCAGGGGTACGTAGCTTAGCAGCGCGCCTGCAATCGTCACGATATTGATGATGGCATAGGAACCGCCCTCCATGCCGTAGAACAAATCGGCATAACGGCTGATATTGGTGGTCATGGCGTTATAGCTCATGTAGTAGAAAAACGTTGCGGCGAGCAGCATGATGATGGAGCGACGCACGTCGGTGTCTGCAACGCGTTCCTTACCGCCGGCCTCGGGGGAGTCATCTTTGTCAATCTGGTCCTCGTCGATGCCCATGGACAGCGATTTCTCGCGCATCTTTTCGACGAGGGCGGGCTCACGGACAAAGATGCCGTAGACAACGGCTGACACGAGGATAAAGGCGGCCTGCAAGATAAAGAGCGGAAGATAATCAGGTTTGTCGGCCTTGGGAACCATGACCGAGATGGCGACGAGCATAAGACCCGTTCCCGCATAGCCGACGATCTTTTCGATTGAGTCCGCCTTGGTTCGAAGTGGGCGAGGCGTAATATCGGCCACAATGGCAACCGTCATGGTGCGGTAGGCGCATATTGCCAAAAGCGTGAGGATAATCGCGCCAATGAGCTGAGGTAGGCTGCCCATGTTGTTGGCGATCGCGATGAGCGGGACGGAGAGCATTGCCACCGCGGAGCCGCCCAAGATAAAGGGCGTTCGACGCCCGAGTTTGCTTGCGCAGCGGTCCGAGAGGATGCCAAAGAGCGGAAGCAGGAACAGGCCAAAGACATTATCGATGGCCATGATCGCGCCGGTGAGCGAGTTGGATAGGCCAAAGGTCCCTGTGAGCATCTTGGGAACGATGCCGTCGTAGACCTGCCAAAAGCTGATCATGCCCATAAAGGGTAGGGAGGCGAGGGCGACGGCCTTGGTGTCGAGCCGGGCCGCCCGCTTAAGATTTGGTTGGGTCATGCTGGTTCTCCTGGTCGGTAAAAGCGGGGAGGGGCGATGTCGGCCCTCCCGTCCTACAGTTGTCCAAGGTTGGCGAGAAACGCCACATAGAATTCGATACCGCGCTTGTAGACGTCGACGCCGATGCGTTCGTTGGCGGCATGGATGAGCTTGCGCGCCTCACCCGAGTAGATAAAGCCGCAGAAGCGGTAGACGCGATCGCAGATCTCGTTGAACTCGCGCGAGTCGGTGCAGGAGTTCTGCACGTAGGGAGCAAAGCCGGCCTCGGGATAGACACCCGACACGCAGCGATGGATGTAGTTGAAGGCGGCATCGTCTTCGTAAGGCGAGATGGGCGCGGGCTCGGTGTAGGGAATCGCCTCGTTGATTTCGACGGTGATATGGTCGGGGCTTACGCCCGAGGCACGGCACTGCTGGGCGGCGAGCTTGCGGGCGCGCTCAACGGCATCGGCGATGGTCTCGAACGGAGCGATGCGCACGTTGAAGTTGGCGCGAGCAGCTGGTGGCAGCACGTTGTGCGCGTTGGAGCCTTCGAGCTGCGTAAGCGCATAGGTTGTGCGCAGCATGGCCGAGGTCTCGGGGCTGGCGGCCATAATCTTGGTAACCGCGGGGCGTGTGAGCCAGAGGTTGCCAAAGATTGCCTGAAACGTCGCACTGCCGCGGGCACCAAGCTCGGTCAGTGTGGCCTCGACGGCGGGCGTGAGCTGCGGCTTGCCGGGGTTGGCCGAGATAGTCTCGCATACACGGCAGAGAAGACGGCAGGCATCGTTTGCCGCAGGCGTAGAGGCATGGCCGCCGTCGGCGCGCGCCGTGACGGTAAGGTCGACGTGGCCCTTCTCGGACACGCCTACCATGGCAACGGGTTCGGTGACGCCGAGCGGGGCGTCGGTTGCCACGGCGCCACCCTCATCGAGCACCATATAGGGATGGATGTTGTGCTCGCGAAGCCACTGCACTGCATGGGTTGCAGTAGGCGCGGCGATTTCCTCGCCATCGCTCGAGAAGAACCAGACATCGCGCGGGGGAACGAAGCCCTGGGCAATCAAATGCTCGGCGGCCTCGAAGAAAGCCGAGACGATGCACTTGGTGTCGAGTGATCCGCGGGCCCAGATCTCGCCGTCGAAGATCTCGGCTCCAAAGGGATCGTGCTTCCAGTCTTGGCCCTCGACGGGCACGACGTCCTGATGCGCCATCATGACGATGGGGTCCAAGGCGGAATCGGCGCCAGGCCAACGCAGGAGCATGCCAAAGTCGTCGACGCGTGTGAGCTCGGCGACTTTAAAGAAATGCGGATAAAGTCGCTGAAGCGTGGGAATCCACTGGCTGAAGGGCTCATCGTCGCGCTCGGCGATGTTCTCACGCGAAACGGTGGGGATGCGCAGCAATTCGCAAAAGCGCTCGACGGCTGCCTCGTCTGCCTTGTAGGTGCCTGCATCAAGAGGCGCGCCCTGTGCGACCGATACCGATGCTCCCATGGTGGGACTCCTTTCGTGTTGTATATCGAATACGTCAAGATTATCGCCCGCACCGCGCGTGGGAAATGGCGAAACACGTTGTTCATCTGCGGGCGGCGGGTCGGATAGCCTTAGCCGACGATGACCGTGCCGTCTTCGGTCACGGTGATGGCGTCTCCCGTCGACACAGCATCGAGAAACTCATCGCCCAGGTTGTCAATGGTGGGCATGGGGGTGTCGGTCCATACACCCGAGAGGATCGCGCCAGCGGCGGCAAGGCTGTCAATGGGTTTGGAAAACAGCAGGCATGCGGGTTGGCGCCCCATTTTGGTGGCGCAGAAGAGCACCATGCCGCCTGTGGTGGAGCCGATAGTCTGCGGAAGGCACAAGGCACATCCCGCCAAAGGTTTGCCGTACAAGTCGGGATTGTTTTGGTCGGAACACGTGGCCTTTTTGTCGCCAAACATCAGTGCCTTCTGAAACGATGCGAGTGTGTTGAGCCCTCCGTGAGAGACAAGTGCCTTGGCGTGGGCAGTTCCGGGGACAACGACGCGGCCGTGAAAGATTTTTTCCATGAGGAGTCGCCTTCCTATTTGATTTGTTTTCCGGTGGTGACGTAGGCGAGCACCTCGTCGTCGGTGTAGTAGCGCGATGCCGAGTATGTACGCAACTTGTTGGAGTTGGTGATGATGGGCATGCTGCCGCACAGCGGGTTGTTGGTGTACATAAGCGGGCAGATGCTCGAGACGACGGCGCCGGTAGTCGAGAGGCGCCTGTATGCCGCAGTCTTGCGGAAGGCGTCTGCCACGGATGGGGCGGCGGTCAGTACGGTGGGTACTTGTACGCGGCAGTTGCCGGAGGCGCTCAGCCCATCGCAGATGGCGTCTGCCCAGTGGGCGAGTTGTGCAGACGAGAGGTGGGGGCAGCCGATGAAGGCAAGCTTGGGGCGCGCGCCCGGGTTCTTCCACATAACGGGGTAGCTCGAGCGGATGCGTTCCAGCTCGGTGTCGTCAATGCGATAGATTTGGGCGTCTGGTGCTATGAGTTGTTCGCCTTGTTCGACGGCCTCGGGCGTGATGCCGTCCACGTGGTAGAGCCCGACAGCGCCGTTCGATGCGCTGGCGGCGCCCATGTCCTTAAGGTAGTCCTGCGTGCCGGGTGTGAGTTCGCGGCCAAGCCAGCGGTCGAGGCCTTTAATGTAAGGGACGTCTTCCATCACCTTCATGCCAATGGCGCTGCCAAGCACTTGCGCTTCGGGCTTGCGCTTACAATCGACTTCGATGATCCAGGTCGCCTTGCGGCCCTCATCGGTGAGCAGGCCGAATTCCGGGACAAAGCCGGCAATTGAGCCGAACATCTCGATGATGCCGGAGTTGCGATTGCAGCGAGCGCCCAGCACGGAGTTGGCAAAGACCACGGCGCTGCTTTCTGCCCAGCTTAGGATGTCGCCACGCCGAGGTCGATTGCCAACCTCGGGCTGGTAGCAGGTGCAGGTGAAAGCATCGTTGTCCAATAGGCCCATGCTGCGCAGCTGTGCCTCATAATCGTCTTGTTTGGAATACATAATCTTGAACAGCAGCTTTTGCAGCGGGTTGGCCGGGACGGCGCCGTCGAGGGGCCTCGGGTCGACCGAGACTGACTGACCCGACGGGGCGCCGTCTTTCAGCAGCTCATCCA
>CATZEP010000098.1 GCA_958418185.1 uncultured Collinsella sp.
CGCGCGACACCTCCAATGAGACGGGCGGTTATTTTCCCCGCCTGCGCGCCGGCATCGTCGCGCCGCTTACCGTGCGCGGACATTGCGTGGGTACGCTCGAGCTGTACTATCCCCGCCTGAGCAGCATTGATATGCGCCAGACGGCGTTGGCCTCGGGCTTTGCCGATCTCATCTCCACGCAGCTCGCGAGCTTTGAGCTCGAGCGCCAGGACGAGCTCACGGCTCGCGTTGAGCTTCGCGCCCTGCAGTCGCAGGTCGACCCGCACTTTCTATTCAATACCATTAGCACGATCGTGTCGCTCGTTCGAACCGAGCCCGACAAGGCGCGATCGCTGCTGATCGACTTTTCCAACTACTATCGTCAGACGCTTTCTGATTCCGATACGCTCACCACGCTCGAGCACGAGGTGGAACAGGGCACTCGTTATATCAATCTTATGCAGGCCCGGTATGGCGACGGCCGTCTGCGCGTTTCGGTCGACATCGACTTTGAGGTGCACGACAGCCTGGTACCGCCGTTTATCTTGCAGCCGCTGCTCGAAAACTGCATCAAGCATGCGCAGCGCGAGACCGAGCCGCTTTCTATTCGTGTTAGGGCTTTTGAGACCGATGACGGCTTGGAGATCATCGTCGAAGATGACGGCATCGGTATGAGCGAAGAAGTCTGCGCGCATCTGTTTGAGCAGCATCGCCGAGAGGAGCCCGAGAGCATTACCGCCGACGGCTCCATCAAGCGAGGTTGCGGCTTGGCGCTCTTCAACGTGCTTCAGCGCATCCATTTCTTTTACGGAGAAGATTCCGGCATGCGCGTGAAGTCCCAGGAGGGCGTGGGAACGCAGGTCATCGTTGAGTTGAACGGCGAGCCGCATGAGCCGGCGCCGCTAACGGTGTAGCACGCGGTTGGATTGAGAGAAAAAGAGGGGAAGCGCATATGTCCGAAGGCTGGAACATCTTGGTGGTTGATGACGAGCCTCCCATTAGGGCTGAGCTACGCTATCTGTTGGAAAAGGATACGCGTGTGGGACAGATTGCCGAAGCGGGCAATGTCACCGAAGCCGTGGAGTCGATTCTGTCGAACAAGCCCGACGTGCTGTTTTTAGACATTACCATGCCCGGTCGCTCGGGAATTGAGCTTGCCGAGACGCTGCAGAACCTAAAGACGCCGCCAGTCGTGGTGTTTGTGACGGCATTTGCCGAGTATGCGGCTGATGCCTATAACCTCGATGCTGTCGATTACATCGTCAAACCGGTCGAGGATGCCCGCTTGTCAAAGGCACTCGACAAGATCGAGACCGCCCTGGGCGCTCGCCGTGTCGTCCATGCTCCGCGCCAGCCTTTGCGCCTGACGGTGGATCGTGGGGGCAAAAGGGTGTTCATTCCCGTGACGGATGTCTGCTACTTTGAGGCGCGCGCCGATTTTTGCAACGCCGTCTGCGCCGAGGGAACATACCTGATCAATGAGTCGATTTCCTCGCTCGAGCGGCGCCTGGCCTCCGAGGGCTTTATCCGTGTCCACCGCAGTTATCTGGTCAATTTGGAAGACGTGCATAATGTCGAGATCGGTTCCACGGGTCTTATGGAGCTCAGGCTCGATCGCGTAACCTCGACGGTGCCTGTGTCCCGTCGTCGCGCAGCCGAGGTCAAGGCGCACTTGGGGCTTGCGTAGGCAGTCTGCATATCATCGTTTACCGCCGCAGGTTTGGCATGACCGTGCGGTGGGCATAATGGGTGACATCGAATGAAATCGAAAGGATTATTATGCCCGCGCTCATTACGCATCATCTGTTTGGCGAGGAAAGCATCGACCGTCTTCCGCAGGGCGTTATCACGTCCGACGAGGAGCGCATCGCCTTTATCCTGGGAAACCAAGGTCCCGACCCGTTCTTCTTCCACATGCTCACGCCGCGCATTTCCGACTGCACGTCGCTTGCTCAGGTCATGCACCGCTCGCGCATGTCGCGCCAGTTCTCGTGCCTGCGCGACGGCGTGTCGCACCTGCAGCCGCGCGACGCCAATCTGGGTCGCGCCTTTGCGCTGGGCCTGCTGTCTCACTATGTGCTCGATCGCAATGCCCATCCCTTTGTCTACGAGCAGCAGTTTGGCATTGTCGAGTCCGATCCCGAGCTCGAGGCTTCGGGCAGTCAAGTTCATGCCGTGCTCGAAAGCGACTTGGACGTGCTGATGCTGCAGCTCAAACGTGACGGGGCCACGGTCGAGGATTATCCGCCGGCGGGCGAGATCGTCACTACCGACCGCATCAATCGCGTTGCCGGCGTGCTGATGAGCTACGTCGCCGGGCGCGTGTACGGTATCGACATCCCGGTGGGGGAGTACGCCGGCGCCGTCTCGGACATGCAGCTGCTCTACCGCACTATCGAGCCAGCCGGTTCGGCCAAGACGCGCGCGATTGCCCTGCTCGAGGGCTTGGTGCACGATTATTCGCTGCTCGACGGCCTTGCGCACCGCGTGACGACGGAGCTGCCCGAGCGCACCGGTAACCTGGGCCACCTGACATGGAAGAACCCCTTTACCGATGAGGTCTCGACCGAGAGCTTCCCCGAGGTCTTTGAGCGCGCGCTGACCGATTACGAGCTCACCGTTGCCCGCTTTATCGAGACCGGTGACATGGATGCCGTGACCGGCCATATCAACTATAGCGGCCGCGTACTCGACGCCGACGAGGAGTTCGACCGCGAGGAGTAGGGTCCGTGCGTGCCCCTTTGCCGAATCCTTACCAGCGCTTCTGTGCAATTGGGGTACGATGAACTAACTGCATATCGGGCGAATACGAAGGGGCCCTGTCCATGAAATACACCAAGCTCGAGCGTAACTGGGTTATGTACGATGTGGGCAATTCGGCCCTCGTGTTGCTCAATACCTCGGTGGTGCCCATCTACTTTAACGCCATCAATACCGGTGCTTCCTCGGCAGACCTGGTGGTCGCTTGGGGCAACGCTCAGACGATCGCCTCGCTGGTCATTGCCATGCTCATGCCCATTCTGGGCGCGCTTGCCGATTACGCCGGTAACAAGATTAAGTTCTTCTTGGGCTTCTTCCTCACGGGCCTGGTGCTTTGCCTGGCTCAGGCTATCCCAATGTCTGCCATGGCATTTTTGACCGTGTACGTGCTGTGCACCATCGGCCTTAACTCTTCTATGACGTTCTACGACGCCATGCTGCCCGACATTACCACCGACGAGCGCATGGACGCCGTGTCCAGCTCGGGCTATGCCTGGGGCTACATCGGTTCCACCGTGCCGTTCATCATCTGCCTGGCGCTCATCATGGGTGGCCCCGCTCTTGGCGTCCCCACCATGCTGGCAACGCGTCTGTCGTTTATCATCACTGGTGCCTGGTGGCTCATCTTTACCCTGCCGCTCATTCGCACCTATAAGCAAAAGTACGGTCGCGAGCGCGGTCCCGAGGACACCATCGGCCACATCGTGGGCGGTGTGTTCTCCGAGGTCGGACACACCATGCGCGAGATCGCCCACAACAAGACCGTGCTGGTCTACATGATCGCGTTCTTCTTCTATATCGATGGCGTCCACACGGTCATTTCCATGGCTACCAGCTACGGCTCGGCTTTAGGCATCGACTCGACCCAGCTGGTGCTGGCGCTGCTCGTTACGCAGTTTGTGGCCTTTCCGTCTGCCATCATCTACGGCAAGCTCGCCAGACGCGTGGGCACGCTCAACATGATCCTGGTGGCCGTTGCCGCCTACATGGGCATTGTGCTGTTCGCCGCATTCTTCCTAAAGACCGCCTTCGAATTCTGGGTGCTTGCCATTATGGTCGGCCTGTTCCAGGGCGGCGTGCAAGCGCTCAGCCGTAGCTACTTTGGCCGCATTATCCCCAAGGAAAAGTCCAACGAGTACTACGGCTTCTTTGACATCTTTGGTCGTTATGCAAGCGTCATGGGCACTTTCCTGGTGTCGGTCGTCACCTCGCTGACCGGCAACCCGTCACTGGGCGTCCTTTCCATTGGCGTGCTGCTAGTCGTTGGCTTTATGCTGCTGGTTCGCCTGTCCCGCATGACTCAGGCGGCAGAGCAGACCGCATAGGAGCGAGCGGCTATTGGGCCTGTCCGCGGTACTCTTTTGGGGTTATCCGCAATAAACATTGCGACTTGCGAGCAATGATTTGCCCAAGTGGGTATGATGGAATCAGCTAGGTCGCGGGGCGTCGCCTGTGTTTGGCGGCGCCCCGTTTTTTGTGTTGCAGGGAGGGAAGGCATGAACGCCACGGTTGTGATTCCAACATATTGGGCAGACGACGAGGCCCATGCAAACGCTCCCGGCGTCTATGACCACTCGACGAAGCTCAACGCCACCAATCCCGAGCTCGACCGCTGCCTGGCCTCGCTCGAGCAGGTGCGCGACATTCCGAGGATTATCCTTTTGGTGGTCTGCCCCATCTCGGTCACGGCTGATGTGTCGAAGCGCGTCCACGAAATCGTCGACGCGCACCCTACACTCAAGGTCACCGTGGTTACCAACAACCAGGCATCGCGTATCGCCGACCGTGTGGCGCAGATTGCTCCCAAGGGCTCGGGCGAGTGCGTGAGCCTGCGCGGATACGGCGCCATTCGCAATATGGGGCTTGCCTGCGCTGCGGTGCTCGGCCACGATGCCGTTGTCTTTTTGGATGACGACGAGACCGTTATCGATGCCGACTTTATGAAGCGCGCGACCTATGCACTGGGCCAGCAGACGCGTCAAGGCCTGCCGATTTTGGTTAAGAGCGGTTACTTTTACGATCGAGACGGATCGCCGTTGGCGCCCACAGACAAGGTGGGCATTTGCCATCGTTGGTGGACCAAACGCATCGAGTTTAATCGCTGGATGAAAAAGGCGCTCTCGGGCACCCGTATTTCGCGTTCAAACTACGTGTGCGGCGGCCTTGTGGCGCTTCATGCCCGCGCCTTTACCCGTGTGGCGTTTGACCCGTTTATCACCCGAGGCGAGGACCTAGATTACCTCTTTAACATGCGCATGTTTGGCTACGACGTGTGGTTTGACAACGAGTGGGTCGTTCGTCACCTGCCGCCCGAGTCCGAGAAGCGCTCGCCGCGCTTTATGCAGGATGTGTACCGTTGGTACTACGAGCGTGCCAAGCTGACATTTGCCGCGCACCAGCAGGAGCTCGTTCCCGTCACGGCCGCGTCGCTCATGCCCTATCCGGGCCCGTGGATTTCGCGCGAGCTCGACGACCGCGTGCGCAAAACCGCCATGGTCCGCAGCATGTTTACCCGCGAGCACGAGGGATACCTGCGCATTTGGCGTCACGGTATTGACGAGGCCAAGACCTACGCGCGCCAAAACGCCGCAAGCTACCTGCGTTTCCAGAGCTTCTGGCCCAAGATCATGGACGGGCTCTGGCACGACGCACAACTGACCAGCATCCTGGAGGGGACTGAATGATCGACCGCCGCGCCCAGCGCGATAATTCAATATCAATCTTTCGCGTGATCGCCGTTGTCTGCGCCATTTGCGTGCTGGTGTACTTTATTTTTGCCCTGGCGACTGGAATCGAGCCGATCGCGACCGTGGTCGCCTGCGCACTGCTGTGCATCTTTCTGTGCATTTTTATCTATTTGACGCTCAATCCCGATTCGGTGCGTTCGCAGTCCACCGAAGAGACGCTCTCGGTGGC
>CATZEP010000099.1 GCA_958418185.1 uncultured Collinsella sp.
CGACCCGGAGTAAGGGCGAGGGCTTTCGCGCTTTTAGAGATATTCAAGGAAACGAGCCGCCGCAAGCGAAACGTCAGCGGTGCGGTATATGGCGTTGATCTGCCGATGAGGATGTCCCTCGAGCGGGCGCACGGCAACATCGAACTGGCAGCGGCGCAAGATGAGCGCCGGAAGAATGCTCACGCCCAGACCGTCCTCGACCATGGCCATAATCGCATAATCATCCCAGGTCGACAGCTTAGAGCGTACCGCCAGGCCCGCGCGGCGAAACAGCGGCGTAATCTCGTCGTCGCTACCGCGTTCCAGCAGAATAAACTGCTCGTTGGCCAAATCGGCAAGGGAAACGACCTCCGCGGTAGCAAGCGAGGAGTCCGCTGGCACCACGGCCATCAACTCATCTTGCACCAACGGCCGCGACGCCATGCCGGCGCCGCGTGGTTCGCGCGGAATAAAGCCCAGGTCGCAGCGACCTTCCGCCACCCATTGCTCAATCTCGGAGTAATCACCCATCAGCAGCTCGTAATCGACGTCCGGGTGATCGGCGCGAAAGTGCGCAATCACCGGCGGCAGCACGTGGGTCGCCACGCTCGAAAACGTACCGATGCAGATTTTGCCGCGCATGAGCCCACACATCTCATCCACCCGTCGCTGCAAACGAACAAATTCCTCGCACAACGCCTCGACCGCCGGCATAACTTGCCGCCCATCGGCAGAAAGCACTACGCCCTCGCGGCTTCTATCGAGCACTTTAAAGCCCCAGTCGGCCTCGAGATCGGCCACCATACGGCTCACGCCCGACTGCGAATAGCTCAGCCGCTCGGCGGCGCGCGTAAAACTTCCGGCGCGCACGGTCTCAAGCAGCACCTGCATCTTTTGAATATTCGTTTCCACGGCACCCCTCCACATATGCATGAGATTTTGTCATGTTATCTATGAATTATATTCGCTTTTCTTCTATAGCCAGTTCACCCATAGTGAACATGCTCGGATATAGAGGGGATGTCAGCGTATGAACAACGGACTGTTTACGTACTTAGCAGCATTGCTGTTGTTTGGCTCCAACGGCATCATCGCCGCCGCCATCGCGCTGCCGAGCTCCGATATCGTGCTCCTGCGCACGTTTTTGGGCGCACTCTCGCTTGTCACCATCCTCGCCATCACCCAACGCCATAAGTTGCAGGCGCCATCTCGCCCCCGCGAAGCCGCAGCCCTCCTCCTCTCGGGAGCCGCGCTGGGCGCCAGCTGGATTTTTCTGTTCCGAGCCTACCAGACGATCGGCGTCGGCGTTTCCTCGCTGCTGTACTACTGCGGCCCCATCATCGTCATGGCCCTCTCCCCACTCATCTTTGGCGAAAAGCTGACCGGCGGCAAAATCGCCGGGTTTATCGCCGTCGCCTGCGGCGCTTTTCTCATTGCAGCGCAAGGTCTAGGCGGCAATATGCCCATTGCGGGTATCGCCTGCGGCATCGCCTCGGCATTTTGCTATGCGCTGATGGTCATCGCCAGCAAGGGTGCGCCACACATCGAAGGCCTCGAAAACTCCACGCTCCAGGTGAGCGCCGCCTTTGTGACCGCGCTGGTCCTCACGCTCATCACGCAGGGCGCCCCCTCATTCCTGTCCGTCGGCGTCGCCGCCGGTATTGATTGGCGCGCCGTCGTCATGCTCGGCGTCGTCAACACCGGCATTGGCTGCCTGCTCTATTTTAGTGCTGTCGCCAAGCTGCCCGTCCAGACTGTCGCGGTCGTCGGCTACCTCGAGCCGCTTTCGGCCGTCGTGTTCTCGGCCGTCCTTTTAGGCGAAGCCATAACGCCGATCCGTCTGATGGGTGCCGCACTTATCATCGGCGGCGCGATCTTTTGCGAACTCGCCGGCAAACGCGCAGGTGCCAAGACCAGCATCGCTCAGGCAGCACGCGCCTAACAGCCCCTGCTTTGAAATGCCACCTGCGTACATGAATAATCCCCAGATGGGGATTATTGTCTAAAACACCCCGATGTGCCAAACTGCTCTTATATGTATAAAGATGGCATAAAGGTCTGCTGCCCTTTGCAGGGCCGGATGTCTAAGGGAGTCCACGTGGCACACAACAAACTGGAGGCAAGCCCCCAAGACCAGCGTGGTCAAGGCGGGCATGGAGCCATTCCCCTCTCCGCTGGCATGCTGCTCGTAACGCTCGGCGTCGTCTACGGTGACATCGGCACGAGCCCTATGTACACCATGAAATCAATCGTCGCCAACAACGGCGGCATCGGCACCGTCAGCGAGGACATGATTTTGGGCGCACTCTCGCTCGTCATCTGGACCATGACGCTCGTGACCACGGTCAAGTACGTGGTTATCGCCATGAAGGCCGATAACCACAACGAGGGCGGCATCTTCGCCCTGTTTAGCTTGGTGCGCAAAGTGGCGCCGTGGCTGATCCTTCCCGCCATGATCGGCGGCGCGGCGCTGCTCGCCGACGGCATCCTCACCCCCGCCGTCACGGTTACCACGGCCATCGAGGGCTTGCGCACTATCGAGTGGGGCCATGCGCTTTTGGGTGACGGCCAGACCAACGTCATCATCATCACCATCATCATTATCTGTGGCCTGTTTGCCATGCAGCGCGCCGGCACCTCGTCGATCGGCAAGCTGTTCGGGCCGCTCATGACGCTGTGGTTCCTGTTCTTGGCTGGCGCCGGCCTGTTCAACATGCTCGGCAACCTGTCCATCCTACGCGCGCTCAACCCCATCCGCGGCATCATGTTCCTGTTCTCGCCCATCAACCACTCGGGCATCATGGTGCTCGGCTTCGTCTTCCTGTCGACGACCGGCGCCGAGGCGCTCTATTCGGACATGGGTCACGTGGGCAAGGCTAACATCTATGCATCCTGGCCGTTTGTTAAGGCGGCCCTTATCCTCAACTATCTGGGTCAAGGAGCTTGGCTGCTCGCCAATAACTCCAACCCCCAGATGCTCGCGATGGATATCGTCAACCCGTTCTATATGATGCTCCCCGAGCCCCTGCGCCCCTTTGCCATCGTGCTTTCGGCCGTAGCGGCCATCATCGCCTCGCAGGCGCTCATCACCGGCTCGTTCTCGCTGGTATCCGAGGCAACCCGTCTCAATCTCATGCCGCATCTGCGCATCCACTACCCCAGCGACACCAAGGGCCAGCTCTATATTCCGCTCGTCAACAACATCATGTGGGTCGGCTGTATCTTCATCGTGCTGCTGTTCCAAAACTCCGAGCGCATGGAGAGCGCCTACGGCCTCGCCATTACCGTGACCATGCTCATGACCACGACGCTTTTGACGAGCTACATCGCCGGCATCCTCAAACACAAGCTGGGCGCCTGCGTCTTCGCCCTGCTCTTTGGTGCCATTGAGCTGTGCTTCTTCGCTTCGTGCCTCACCATGTTCTTTGACGGCGGCTACGTCATGATCTTCCTGGCCGCGCTGCTGTTTGGCCTTATGTACGTGTGGCGCCGCGGCACCGCCATCGAGCGCACGCAGACGATCCTGCTGCCCGTCTCCAAGTACATTGACCAGCTCGGCCGCCTGCGCAACGACGAGACCTACCCCGTGCTCGCCGACAATCTGGTGTTCCTTACCAACAGTCCCGACCCGCTCACGCTCGACCGCGACGTGCTCTACTCCATCTTGGATAAGCATCCCAAGCGCGCCAAGGCATACTGGTTCATCAACGTGCATGTCACCGATGAGCCCTATACGCACGAGTATTCCGTCGAGACCTTTGGCACAGACTTCCTATTCCGCGTGCGCTTGGACCTGGGCTTTAAGGTCAATCAACGCATCAACGCCTACCTGCGCCAGATCGTTGGCGACCTGATGGCATCGGGTGAGTTGCCGCCGCAGCATCACACCTACTCCATCTACGAGACACGCGGCAACGTGGGCGACTTCCGTTTTTGTATGCTGCGCAAGATGCTTGCCCCCGAAACGGACATCAACCGCAACGACCATCGCGTCATGGCCATCAAGTACGCCGTCCGCCGCGCCTGCGGAAGCCCGGCACGTTGGTATGGTCTCGAGAACTCGGCCATCATCATTGAGTACGTACCGCTCTTTGCTCGCATGCGCCCGGCCGTCAAACTTGTGCGCACCCAGGTGCCACTCGAGGTTCAGATCGAAGAGGCCGAGGAAATGGAAGTCGACATCTTCTCGGACGACTTGGTCAATGGCAACGAGGCCGGTAGGGACATGAACGTCGATCCCACCGAGCTGCTCGAGAGCGTCGCAGATACGCCCGAACAACAGCTCGACGGCCTCGAGAGCGACCAGCTCAACGACGCCAACTTCTAGCGACGTCACAAATCAACGACAGCGGCCCTGCATCTCACGGGAGATGCAGGGCCGCTTTGCATTGCAGTAAAGCTAACGGCTACGAACGACGCGGCTCGGGAACCACGAGCCTATCGGGGCTCGCGCCCTCGGCATCCATCAAGCTCACGTAGCGAATCGACGGATCCCCATACATCGCGTAGTAATAATTGCCCGTGCGCGCGCTAAAGCATCCGGTATAGATAGTCTTCTCGAACTTGCCATCGCCCATCCTGGACGCCCCCTCAATCATCACCACGCCCTCGAGTGAACGGAACATGCGGACGACGTTTTCGGTCTCGCTCTCCTTTTGCGGGTAATTGGCATTGAGGTACGCCGCCTTTACAAAACGGCTCGGCGAATAGCAGTCACCCGGAATACCGCGCATGCCGGCACCCGCGCCATAGGGCTTGAGCTCGGCGCCACGCCATGTCGCCGTCTGCGGAAAATCGCTTGTGGCCGTAATATAGGTGCGCAGGTTTTCCATGTGCCACGGGAAGGTGGGCTGATTGGCAAGGATGTCGACCGGATCGTCGTATACATGCAGGCCGTCAGCCATCATCTCGACCACGATGCTGCGCTGGCTGTCGCCGATAATCCAATGGAGCAGCGACACGCCCAGCCCCTCTCCTGCAGATTTGGCAACAATCACTGTGTCGCGCAGCGCAGCCTCGACCTCGTCGACCGTCGAGAACGTCGCTGCCACCCACAGGGGAAACTCATAGGCTGCGATATTGGTCTTGCCGTCGACAGGGTCCTCGGCATACTCGGCATAACCCGGGAAATTGAGGCCCGCCACGGCGAGGCCCGCATCGTTGCCGCAGTCGAAGAACATAGGGTAGTTCTTATAATCGATGCACATACCGATCACCGCGTGTGCCGCTGTCGCGTCGTCGATAAACGAATACGGAATGTGAAACCCGCGCGGCATCACGCGAACCTGTTGGCCGTAGTCAAAGCTCCAGTCGAGGTTGCGGCCCAGATACATGTGGCCGGAATTATCGGTAAATCGAATACTCGTACACATAGCGCCTCCTAGCTTCACGTTCTCGCTAAGTTCATTGTCACCAAACAAAAAGGCGCTAAACACAAAAGCCCGGACATGACAACAATGTCACGCCCGGACTATTCAAGCAGGATAAACTCAACCAAGTTAACCCCGCAGGTCGTCTAAGGGGTCAAAGTGCCGCAGATTGCCACGAAAGAGGAGCG
>CATZEP010000100.1 GCA_958418185.1 uncultured Collinsella sp.
TCCTGCAACAAAAACTTGGCAGCGCCTTCGGTGGCCTTGAGCGCGATGTTGCCCGACATGCCATCGGCGACCACGACGTCAAAATTACCCGACGTAAGATCGGTGCCCTCGCAGTTGCCCACAAAGCCGGGAACAGCGGCCTTCATGGCCGGGAAGCACGACTTGGTAAAGTTGGAGCCCTTCTCGTCCTCGGTGCCGTTGGCAAGCAGGCCCACGCGAGGATGCTCGATGCCCAAAACCACGCGGGCATAGGCAGCACCCATCTGGGCGAAGCGCACCATATCGTCCACCGTGACATCGGGATTGGCGCCCATATCGCACAGCACCGTCAGGCCACCGGCACGATTGGGCAGTGCGTTGGTCAAGCACGGACGGACCGGCTGCTTCTTGCCCTCTGCCAAATACCTAAACGGCGTGACGTAGGCCGTGGCGGCAGCGGTCATGGCACCGGTCGAGCCGGCCGAGAAAAACGCGTCCGCATTGCCCTTCTTAATGGCACGGCATGCAAGCACGATCGAGGACTTGCGCTTAGTCATCACGGCGCGGATGGGATCGTCCTCCATGCTGATGACATCGGGGGCCTCCAGAGCCTCCACGCGGGCATGCGCTGCGGCAAAGGGGTTGACGATTTCGGCGGGACCGACGGCCAAAATCTCGATCTCGGAATCTGCCTCGAGCGCAGCCTCGATACCGTCGAGGACAACCTGGGGCCTCTCGTCTCCGCCCACAACGTCTACACAAACGCGAACGTTACTCATTTCATATGCTCCTTATACAAAAATGGCCGACTCATTGAGCCGGCCATTGTGGTTCCAGTTGGAACGGCATCGTATCCAGAGTATACAGTTACTCGGTAACGATAACCTCGCGGTCCTTGTAGAAACCGCAGCTGGGGCACACGTGGTGCGGGAGCTTAACAGCGCCGCAACGGGGGCACGTGGACTGAGCCGCAGCCGAGATCTTCATGTTGGCGGAACGACGGGTATGGGTGCGGATACGACCCTGCTTTTGCTTAGGTACGGGCATAGTGACCTTCCTTATGAACTATCCAGTGTGGCGATTACGCGCAAGTAGCGATACTACCACAGTTTTACTCGTCAAGCTTGAGATTCTTCAATGCTGCAAATGGATTTTCCGTGGCAGCGGCCCATTCGGCCTCCGCCTTGGCGGCGCAATCACATTGCTCGACGTTGAGATTGTTGCCGCAGGTGGGGCAAAGGCCGCGGCAATCGGGCTTGCACAGGACAACGAACGGCGTGTCCATGACGACCGCGTCGTTGATGGGCTCACCCAGATCGACGATGCGATCCTCGCCCAGCAACTCGTAGCCGTCTTCGTAGGCCTCGGGGTCCTCGGGCTCCTCAAAGAGGTAGAACTCCTCGATCTCGCCTGCGATATCAAACGAGGCGGGCTCCAGGCAGCGATCGCACTCGCCGGTGGCGTGAGCGCGGACCATGCCCGAAAGCAGAACACCGGTACCGGCGTTGGTAAAGACCACGTCGTAGGCAATGCCGTCCTGCAGCTGGTACTCCTTCTCGCCCACCGTGTAGGTGGCGACATCGACCTTGCCGGTCAGCGGGTATGAGTCTCCGGGAAACTCGAGCTGCTCGGAAAGATCGACGGTTACGCTCGGGAACTCAGCCATTACCACTGACCGTTCTGCTGAGCGGCGCCCTCGTTGAGCTGCTGACGGCAACGGGTGACGGTGCCGGTCAGGCTCTTAAGGTTCTCCTCGAGGTGCGTAAAGACCTGCTCGGCGTAATCCTCGGCGGCATAGCGCGTCTCGCGCTCGTACTGCTGGGCACGGTCGCGGATGTCGTCGGCCTGCTGCTGTGCCAAGCGGACAATTTCCTGCTCACCGGCAATGGTGAGCGCCTGCTGCTGAGCATCGGCAATGATGGAATCGGCCTGAGCGGCGGCGGAGGCCATAAGCTCCTCGCGCTCTTTGAGGATACGGCGGGACTTCTGCCACTCCTCGGGATAGCTCATGCGGATCTCATCGAGGATGTTAAAGAAGACGTCGGCGTCGATAACCTTCATCTGGGCGTTCTTGCCGAACGGCGTCTTAGCCTCTTCGATGAGCCCCTCGAGCTCGTCGACAAGACTCACGATCCTGTCGCCAGGAAAATTCTCGCCCGGCATCCGGTCTCCTTTCATAGGTAACATATCATCGTGTTAGTTTACCACATGCCACCAGGCAATAAAAAACGTCACGAAAAGCGATGTTTGAGTGCTTCGACCACGTTGGGCGGCACAAACGTCGACACGTCGCTGCCAAGCGACGCGATCTGACGCACCACCGAACTCGAGATATAGCCGTACTGCGGAGCACTCATGACAAAGATGGACTCCAGCTCGCTATCCAGGCGATAGTTGAGGTCGGCCTGCTGCAACTCGTACTCAAAGTCGGTCATGGCGCGCAGACCCTTAACGACGGCACCCGCCCTCTGTTCACGTGCAAAGTCGACCAGCAGGCCGGTGAAGGGCAGTACCTCGACGCCGTCCAAATCACCGAGGGCCTCGCGGGCCAGCGCCACGCGCTCGTCGAGCATAAAGGTGGTACCCACGCCGTTTTTACCCTGCGATTCGGCCACGGCGACGATCACGCTGGGAAAGATACGGCGAGCTCGGCGGATCACGTCGATATGGCCAAAGGTGATGGGATCGAAGGTGCCCGGGACGATTACGCGGTTGATGGTGTCATTCATGGGTGTCCTCCGAAGGCACATCCTCGTCATTTTCGTTCTCGTCAGCATGGCCGTTCTCGTCCTCGGCCACCCAGCGCAGCAAGTCAACCGAGGTAATGCCGTAGCGCTTCTCTCGCACGGTCTTAAAACAAGCCGGATGAGCACCTGCATCGGCTGCGGCATGCTCAAAAAGGGCAAAGGCCCCGGGCGCCAGCAGTCCCTGCTGGGAAAGATTTTGCAGCAGCTCCTCGACCGGCTCGGCGCCAAAGGCATAGGGCGGGTCGAGCAAGATCAGGTCAAAGGGACCACCCGGCACACGGCCGCGCGAGGCGCTCGCCAACACATCACCGGTAACGACACGCCAACGCGAGCGGTCGCGGCACAGCGACTCGATATTCTTGGTGATCAGACGGGCGGCATTGCGATCGATCTCGAACGTGGTGAGCGAGCGGGCGCCACGCGAGAGCATCTCGATTCCCAGGGCGCCGGAGCCGCCAAAGGCGTCCAGCACGCGGACCTCGTCCAGATCGAAGTCGAACGCCGACATGACCATGGACGCGCATGCCTCGCGCACGCGATCGGTCGTGGGACGGGTGACATCGCGCCCACGCGGCTCTTCGATCTTGCGGCCGCGCCATTCACCGCCGATGATTCTCATCCTCCGCTGACCTCCTTAAAGATATGTCGATAACGCATGGCGACCGCGTCGCGCAAGGGGCGCGTCGCCACAGAGTCAAGGTTGCAAGCATACCGCAAGAGCTCGACCGCGTCCAAATGGGCCCATTCGATAAGATCCTCGTCGGCGTCCAGGTCCACAAAGCGCAGGGTCACGCCGCCGTGCTGGCGGTAGCCCAGGATCTCGCCCTCGTGGCGCAGGCGCAGGTCCATCTGGGCGAGCGCAAAGCCGTCAGAGGTCTTTTCGAGCGACTGGAGACGGTCTTGTGCCGCCGACGCGCCACCGTTGCCCTTGGAGTGCGTCATGACCAGGCAAGTACCCGACACGCTGCCGCGGCCCACGCGACCGCGCAGCTGGTGCAGGGCCGCCAAGCCAAAGCGCTCACCGTTCTCGATGACCATGACGGTGGCGTTGGGCACGTCGACGCCTACCTCGACCACCGTGGTCGAGACGAGCACGTCGATCTCGCCGTGCTTGAAGGCATCGATCACGCGGTCCTTCTCCCCCGCCGGCATGCGGCCGTGAAGGCGCTCAATGGTAAGTCCCGGCAGGGCCAGACGCAGTCGTTCGAGCTCGGTTGCCGTATCGTGCAGCGGTACAGGCACGGTCACGCGGCCCTCGTCGTCGCGGGCGATACCGGGTACGTCTTCCAGCTCATCGGTCGAGGCACCAGGCTCCACAAGCGGGCAGATCACGTAAGCCTGCTGGCCCCTTTCGTGGGCCTCGCGAACTGCGCCGTAGGCAAGGTCGCGGCTCGACTCGGTAAGCACGCGCGTCGTAACGCCCGCCCCCGGAACAGGCCGATGGCGGATGATGCTCGTGTCCAGGTCGCCGTAGACCGAGAGCGCCAACGTGCGCGGGATCGGCGTGGCCGTCATAACGAGCAGGTCGGCACCCGGCCCCTTGGCACGCAGGGCATTGCGCTGGCCCACACCGAAGCGGTGCTGCTCGTCGATGACGACAAGCGACAGATGCTTAAACGCCACGTCATCCGAAAGGACCGCGTGGGTTCCAAAGAGGACGTCGAGCTCGCCCGATTCCAGCTGCGCATGGATCTGCTCGCGCTCGGCCGCCGGCGTGGCGCCCGTCAGGAGCGCCCAGGACATGCCAGCCTGCGAGAGCAAGGGGCCGGTCTTATCGGCATATTGGCGCGCCAGCACGCCCGTAGGCGCCATAACGCAGGACTGGGTGCCCGAATCGGCCGCGACGGCCAGCGCGCAGGCGGCGACGGCCGTCTTGCCGGTACCGACGTCGCCCAGTAGCAGGCGGTTCATCACGCGCCCGCCATCGCACATATCGTGCAGGATGTCTTGGAACGCGGCCTCCTGCTCGTCGCTCAGCGAAAACGGCAGGGCTTCCCTGAGTGCCGCCAGGTGCTCGCCCGCGACATGGGCGTAGGGAGCGACTTCGACCAAGCCGCCGTCGTTGCGCAGGCGCAGCGCGAGCTGCAAGCAAAGACACTCCTCGTAGGCAAGACGCCGCCGCGCGATGTCGCGCTCGGCCATGCTCGATGGAAAGTGAATTGAGCGCAGCGCGCGGGCATTGCTCATCAGGCGGCGCTTGGCGCGCACGCGTGCGGGAATCGGGTCGAAGGGATTGCCGACGACCTCGAGCGCGCCGCTAACGATGCGGCGCATCCACGCCTGGCTCACGCCATCGCTCACGTAATGGACCGGTAGGATGGTGCCCGCGGCACGCCCGTCCTCGAGCTTTTCGAAATGCGGCGAGGCCATCTGCTTAAAGCCGTAGGCAAACTCGACCTTACCCATCACGGCCAGGCGGTCGCCCTGCTTAAACTGCTGGGCAATCCAGGGCTGACGGAAAAAGGCGACTTGCAGCACGCCCGTCTCGTCCACCAGCGAGACCTCGGTCACCTGCATACGCGGGCGGGGCTGCTTTTGGACGACACGATCGACCGTGGCGACAATCGTGCACACGGTCCCGATGGGCGCCATCTCGATGGACCAGGAGCGCGTGAAGTCGAGATATCGGTGAGGGATATGGAGAAGGAGGTCCCCCACCGTCCGAATTCCCAGACGGCGAAGGGCCTCCTCACGTTTACCCGAAACATATTTGAGTCGCGCGATATCCTCGTCGAGCGCATTGCTCTGGGCAAAGC
>CATZEP010000101.1 GCA_958418185.1 uncultured Collinsella sp.
CGGCGCCGTTGGGGCCGAGCAGCCCGTACACCTCGCCCTCGCGGATATGAAGGCTCACGTCGGCCACGGCGTCCTGCGCCTGGTCGCCGCGACCGAAGCGCTTGGTGAGCCCGCGCGTCTCGAGCATGTAACCCATGGGTTTATCCTTTCTCTACCGGGCGCGCGGGCCGAGTCACCGTACCCGCGTGCCTTACCTTTCGGGTTCACCATCCATGGTGGGACGCGTTTCTAACGAAGCCGTAACGGCCGTTGGGGTCTTATATATGTCTGGACTCTCTATGCTTACGCTGGATAGACATCGCTAGAACGGGTATAGTATCGAAAGTTTTGTCGTTTACCAGCGGGGGAGTCCTGTGGGCATCAAAAAGAAGATCAAAAAGGAGCTTATCGGCACTTCCGATTACCCGTCGAATAAGATCTTCACGATCTCCAATTTCATTACCTTCACGCGCCTGATCCTCACGCTGGTCTTCCTGTACCTTTTTGTGACGGACAACAACCGTGTCGTCGCCATCGTCATCTATGCCATCGCGGCCTCCACCGACTGGATGGACGGCCAGATTGCCCGCATGACCAAAACGGTCTCATGGCTCGGCAAGGTTATGGATCCCATCTGCGACCGTGCGCTGCTATTTACCGGCGTACTGGGCCTGGTGGTCCGCGGCGAGCCTCCCATCTGGGTCTGCGTGCTCATCATTGGTCGCGATATATACCTGGGCATCGGCACGCTCATCGTGCGCCACTATCACCGCCGCCCCATCGACGTCGTCTTTCCCGGCAAGATTGCGACGGCGCTGCTCATGACCGGCTTCTCGCTCATGCTGTTAGGCTTTCCCACTGTGGATGGCTGGCATCTGCTGCCCGCCACGTTCACGGCCTTCCCGGGCCTCAACGGCAGCCCGGTACCGCTTGGCATCTTCTTTGTGTACGGCGGCGTCATCTTCTCCATGCTCACCGCCTTCATCTATTCCATTAAGGGTGGAGCGGCCATTAAACAAGCCGTGGCGCATCCCGAGGACGAAGACATCGACTTTCTTAACCCCGAAATCGAAGACTAAGTCGTTGGGGTATGATTACGTACAGTTCATTCTTTGCGGCATGTCCGCGTTAAGTTAGGGGTTGTCATGGACAACATGGTTAACAATATGCCTCAGAACGATAAGGCCTCAGACGCCACCTGCGTTTTCCGCGTTCCTTCGAGCGATGTCACCGTTCCCGACCTCATGGCCAACGTGCACATCACCGCGCCCGTCTTATCTATCGTCAAAGGCCCTCAAACCGGTGCAGCCTTTGAGCTCGAGAATAATGTGACCACCATCGGCCGCGATCCCGCTAACGGCATCTTCCTCAACGACATGACCGTGTCGCGTAGCCACGCGCGCATTATTCGCGAGGGTCTGGGTGCCCGCATCGAGGACCTGGGCTCGCTCAACGGTACGTGGGTTGACGGCGCTATCGTCAACGGCGCACCGCTGCACGATGGCTCTTCCGTCCAGATCGGTACGTTTACGCTCATCTACCACGAGAGCACGCCGGAGCGCATCGAAACCGGTGAGTAGGGCATGGCCGAACGCAATTATCTGAGTATCGGCCAGGTCGTCAATCTACTTCGAGGCGCATACCCCGATCTTTCGAACTCAAAAATTAGATTTCTCGAAGATGAGGGGCTCATCACCCCTCATCGTACACCTAAGGGGTATCGCCAGTACTCCAAGGAGGACGTTGACCGCCTGGAGGTGATTCTGCATCTGCAGAAGACTCGCTACATGCCGCTCAACGTGATCAAGCAGCGCCTGGAAAACGCCACGGACCTGTCTACGCTCGCCTACGAGGTAGGCCTGTTGTCCGATGTTCCGCTCAAGACGGAGCCCAAGGAGACTAAGCAAAAGCTGCATCCCATCGAGACCATCCCCGATATGCTCGGCGTCGAGATCTCGTTTATCCGCTCCCTGGCCGAAAACGACCTCATTCGCATCATCAAGAGCCCGCAGAATCGCGAGCTTGTCGATGGCCGCGATTTCCCGATCATCCGCTATTGCTCCGAGCTTTCGCGCTTCCATATCGAGCCGCGCAACCTGCGCCAGTACGTATCGTCCGCAAACCGCGAGTCCTCGATGTTTGAGCAGGTGCTCGTAAGCATGCTCGGCATGGATACCTCCGATGACGAGCGCGATGCCAAGCTCGAGCGTGCGTTTAAGAAGCTGCATGACCTCACCGAAGGCGTCCATACCGCTCTGCTCAAGAACCGCGTATTTGAGTCACTCAACGCCGTGGTGGAGGATGCCGATATCGATGCCCTCGACGAGGAGATCGCACGCTCCGAGTCAACCAAGGCCAAAAGCGAAGAGGCATCTACCTCCGCGGTCCCCGTGCGTGAGGAATCCCTCGTGCAGCCGCTCAAGGTTGTCGCCCCCTCACGCGCCGGCACCGCCAGCGCGGCCAAATAGACGCTGCTACAAACCAGCCTCCCCTGAAAGGTCATGCCATGTACGACTTCGAATCTCACATCGTCGACATCCCCGACTATCCCGAGCCCGGAGTCGTCTTTAAGGACATCACACCACTCTTTGGTAATCCCGAGGCGTTAAAGGCCATGGTAGATGCCCTGGCCGAGCATTTTGCCGGCATGGGCATCACCAAGGTTGTGGGTCCCGAAGCTCGCGGCTTTATGGTCGGCGTGCCCGTGGCCGTCGCCCTGGGCGCCGGCTTTGTGCCCGCACGCAAACCGGGCAAGCTGCCGCGCAAGACGGTAAGCAAGAGCTACGAGCTCGAATATGGTACCGACTCTATCGAAATCCATGCCGATGCCATTACCTCTAAAGATACCGTGTTGATTCTGGACGACTTGGTCGCGACGGGCGGAACCGTCGAGGCAACAGGTAAACTGGTGCGAGATATGGGCGCAAAGCTTGTGGGTTACGGTTGTATCCTCGAACTTGCGTTTCTTAACCCGCGCAAGAAGCTCACGCCTTCCAACGAGGACGTCGAGCTCTTTAGCCTGGTAACGGTGGACTAGCCGCTACCCTTAGATACCGGAAAGGAAGCTCCATGCGCACAGCAAATACGCACAAAAACATGGCACGCTGCGCTGCTACGGCAACCCTCGCTTGTGTTTTGGGCCTGGGCCTCGCGGCTCCGGCCTATGCCGATACCGCATCCGACCTTGCCGCTGCTCGTACCAAACTCGAGCAGATCGGCACGCAGACCCAGCAAATTCATGAAGAACTCTCCGCGCAGACGCAGGAGCTTGATCAGACCGCAGGCGAGATCACGCAAAAGCAGCAAGAGATTGCCGACGGCCAGGCAAAGCTTTCGAGCTACGTTGCCGGTGAGTACAAGACCGGCGGTCTGAGTCTCCTTCAGGTTCTGACGGGCGTCGACGATCTGGGCGACATGCTCAACCGTCTGTTCTATTACGGCAAGGTTTCCGACAAGCAGGCCCAGACCATTCAGGATGTCAAGGACCTTAAGCAGCAGCTCACTGATAAGCAGGCCGAGCAGGAGAAGAACGTCGCCGCGACGCAGAAGAAAGTCGACGAGCTCAACGCCCAGCAGGCAGAAGCCCAGAGCATCGTGAACTCCCTAGATTCTCAGCTGCAGGCCGAGCTTGCCGCCGAGGCTGAAGCCAATGCCGCGCTGCAGGCTGGCATAAATGCCAGCACTGCCGAAAAGGCCACGGTGAGCAAAGACACCGCCGGTACGACCGAGAACACCAACGATGGCGGCAATACGCCCGCGCCCACTCCTACGCCCGCTCCGGCCCCTACGCCGCAGCCCTCGACGCCCGCTCCGGCTCCGACGCCTTCCGCACCGAACCAGTCTGTTGACGGCGGCTCCGTTGTTTCGCGTGCCTACAGCAAGCTGGGTTGCGCTTATTCCTGGGGCGGCATTGGACCGGACAGCTTTGACTGCTCCGGTTTTGTAAGCTACTGTCTCACGGGCCGCTACTGCCGTCTGGGCACCACCGGCACCTTCATGGGTTGGACCCGCGTGTCCGACCCGCAACCAGGCGATGTCGTGGTTAACTCCTACCATACTGGCATCTATATCGGAAATGGTCAGATGATCCATGCTTCCGACTACAAGACGGGCGTCATCATCAGCTCCGTCGCAGCCGGCATGAACAACAACTACATTTTCGTGCGCTACTAAGTCACTCTGTATAGCAAACGAATGTGAACCTCGTGGCCTTTGGGCTGCGGGGTTCATTTATTTGTGACCGTGCTCCATACATGATCCCAATGAGCTAGTTTTCAATACTAGATGCACGTTTCAAAGGTAAGCAAGATGGCTATAATAAATGAGAAACATCTAGAAAGGACCCTCTATGAGCTGGGCACTTATCTCCGATTCGAGCTGCAACCTCCGCGATTGGCAACCGACCGCGCCCCATACCACCTTTGCATTTGCACCCCTTAAAATTCGAGTGGGGGAGCGCGAGTTCGTCGATGACCTCACGCTCGATGTTCACGAACTCAATTGCGCCGTGCAGGCGGAGTCGAGCGCTTCTTCGAGCGCCTGTCCGAGCGTAGGCGAGTGGACCGAACTCTTTAGGCTTGCCGACAAGACAATTTGCATGCCCATCTCCGAGGGCGTCTCGGGAAGCTACAATGCCGCCGCCACGGCACGCGATTTGGTTCTTGCCGAGGATCCGAACCGTCAGATTCATTTGGTCAATTCACGCGGAGCCGGCGGCAAAATGGACCTGATCTTCCTGCTGTTCGACCGCTATCTCGCAAGCAATCCAGACGTCTCTTTTGAGGAAGCCTGCAGCTATTTTGATGAGCTGGAACTGAACAGCAAGATCCTCTTTAGCCTGTGCAATTACGAAAATCTCGCCAAGGCCGGACGTATTCCCAAGGCAGCTGGGGTTATCGCCAATAAACTCAACATTCGAGTTTTAGGCACGGCAAGCGAGGCAGGGGAGATCAAGCTCATCGGTCACACCCGTGGCGAAAAGAAGATGCTTGGAAAGATTGTCGACACCATGGAGGCCGTGGGCTTTACCGGCGGCGAGGTCGTAATCGACCATGTCGAAAATGAGGCGGGCGCCCAGGCACTTGCCAGCCGCATTGTGGAGCATTGGCCCGGTTCCAAGACCATCATCATGCCCTGCAACGGACTGGATTCATACTATGCCGAGATGCACGGGCTCATTATCGGCTACGGCATGGGCGTTGCTTCGGGCCGATAAAATCCAACTAAACAAAAACACGGGCGGGACAAAGTGTCTGATCACTCTTTGTCCCGCCCGTCTTGTACGTCGGCTAGCTATTAAACCCGTTGAACTTTAGGTAGCTCATTAGATACGCCTTCGATACAAAAGACGATACCGCGCTGCGTACGAGCAGCGACTCGCGTGTGACCTGATGAGCCGTATCGGGTACAGGAACCTGCTCAATGGAAAAAGCCGCACGAATCGATGCCTCGAGCTGATCAATCAAATAATCAAAGGCGGTCGGTGCATCGTA
>CATZEP010000102.1 GCA_958418185.1 uncultured Collinsella sp.
GGCGCTGCCCCGGCTGGACTTCACGCCCGAGATCCTGCACTGCAACGACTGGCAGACGGCACTGGCGCCCGTGTTCTTGCGCGAGTTCTACCAGGGCCTGCCGCTGTACGACCGCGTTAAGACCGTGTTCTCGATCCACAATGTGGCGTTCCAGGGCCAGTTTAGCGACACCGTGATGGAGGACATCCTGGGTGTGGCGCATATTCCGGCGGCTGCCTCGCAGCTGCGCTGCGACGCCTGCAGCATCAACTACATGCTGGGCGCGCTACACTATGCCGATGCCATCACCACGGTGAGCCCCACCTACGCGAGCGAGATCCAGACGCCCGAGTTTGGCGAGGGCCTGGACGGCGTGCTGCGCGAACGCTCATACGCGCTGCAGGGCATCCTCAACGGCATTGACGTTGCGGGCTTTGACCCGGCAACCGATAAGCGCATTGCCGCAAACTACACGGTCGACGACCGTTCCGGCAAGGCTGTGTGCAAGGCCAAGCTGCAGGAAGAGCTGGGGCTCGAGGTCCGCGACGACCGCCCGCTTATGGTGATGGTTACTCGCCTGACGCGCCAGAAGGGCATGGACCTGGTCATGTACGCGCTCGACCGCATCCTGTCCGGCGGCGTTCAGGTGGCCGTGCTGGGCACAGGCGACCGCGACTACGAGGACGGCCTGCGCTACTTCCAGGACAAGTACCCTGGCACCATGGCCGCGCGCATCGAATTCGATCCGGCACTGTCGCAGCGTATGTACGCCGCCGCCGACATGTTCCTGATGCCTTCGAAGTTTGAGCCCTGCGGTCTGTCGCAGATCATCGCCATGCGCTACGGCACCCTGCCCATCGTGCGCGAGACCGGTGGCTTGAAGGACACCGTGCAGCCGTACAACGAGTTTACCGGCGAGGGCACGGGCTTCTCGTTTAGCAACTTTAACGGCGACGAGATGGGTGACGCCGTGTTCCGCGCGGCACGACTGTTCTGGGATAACCGCGAGGCCTGGGATCAGCTGGTCACACAGGCCATGAGCCAGGACTTTAGCTGGACGCGCTCGGCCGACAAGTATCTGGACCTGTACTTCTTTATGCACCCGGAGATTGAGAGGCCGGTAGCTGTGGAGGCTGCTGCGGCTGCCGATGAGCCGGTTGCTGCTGAGGCCGAGCCTGCGGCGACCGTTAAGGAGCCCGCTGCTGTTGAGGAGCCCAAGGCCGAGGAGAAGCCGGCGGCCGAGGCCGAAGTTAAGCCCGCCGCGAAGCCTGCCGCCAAGAAGACGACGGGCCGCAAGACGACGGCTAAGAAGGCCACGACCACGAAGGCCGCTGCTAGCAAGACTAGCGCCGCTAAGGCAACTACTGCCAAGGCATCGACTACGCGCAAGCGTACGACCGCCGCTGCCAAGAAGGCCTCCGAGGCCGAGGTCGCTCCCGAGGTAAAGGCCGAGACCACCGCCGAGGCCAAGCCTGTGGCAAAGGCTCCGGCCAAGACCGCTGCCAAGAAGACGACCGCGTCCAAGACCACGACCGCCAAGAAGACCACGGCAACGAAGTCGACGACGACAAAGGCTGCTACGACGAAGGCCGCCGCGAAGACGACCCCGAAGGCTGCTGCAAAGCCCGCCGTCAAGGTCGAGGAGGCGCCCTCCGAGCCCAAGGCCAAGGCAGCTGTCGAGGCAAAGCCGACCGCCAAGACCACCACGCGCAAGCGCGCTACGACGACGGCCAAGAAGGCCACGACCAAGGCTGCTGCTCCCAAGGCAGAGGCTAAGGCCGAGGAAAAGCCCGCAGTAAAGGCCGAGCCGGCTCCGAAGGCCGCAGAGGTCAAGACCGCTCCCAAGGCCAAGGCAAAGGCCGAGCCCGCCAAGGAGGCCCCGATCTCCCCCGCTGTTCCGGCCGAGGAAAAGGCCCCGACCAAGAAGACCTCCGTCCGTAAGGCAACGGCCACCCGCAAGCGTCACTAGTCAGGACGATTAAAACTTAATCCAACGCAAAAGAGGGCGCCCCTACCAGGCGCCCTCTTTTTGGTTGGACTTCTGTATTAAAAAGAGGGCCGGTTTACTACGACAAAATGGCTCCAGCCGACCACGGCGGGTAATCTACGAAATTAGCAACGCCTCTACCTGCGGTTTTAATATCACCAAATTGACCGTGGATGAGATCATTCAAATCGTCGTAGTAAACCGAAGTACTTTTGTTTGACTACAAATAGTATCCGTCTGGGCATTTTCGAATACCGCGATAATTTGGGTGGTAAAACGATTTTCTAGGACAACCGTTCGCCGATGGTAAACGGATGTTGTTTATACAGCCTGTGTACAACAGATATACTTACATCCTGTGCGTAAAGCCCATGGCCCGCAGGCCGTGATTCTATTGAACTGGACCGTATTATGAGATTGATTCACAACAGCCGTCTGCCGCAGTTTCGTACTCCGTTTGGCGCTGTGACCACTGGAACTTCCGTTTCGCTATCGGTGATTTTGGAGGATGCCGACCCCAACCAGGCAACGCTCACCCTGCGCACCTGGGTCGATGAGATCGGTGAGTCTCTGTATCCCATGACGCACGAGGGCGACGGCATATTTACCGTAGAGCTTGAGTGCACTGAGCCCTGTCTTATCTGGTACAGCTTTATCTGCAACATCGAGGGCCAGCCCGAGGTACGCCTGGGTGCACCGCAGGGTCGCACCGGTGGCGAGGGTGTGACCTACAACTACGCCGAGGTTCCGTCCTTCCAGATTACCGTCTACAAGCACCGAGAGAACCGTCCCACTTGGTACGAGCGCGGTATGGTCTACCAGATCTTCCCCGACCGCTATGCACGCGACGAAAACTGGCGCGAACGCACGCTTGCCGAAGTTGAAAAACCGCGCAAAGGAATCCAGCGCCGCATGGTCGAGGACTGGAACGAACCGCCCGAGTACGAGCGTGCCGAAGACGGCTCCATCAAGACCTGGGATTTTTACGGCGGCTCGCTCAAGGGTATCCAGAATGACCTGCCCCGCATTGCCGAGCTGGGCTTTACGGCCATCTACCTCAACCCGATCTTTGAGGCCGCGAGCAACCACCGCTACGACACGGCCGACTATACCAAGATCGACCCGATTCTGGGCACCGAGCAGGACTTTACGGAGCTGTGCAAGGCGGCCGAGAAGCTCGGCATTTCTATCATCCTGGACGGCGTCTTCAACCACACGGGCGACGATTCGATCTACTTTAACCGCTACGGCAATTATCCCGGCGTCGGTGCTTGGCAGAGCGAGGACTCGCCGTGGCGCGATGCGTTTTACTTCCATGAAGACGGTTCGTATGACTGCTGGTGGGGCGTGGGCAACATGCCCGCCATCAATGAGAGCTCCGAACTGGTGCGCGAGCGGCTCCTGGGCAAGGACGGCGTGATCCGCAAATGGCTGCGCGCTGGCGCCCATGGCTGGCGACTCGATGTGGCCGATGAGCTTTCCGATGACTTCCTGGCCGAGATCAAAAAGGCCGTGCTCGCCGAGAAGCCCGACGCGCTACTGCTCGGCGAAGTCTGGGAGGACGCCTCCAACAAGATCAGCTATGGCCATCTACGCCGCTACCTGCAGGGCTCCGAGCTCGACTCTGCCATGGACTACCCCTTCCGCGACATGGTCATCGGCTTTTTGATGGGCTACAAAAACGCCTACCAGGCTGCCGAGGATATCGAGACCCTGCGCGAGAACTACCCGCGCGAGGCACTGGCCTGCGCGCTCAATCTGCTTTCGAGCCACGACCGTCCGCGCATTATCTCGGTGCTCGGCGGCGGTCCCGACGAGTCGCAGCTGCCCGAGAGCGAGCGCAGCAAGTGGCGCCTGGACGAGAACTCCATGGGCCTGGCCAAGAGCCGCTTTTGGTTGACGACGCTCATGCAGATGACCTTCCCAGGCGTGCCCTCGATCTATTATGGCGACGAGTACGGCTTGGAGGGCCTCACCGATCCGGGCAACCGCCGCACCCTGCCGACCAAGGACCAACTCCACGACTTCGATACGCTAGCCATCGTTAAGAACGCATCTGCCATTCGCCGCGCGTTACCGTTTATGGTCGATGGCGAGATCAAGGCCTTTGCGCTCAACGACGACGTCTTGGCCTACACCCGCACGGGCAAAGACGGCGAGGCCGCGACGGTTATCATCAACCGCAGCCTGCGCAATTCGCACTGCGTGACGATCCCGGCGCTCGGCGAATGTGCGAGCGACGTGATTAGCGGCCACGAGTGCGAAATCCATAACGGCACGGTTACGCTCGACCTGTACCCGCTGGGCTCTTCGATCATCTATCACCATGCCGAGAAGCGCCTGCAGGAGCCGCTCGACCACGGCGCGGGCGTCGTATGCCACATCACCTCGGTGCCGACCGATGACGGCAAGCCCGGCACAATCGGTGCGCCCACGCGTCGCTTTATCGACCATCTGGCCGCCATGGGCATGCGCTACTGGCAGGTCCTGCCCGTCAACCCGACGGACTTCTTCCGCTCCCCCTACGCCGGTCCTTCGGCCTTTGCAGGCAATATCGACCTGCTGCCCGAGAGCCACGAGGAGCTGGCCGCCGACTTCGTCACCTGGAAGACCCGCGGCGGCGAGGATGCCGACCCGCTGTACACGGCGTTTAAACATCGCAACGCCGACTGGCTCGAGAAGTACTGCGTCTACATGGCGGTAAAGAAGCACTTTGAGGGACTGTCGCGCCACGATTGGCCGGCGGATGTCGCGCGCTACAACGAGTACCTGATCGATGACAAGCGCTTCCACGACGAGGCCGAGCTGCAGGCGTACATGCAGTATCGCTTTGACCTTGCTTGGTGCGAGCTTATGAACTATGCACACAAGAAGGGCATCGAGGTCATCGGCGATATCCCGATGTATGTCTCGGACGATTCGGCCGATGCGTGGAGCGAGCCCGAAAACTTCTGGCTATCCGACACCGGTAAGGCAATTGAGATTTCTGGCGCGCCGCCCGACAACTTTGCACCCGAGGGCCAGGTCTGGGGCAACCCCACCTTCCGCTGGGATCACATGAAGGAGAATGGCTATCGCTGGTGGATGGATCGCCTGCGTCGTGCGTTCGCGCTCTACGACCGTGTGCGTCTGGACCACTTCCTGGGCTTCCACAGCTACTTTAGCATCCCTGCCGGCAAGACCTGTGCCGACGGCCGCTGGCTGGCTGGCCCAGGCAAGGACCTGTTCCAGACGGCCTACGACGAACTGGGTCCGCTCAACTTTATTGCCGAGGATCTGGGCTATCTGACGCCCGGTGTTCGCGCGATGGCTTCGACCTGCGGCTTCCCCGGCATGGACGTACTGGAGTTTAACGACTACGACGTTCGCTGCGGAATTCATCCCACACCGGGCAAGATCCTGTACACCTCGACGCACGACACCTCGACGCTCGCGGGCTGGTGCACGCGCTCCTTTGCAGGTGGCGACGAGCCGAGCGGCATTGAACAG
>CATZEP010000103.1 GCA_958418185.1 uncultured Collinsella sp.
TGCGTGACCTCGGCCTCGACGCAGTACGGCAAAAATTGCCGATAGACATCGCCACCGCCAATCACCCAGGCAACGGGCTCTTCGGCAACCGCGGCAAGAGCCTCGTCGATGCTATGCACCACGTCGACGCCCTCGACCACAAAATCCTCGTCGCGGGTGAGCACGATATTGCGGCGGTTCTTGAGCGGACGCCCGCCGGGAAAACTCAGTAGCGTCTTGCGCCCCATAATGACCGGGCAACCCTTGGTGCACGCCACAAAATGACGCATATCGGCACGATTGGACACCACCATGTCGCCCTCGCACCCAATGCCCCAATCGTCACACACGGCGACGATGGCAGATAGCTTACACGTCATAAGCACCACCTACACCGCAATGGGAATATTCTTGACCTGCGGACCATGTTCGTAGCCCTCCACAATCAGGTCGTCGGTCGTAAACGCATAGAAATCGTGCACGTCGGGGTTAAGCGTTACCTTGGGCGCCGCAAACTGCGGACGCTCGATAAGCTCGCGGACGATATCGACATGCCGGTCGTAAATGTGGGCATCGGCAATCACATGCAGCAGCTCACCGGGAATCATATCGACCGACTGCGCGACCATCATCAGCAAGATGGCGTACTGGCACACGTTCCAGTTGTTCGCGGCCAAAATGTCCTGGCTGCGCTGGTTGAGAATCATGTTGAGTGTGGGCTTGTCGTCCTGCGGGCGCTGCGTGACGTTATAGGTCACGCTGTAGGCGCACGGATACAGGTGCATCTCGGACAGGTCGCTAAACACATAGGTGTTGGTCATGATGCGGCGGCTGTACGGCGTGTTCTTAAGGTCGTACAGCACGCGGTCCATCTGGTCAAAGTCACCCTCGGCATAATGGCTTTTCTGCCCAATCTGGTACCCGTAGGCCTTGCCGATGGAGCCAGTCTCGTCGGCCCACTCATCCCAAATATGGCTGTTGAGGTCGTGGACGTTATTTGACTTCTTTTGATAGATCCACAAGATCTCATCCATGGCAGACTTAAGCGCCGTGCGACGCAGTGTGAGCGCGGGAAACTCCTCACGCAGGTCGTAGCGAGCCGTAACGCCAAAGTTTTTAATGGTATAGGCAGGGGTGCCGTCCTCCCACACCGGTCGGACCTTTTGGCCCTCGGTGGTGGTGCCATGGTCCAAGATATCGCGGCACATGGTTACAAACTGTTGATCAGCCTTGCTCATTGACCCTCCTGTCAGTCGCCTATAAGCGAAATTCATTGTAGCCCAGGCGCACGCGACCCCACAGCCCAAACATAAGCCCTCATTTTCGGACATATGCCAAAAATGCCTTGCACGGTTCCGCTCGCGCGCTATCTTATTGTTGACATATGTCAGATTTGGAGGGTGTATGGCAGGAAGACGCGAGAAACTACGCCGCGTAGGGATCATCCCCGAATATCGCGGTTTTACCCCCGACGGCCTTGCCAGCGGAGATGCCATCGACATGACGGTCGACGAGCTCGAGGTCCTGCGCCTATGCGACCTGGAAGGCCTCAATCAGGAGGAAGTCGCCCAGTGCATGGGCATTGCCCGCGCCACGGTGGCGGCAATCTGCAGCCGCGCACATCGCAAGGTGGCAAACGCGCTGGTCAATGGACGGTCGATCGTCATCGAAGGCGGCAATATCGCATACTCCCCCATCACCACGACGACGGCCGCATGGCCAGCAAAGGAGGTCGGCACCATGAGGGTGGCAACGACGTACGACAACGGCAACATCTTTATGCACTTTGGCCGCAGCGAGCAGTTCAAGATCTATGACATCCAGGACGGCAAGGTGCTCAACGAGCAGGTCGTAGGCACCGGCGGCACCGGTCACGGTGCATTGGCAGGTCTGCTTGCCAACGGTGGCGTCGACACGCTCATCTGCGGCGGTATCGGCGGCGGGGCCATCAACGCGCTCGCCCAGGCCGGCATCACGGTCTATGCGGGCGCCCAGGGCAGCTGCGACGCCTGCGTCGAGGCCCTCATTGCAGGCACGCTCGCTCAGACCGGCGAGGCCACCTGCGACTGCCATGGCCACGACCACGAGCACGCCCATGAGCACGGCGAGTTCTGCGGCTGCCACGGCCATCACGACCACGACGGACATGAGGGCTGCAGCTGCCACTAGTGGCAAGCACCGCGGCGTCAACACGCTTCCGCGCGTGCGACAACCTGCGAACGAACGGCGAAGGCCGCCTGGAATACCATCCAGGCGGCCTTCGCCGTTGTCGACTCAATCAAGCCGTTACTTCTTATTGCGCATCTGCGCTTCCATCTGGCGCAGCAGGTCCATATCGGACTTAGGACCGCCCGTTCCCAGGCCGCCCATGCCGCCCAGACCCATGGCATCCAGACCGGGAATATTGGGCATGCGCATCTTTTTGCCCTTCTTACCCTTTTTGCCCTTCTTGCCGCCGGCCTGCGCCTGATTGGCCATCGTGCGCATGCGGCCCATCATCTTGTTCATCTCGCCCCACTGCTTCATAAGGCTGTTGACCTCGGTGGGAGTCACGCCGGCGCCCTTGGCGATGCGGGCACGACGCTGACCGTTGATGATAGACGGACGCAGGCGCTCCTCCTTGGTCATCGACATGATAATGGCCTCATTCTTATCGAAGATACCCTCATCCAGGTTGCCACCCATCTGGTTGAGCGCACGCTGGCCACCGGGGAGCATGCCCAGGATGCCCTTCATGCCGCCCATCTTCTTGACGGCCTTCATCTGGTCGAGCATGTCGTTCATGGTGAAGCCCTCGCGCAGCATGCGCTCGGCAGCCTCGAGCTGCTCGGCGTCGGCCGCCTCCTGGGCCTTCTCGATAATGCCAACGACGTCGCCCATGCCTAAAATGCGCTTGGCCATGCGGTCGGGGTAGAACGGCTCCAGCGAATCGGGCTTCTCGCCCATGCTCACGAACTTGATGGGCTTGCCGGTCACCTGGCGCACGGAAAGCGCGCCGCCGCCACGGGCGTCGCCGTCAAGCTTGGAGATGATCACGCCGTCAAAGTCGGTGCGCTCGGCGAAGGTCGAGACGACGTTGACGATATCCTGGCCGGTCATGGCATCGACGACCATCAGCACCTGATCGGGCTTGACGGCCTTCTTGATGTCCACGGCCTCCTGCATCATCTGCTCGTCGATCTGCAGACGACCGGCGGTATCGACGATGACCACGTCACGCAGGTGGTCGACGGCCTCCTGGATGGCGCCCTTGGCGATATCGACCGGGTGTTCGCCGTCACCGCGGAAGACCGGCACGCCGATCTCGCCACCGAGTGTGGCCAGCTGGTCCGCAGCGGCGGGACGGTAGACGTCGCACGCGGCGAGCAGCGGAGAGCGGCCCTGCTTCTTGAGCAGGTAGGCCAGCTTTACGGCCGCCGTAGTCTTACCGGAGCCCTGCAGGCCCACGAGCATGATGACATTGGGGATGCGGTTGCTAAAGACGAGCTTGCTCTCGGTGGAGCCAAGCATCTCGGTGAGCTCGTCGAGCACGATCTTGACGACGTTTTGCGCCGGCGACAGTGACTCCATGACCTCGGCGGTCATGCAGCGCTCCTTGGTCTTGGCGACGAACTCCTTGACGACCTTGAAGTTGACGTCGGCCTCGAGCAGCGCCATGCGAATGTCGCGCATGGCCGAGGTGATATCGGCCTCGGTCAGTTTACCCTTGCCGCGCAGGCGGTCAAATGTGTCGTTGAGGCGATCGCTCAGAGAATCAAACACTAGTCACTCCTTAATTGGACTCGCCCACCAGGGCGCGGCAGAAATCTTTGGCATTGAACTCCTGCAGGTCATCGACCTGCTCGCCCACGCCGATGCGCAGGATCGGGAGCTTGAGCTTATCGGCCACGGCCATGGCGATGCCGCCCTTAGCCGTGCCGTCCAGCTTAGTCATGATAATACCGTCCAGACCCAGCGCCTCGTTAAACTCAAGCGCCTGGTTCAGACCGTTTTGGCCTGTCGCGGCATCGATTACGAGTACGACCGAGACGGGCATGGGGCCGGCGGCCATATTGGCGGCGCGCTTACGCGTCACGTTGACCACCTTGGCAAGCTCGCGCATGAGCTCGGGGCTCGTGTGCAGACGGCCGGCGGTGTCGATAAGCACCAGGTCGCTGCCGCGTTTGTCGGCCTCGTCGAGGACGTCGTAGCAAACGCTTGCCGGGTCGGAGCCGCGATCGCGCTTGATGACGGGGACACCGGCGCGCTGGCCCCACACATCGAGCTGTTCGATGGCGGCGGCGCGGAAGGTATCGGCCGAGCCGATCACGACATTTTTACCGCGGGCAGCCATGGCACTCGCGATCTTGCCGACCGTCGTGGTCTTGCCGGCACCGTTAATGCCCACAAACAGCACGCAGCTCGGCGTGTCGGCGAACGGATCTCGCTCGGCGGGCACAAAATGTTGCTCGAGCTGCTCGGCCAGGGCGCGACGGAGTTGCGGGGCGGTCTTGAGGTTCTTCTTGGCCGCGGCATCGCGCAGGTCATCGGACACCTTAATCGCGACCTCGGCACCCATGTCACCCATGACGAGAGTGTCCTCTAGGTCCTCCCAAAAATCCTCGTCGACCTCGCCGCCAAAATAAAAGACCTCGTTGAGGGCCTCGCGGCTGCGCTCAAGTCCGCGCGAGAGAGCATCGAAGAATCCCATTATGCATTCACGACCTTTCCGGTTTCGCGATCGAGTTTTTGCGAGACGACGCGGCTGACGCCGTCGGCTTGCATCGAGACGCCGTAGAGGACGTCAGCGTCCTCCATAGTACGGCGCTGATGCGAGATAACCAAGAGCTGCGTATCGGAACGCAAAACATCGAGCGCGCCGATGAGCTTGGACAGGTTGGCGTCATCGAGCGCCGCCTCGACCTCGTCCAGCACATAGAACGGCACCGTACGCGTGCGATACACGGCAAAGAGCAGGGCGAGCGCCGTCAGGCTCTTCTCGCCGCCCGACATGAGCATCATCTTGCTGATGCGCTTGCCGCGCGGCTGCGCCACGACCTCGATGCCCGTCTCGGCCGGATGCTCGGGGTCGGTCATCTCCAGATGTGCCTGGCCGCCCGGGAACAGCATGGCGAAGATCTCGCGGAAGTTCGTATCGACCTTCTCAAAGGTCACCAGGAAGGCTTTACGCATCTTGCGGTCGATGGCCACGGTGATCTTGGTGAGCGCCTTGCGTGCGCTCTCCAGATCGGCCAGCTGCTCCTCGATGTAATCGGCGCGGCGTTTGAGCTGCTCGTACTCCTCCATGGCAACCTGGTTCACAGGGCCCAGGTTGTTGATCTGGCGCACGAGCTGGTTGAGCTCGCGCTCGGCGGCATCGCGGTCGGTGGGCGCAGGAGGCATGAGCGCTTCCTCGAGCACCAGGGTGCCATCGGCGGGAATGGCCTTGATG
>CATZEP010000104.1 GCA_958418185.1 uncultured Collinsella sp.
ATGCTGCACGGGCATATCCACAGCAGGGTAGACCGAGCCAACGCGCGCAACCGCGACCGCGAACGTCCTATCCTTCGCTACGATGCCGGCATCGACGCCGACGAGTACAAGCCCGTAAGCCGCGATCAGATTCTTAGCTTCTTTGGGCTGTAATTCTCGAACCACCACAAAGGACAGGCACCTTTGTGGTGGTTCTGGCGCTGTTGCCATTATGGCGGCGGCGTCTTTTTTGTCCGTGCGGCGCGGTAGAGTGTAAGCGGTTGAAATTTGCGTCCATCGAGGAGCTGCTATGAACGAGATCAAGTGCCCGCATTGTGGCGAAGTCTTTAAGGTCGATGCGTCTGGTTATGCGGATATTGTCAAGCAAGTGCGCGATGCCGAGTTTTCGCGCGACCTGGATGAGCGTGTGAAGGCAGTCCAGCGCGAGGGCGAGCAGGCGCTGGAGCTTGAGCGCTCGCGTTCGACGGCTGCTTTGCAGGAGGCAGAGTCTCAGCGCAACGCTCAGCTCGTTGAGCAGAAGAACGCTGCGGCTCAGCAGCTGGCACAAGAGGTCGCCAAGCGCGATGCCGAGCTTGCCGAGTTGCGCGCCAAGCTCGAGGGCGCTGCCGCAGAGCGCGAGAGCGCAAGTCAGCGTGCGGCGGTTGAGGCCCGTGCCGATGCTCAGAAGGAGAATGCTGAGCTTCAGCGCGAGATCGACAATTTGCGTGCGCAGCTGGGACGCAAAGATGACGAAGCCAAGCTTGCCGAGTCGGCGGCGCGCAACGCTGCTCAAAACGATTTAGCTGCACGTGATGCTCAGATTGCCGAGCTGCAGGCCAGGCTTGCCGCGGCGGACAAGGCCCAGGAGATGGCGCTTGCCGCTGCCGCGGCAGAGTCGCAGCGCGAGCTCGATGCTGCTCGCGGTGAAGCTGAGCGCGCGCTTGCTGACTACCGCGCGACGGTACAGGAGAAGTTTTCCGCCGCAAAGGCACAATCTGAGCAAGAGGCCGAGGGTCTGCGTGCCCAGCTGCGCGAGCAGGAGCTGATGGCAAAAATGAACCTGTCGGAGGCAGTCGCCGCGGCGGAGCGAGAGCGCGATGAAGCACGTGCCAAGCTGACGAGCGAGCTGGCAGTGCGCGATTCTCGCGAGGAGCAGGCCAAGGCGGCACACGAGCTCGAGCTTGCGCAGGCCAAGCGCGCGAGCGATGACCTGATTCGCTACAAGGATGAAGAGATTGAGCGCCTTAAGGACATGAAGGTCCGCCTGTCCACCAAGATGGTGGGCGAGTCGCTCGAACAGCATTGCGAGACCGAGTTCAATCGCCTGCGCATGACGGCGTTTCCCAATGCATACTTCGAGAAAGATAACGATGCATCCGAGGGCACCAAGGGCGATTTTATCTTCCGCGAGTGCGATGCGAGCGGTAACGAGGTCATCTCGATCATGTTCGAGATGAAAAACGAGAACGACGAGACCGCGACCAAGCACAAGAACGAGGATTTCTTTAAGAAGCTCGACCACGATCGCCGCCAAAAGGGCTGCGAGTACGCAGTGCTCTGCACCCTGCTGGAGCCCGAGAGTGACCTCTATAACGCGGGTATTGTCGACGTGAGTTACCGCTATGAGAAGATGTACGTGATCCGCCCGCAGTTCTTCATTCCCATGATTACGCTGCTGCGCAACGCCGCCATGGGTTCGCTGCGCTATAAGCAGGAGCTGGCGGAGTACAAGCAGCAGAATATCGACGTCACGAACTTCGAAGCCAAGATGGAGAAGTTCAAGGACGGCTTCTCGCGCAACTACAACCTGGCGAGCAAGCAGTTCGAGTCGGCGATCAAGGAGATCGATGCCGCCATTAAGCAGCTCGAGAAAACCAAGGACGACCTGCGTCGCAGTACCGAGAATCTGCGTCTGGCCCACAACAAGGCCGATGAGCTCACCATTCGCAAGCTCACGTGGGGCAACAAGACCATGAAGGCGGCGTTTGACGAGGCACGCGGGGCCGCGCCAGAGGCAAACGATGAGCCAACCGAGGCGGATTCGTATGAGGTCGAGGATGCCGAGTAAGGCATAGCGTATAGTGCAAAAGCGGGGCCGCTGGCGATGTTACCAGCGGCCCCGCTTCGTTTTGTTCCAGTATGTGCGGCTAGTCCTCGAGCAGGTCCTCGATAAAGCCGACGCGGTAGTTTTTGAAGATGACCTCGCCGCCGTCCTGCGTGGCGTCCAGATCGACATCGCCCATGATGCCAAAGTCGTGGTCGCCATTCTCGTCGGCAAAGATCTGGTGCACGTGCCACACGTGATCGGTCTTCTCGTCGGACTCATCGATGGAAAACATCGCGGCGCTGCGGGCATCTCCGTCGGTGAGGATTTCCTCGTGCTGCTCATGGTAGGCATCGAGCGCTTTTTGCCAGCGGATTTCGCTCATGCCCCAGTCGTCGTCGAGCTCGCCCAGGTCGCGAACATGCTCGCGAGCGGCAAGGGTCACGCGGCGGAAGAGCGCGTTGCGCACCAGCAGCGTGCAGCCGCGGCGGTCCGCCACGACCTCGTCGATGCCCTGCGGCGGCGCGGCGTCGAGGGCTGCCGGGTTGCCGGCGTTCTCCCACTCGTCCACTAGGCTCGAGTCCACCGAGCGCACCACAAAGCCCAGCCACGAGATAATGTCGCGCAGGCGCTCGTCGCGCTTCTCGATGGGTACGGTGCGGTCGAGAGAACGGTAGGCCTCTGCCAGGTAGCGCAGTAAAATGCCCTCTGAGCGGGCGATGCCGAGCTTTTGAATGTAGCCCTTAAAATCGCTCGCGCTTTCCAGCATATCGCGCAGAACGCTCTTGGGAGAGAGCTGGTAGTCGTTTGCCCAGGGTACTTCCTGGCGGTACTTGTCAAAAGCGGCGTCGAGCAAATCCTCGAGCGGCTTTTCGTACGTAACGTCCTGAATGCGCTCCAAGCGCTCCTCATACTCGATGCCGTCGGCCTTCATCTCGGCCATAGCGCGATCGCGTGCGGCGCGCTCCTGTGCGCGCAGCACCTGCTTGGGATCCTCGAGCGTTGCCTCGACCATCGAGATCAGGTCCATGGTATAGGTCTCGCTCTCGGGATCGAGCAGCTCCAATGCGGCAAGCAAGAACGGCGAGAGCGGCTGATCGAGCGCGAAGTCCTCGGGCAGATCGACCGTCAGCGCATAGTCGATGTCTGGTGCGGCGTCAGTCGGGGCGTCGGGTGCGGGCGGCACCTCGGTGCGAACGACGACGCCGGAATCGATGAGCGTGGCGAAGATCTCGTCGGCGCGAACCTCGAGCTTAGCCTTTTCCTCGGGAGTCTGCAGGCTCGTCTCGATGAGGTCGTGTACGCGGGCGCGGGCATCGCCGCCCTGCTCGACCACGCTAATCACCATGGAGTGTGTGATGCGCAGGCGCGGCTTGAGCGTCTCGGGTTGCGTCTCGATTAGGCGCTCGAAGGTCTGCTTGCTCCAGGTGACAAAGCCCTCGGGGGCCTTTTTCTTTTTAATCTTACGGAGTTTTTTGGGGTCGTCGCCCGCCTTGGCCATAAGCTTGGCATTCTCGATCTCGTGCTCGGGTGCCTCGGCAATCACCATGCCCTCGGTATCGAAGCCCGAGCGGCCGGCGCGACCGGCAATCTGATGGAACTCGCGGGCGCGCAGGCGACGCATCTTGTAGCCGTCGAACTTGGTGAGCGCGGTGAGCACCACGGTGTGGATGGGTACGTTGATGCCGACGCCGAGTGTATCGGTACCGCAGATGACGGGCAGCAGACCCTGCTGCGCCAAGCGCTCGACCAGCAGGCGATAGCGCGGCAACATGCCAGCATGGTGCACGCCGACGCCGCATCCAAGCAGGCGCTTGAGAATCTTGCCAAAGGCCGTCGAGAAGCTCGTACCCTTGGCTGCTTCCTTGATGGCCTCGCGCTGCTCCTTGCTGGCAATGCCAAAGTTGGCGAGGGATTGTGCTGTCGCAAGTGCGGCATCCTGGCTAAAGTGCACGATATAGAGCGGGGCCTCGCCGCGACGCATCGCGAGCTCGACGGTGCCCTCGAGCGAGGTCGTCACGTAGTCGTAGCTCAGCGGCACGGGGCGTGGGGCATCGACGACCAAGTCACAGGTAGCGCCGGTGTGCTCCTCGAGTGAGGCGGCGATGGCGGTGACATCGCCGAGCGTGGCGCTCATGAGCATGAATTGCGTGTGGGGCAGGGTGAGCAACGGCACCTGCCAGGCCCAACCGCGATCGGGGTCGGCAAAGTAGTGGAACTCATCCATGGCCACGCAGCCCACATCGGCGTCCTCACCCTCGCGCAGCGCATCGTTGGCAAGAATTTCGGCCGTGCAGCAGATGACGGGCGCCTTGGTGTTGATATGCGTATCACCGGTGATCATACCGACGTTGTCGCGGCCGAGCACCTGTACCAGATCGAAGAACTTTTCGCTGACCAAGGCCTTGATAGGGGCCGTGTAATAGCAGCGCTTGCCCTGAGCCATGCCCATAAAGAGCATGCCCAGCGCGACGAGCGATTTACCCGATCCGGTCGGTGTGCCCAAAATGACGTGATCGCCGGCAGCCAGGTCCATGAGGGCCTCTTCTTGGTGATCCCACAGCTCAATGCCGCGGTCGCTCGTCCATTCAAAGAAGCGTTCGAAGGCCTGATCGGGCGTGAGCCATGGTTCGGGCTCGCTGCCGTCCTCGGGCTCCCACCAGGTGGGGGAGAGCGCGCCGAGCGAGCCGAACTCGGCTTCGGTTCCCGTGCCGCCAGAGAATGAGCTGGCAGCGCCGGCGCCGGAGACGGTGCTGGCGGCGATATCTGTCGTGGTCTGTGCCATGTGTTTGCTTTCTCTCGCGATTGTCCGCCAACTATTATGGCGTAGCGGCGGCGCGGGGTGCCAGCGCGCGAGAAAATGCAGGAAATGGGCGCGTGAAGTTAGTGCTCTTGCGGCAGGCGCTTCTTGCCTTTCCGGGCACGGTTTCTAAAGTTCTCGACGGCCTCTTCCATGCCCAGGGGTACATAGGTGAGCTCATCGAGGTTATCGGGCAGGTAGCAGGCAAGGCTTTGCTCCTGCATGCGGCCCGCCGTGAGCTGTTCGTCGGTTGGCTGCGCACCGGGTGTGGCGCAAATGCCATAGACGACGGCGCCCATCTCGCGCGTGCGGCATTCATATTCGGTCTCGGGATGCTCGGGATGGTCGCGGCGTACGTCGTCACTTACCCAAAGCGTGTCGTAGCCTGCCGCGGCAAACTGTCCCAGGGCGTAATCGCGCAACGGCTTGCTGTCGGTGCGCAGCGTGACGGTAGCGCCGGCTGAAAAGAGCGGGCGGTAGAGCATCAGATGGTCGACATGGACGAGTCGTTTTTTGGCGTACTTGGCCTTGGGCTGCGGCGTGGGAAAGTTGATGGTGATGGCATCGAGCT
>CATZEP010000105.1 GCA_958418185.1 uncultured Collinsella sp.
AACAGAAAAACGCCCGCAGGATTTTCTCCTGCGGGCAGCGTGTTGTCAGCTATCCAAAGGCTTGTATTCTGTTACAGTTTTCAGATAGGTTTCGGGATCGCCATTCAATATCAAGTCAGCATATGCTATCGGGTCATTGTAGATCAAATAATCCAACTCTGACCGCTGATACATATTGTCTGCAATCTCGTTCTCAACAGCGATAGTGTCAATCGCAATCATTCTGCCGTCCCTGAATTTCAGTTCCACACAGCAATTATCCATAGTGTAAGCACAAGATATTAAGGTTTTCATGGTATGTCCTCCATAATTCGAAATATAAAGCGAAAATCCCGTCTGACTTCCTGTTAGAAATCAGACGGGATTTGTCCGTATGCACCCCGGAAACCGTCAGCTAACAGTTGATAAGTAAATTAGTTCCTTATCACTGTTAAGCCAAGGCTTAACCTGGTTTGGTGTTACGATGAAACCGCAGGTAAAAGCTATCGAGTAACACTCTTGAAAGGTTTTGAGCTTAAGGGCTTTCTAAGGTTTGTGACGTGGATGTGGCGCGGACGTGCGGAGCGTGTGAATGCTCGCTGTTAGCGCTGCGGCTCTGCGGCGCGCACCTGCTCGATGACCTTTTCCATCGTGGTGTCGATGCGGTCTTTTTTGAGCTCGCATTCCCAGATGGTTATGGGCGTCCAGCCCATTTGAGTGAGCGCTGCCACGGCGGCGCGATCGCGTTCGACGTTGCGACGGAACTTTGCCTCCCAAAACTCAACGTTGCGCTTGGGCTGGCTCGGATTGCACTTGGGGCAGCGGTGCCAAAAGCAGCCGTTGACGAAGATGGCGATCTTGCGTCCGGGAAAGGCGATATCGGGCTTGCCGGGTACCTTCCATTCCAAACGATAGCCCGTAAGGCCCGCGGCGCGCAGGCGCTGGCGAACGAGCAGCTCGGGTTTGGTGTTCGCACGCTTGTTGCCCTTCATGGACTTTTTTATAGCGGCGCGACGGCGCACGAGTTCACGCTCGTCGGCGGAAAGGTCCGAGGTGTCGATGCCGTCGAGCAGGCCGGGCTTGGGGCGCTTTTTGCTGCGGCGCTTGGCTTTGCGCTTGGGTTTGGTAACGGGCTCGTCGGCTGTGGTGGACTCGGTGTCGTTGGCGGCGTTAGCCTCAAGCCGATCTTCCTTCAGCTCAATCAGGGCATCGATAAGCCCCTTGTCGGCGGGCATCCATTCCACCGTGGCAAGTGAGGTGCGTGGAATCCAGCGGATATCGAGCTGGCGGTCGTGCTTCTGGGGCTCATCGGATTCATCGGCGAGCGAGCAGTAGTAGCACTCCATGGAGAGATGAAAATCGGGGTAGTCATGCTCAACGGTATAGAAATCGCGCAGGTTGGTGACTTTTACCTGCAGCTCTTCCATGAGTTCGCGGCGTACGGCGTCCTCGGGCGTCTCGCCGCGCATGAGCTTGCCGCCCGGGAATTCCCAAAGTCCTTGCATGTCGCCGTAGCCGCGCTGCACGGCAAGCAGCTCATCGGATCCTTCTTTGCGAATGATCCCAGCGGCAACATGAACAGTCTTCAACAGGAGTCCTCTCTCAATATCATCACGTGGCAGGCTAGCTACCCCTACCTTACACAACGGTAAGGCAAGCGTAAGCCATATCGATGGTAGCTGACTCGTCTTCTTGCGACTATAGATGCCGTAGACTAATCGCAAGAAAGGACTCGGTATGCAAACCACGCACATGGCGACCCCGGTACTGGAGGTCGCGCATCTCGAAAAGGTATATGGAGCGCTGGGCAACGTGACCCGCGCGCTCAACGACGTCAGCTTTACGGTCAACCGCGGCGAATTTGTTGGTATCATGGGCGCTTCGGGCTCGGGCAAGTCGACGTTGCTCAACTGCGTGTCGACCATTGATAGCGCCACGAGCGGCACGATCCGCATCAACGGCCAGGACGTGACGCGCATGAAGCAGGCTAAGCTTTCGCAGTTCCGCCGCGAAGAGCTCGGCTTTATCTTCCAGGACTCCAACCTGCTCGATACGCTCACGGCACGCGAGAACATCGCCCTGCCGCTCACCATTGCCCGCACAAACTCGGCAGAGATCTCGACCCGCGTGCAGGATGTGGCCGCGCGTCTGTCTATCAGTCAGGTGCTCGACAAGTATCCCTACCAGATGTCCGGCGGTCAGCAGCAGCGCGTTGCCGCGGCCCGCGCGCTCGTCACCGACCCCACCATGATCATGGCCGACGAGCCCACCGGCGCCCTCGATTCCAAGAGTGCCCGCCTGCTGCTCGAGAGCCTGGAGGCCCTCAATCGCCGCCTGCGCGCCACGGTGCTCATGGTCACGCACGACAGCTTTGCCGCCAGCTACACGAGCCGTGTGCTGTTTATTCGCGACGGCAAGATCTTCACCGAGCTGCGCCGCGGCGACACCGACCGCCGAGAGTTCTTCGACCGCATTATGGAGGTCGTTGCCATGATGGGCGGTGAGGGCTCCGATGCTCTGTAAACTCGCTTGGGGCAACGTCCGCCGCGCCGGCCGCGACTACCTCGTCTACTTGCTGACGCTCACCCTGGGCGTCACGGTCTTCTATGCCTTTAACACCATCTCGATGCAGGTCGACATCGCCGGAATCGATGAAGAGGGCTTGGCACAGGTTATGGGCAGCATGCTCGGCGACCTGACGTACTTTTTGGCCGGTGTCATGGCCTTTTTGATGGTGTACGCCAATAACTTCATCATGAAACGCCGCAAAAAGGAGTTTGGCCTGTACCAGGTGCTCGGCATGGGGCGCGGGCGCGTCGCCACGATCATGGCGCTCGAGACGGTGATCGTCTCGGTGGTGGCCTTTGTCGCCGGCATTGTGCTGGGTGTGGGACTCTCCCAGCTCATGACGTTCTTTACGGCCTCGCTCTTTAAGACACAGATCGCCAATTTCCACTTCTTTTTCTCGATGCATGCGTTCAATCTGACCCTTGCCTGCATGCTCGTAATGTTTGTGCTCACGCTACTGCTGAACCTCCGCGCCGTGCGTCGTACCAAACTCATCGAGCTTATGGGTGCCGAGCGTCGCAACGAGAGCATCAAGACGCGCAACCCCTGGATTGCGATTGCCATCTTTGCCGTGGGCGTGGTGCTTGTGGGCGTGGCCTATTACCGTCTGCTACGTGATGGGTTCCCGCTAACCGCGACGGATAGCAAGCTGCAAGAGGCCATGAACCAGTTTGGCATTACGACCGCTATGGTTACCGTGGGCACCTTTGCCCTGTTCTGGGGACTCTCGGGCATGCTCATCAAGCTGCTGCAGAGCCTGCGCGGCGTGTATTGGCGCGGCCTCAACATGTTTACCGTGCGCCAGCTTGCGGCCAAGGTCAACACGGTGTGCTTTTCGATGGGCGTCATCGCGATGCTCCTGTTTTTGGCCATCACCTCGGTGACGTGCGGTATGTCGATTGCCAATGTGATGAACGAAAACCTGGAGCGCTATAACCCTGTTGACGTGTCACAGACGTATGTCTATTACACGCCCGATACGCTCGACTACTACAAAGAGTACATCAATCCGTCTGAAGCCGATCGCATGGTGCTGGCCGATAGTACGGTCGATTTGTACCCCGCATGGCACGGCAAGGGCAAGTCGGCGGACAACAACGACGAGACCGGCAAGAAGGTCAATATCGCCGATGTTGCCGGTGAGCATGTGCAGATCGATTCGTATCTGAGTTACCCGGTTGGCGGCTCGAATCCTTCGGTGACCCCAAGTGAGATGTGCAAGATCATGGGCGAAAAGCTTCCCAAGGCGTTCGGGGGTAGCAATGCCGATGCGATGGGTCTGTTTGTGACGCCGGCGAGCCAGTACAACAAACTGCGCCAGATGATGGGCGAGGAGCCGGTGCACATCGGTCACGACCAGTATCTGCTCACGTGTGATATGGGCGGCGAGCTGGTCGACCTGTACACCAAATACATGGCCGGCGGCCATACCCTCACCTTGGGCGGGCATACACTCAAGCCCGCAGCCGATAAGTCGGACGAAGATACGGCGGCCATCGCCAACTCGGCGATGGGCAGTAATCCGGGTACCGTCGTCGTTGCCGACGAGCTGTTGTCCCAACTTAATCTGCAGCCGTATTCCAGTAGCCTGCTCGTTAACTACAAACAGGGGATGGATACGACCGAGGCAGACGAGAGTATTAAATACACTGTGCTCGACAATCTGCTCGTTGACGGCAAGGAGCCGGGGTCGTGGGGAACCTTCATCACACGCTCCGAGATGTACGCGCAAGCAGCGCAAATGAACGGTCTTATTAGCTACCTAGCCATCTACATCGGCTTTGTATTGGTCGTTGCATGCGCGGCGATTCTGTCGATTCAGCAACTCTCCAACGTGGCCGACGGTAGCCGCAGCTATCGTGTGCTGGCACAGATTGGCTGCGACGACCGCCAGATTCGCCATTCGGTGATGGCACAGCAGGCGGTATTCTTCCTGTTCCCGCTGGCAGTGGGCCTGGCGCACTCCTTTGTGGCACTTAAGGTGATCATCGAGCTGGTGAGTATTTTCGGAAATATGAGCATCGGCGGCACCGTTGGCCTCACCTGTGCAATCTTCCTGGCAGCATACGGTGGCTACTTCCTGGTGACCTACCTCATGAGCACCGGCATGGTGCGAGCCGCCATAGCCACCCGCTACAGCGAGTAACAAGCGGGCAAAATCGTCACAAAATCAGAGGCGTATGACCGCCGCGAAGGGACCAGGGGCCCTTTCGCGGCGGTTTTTGCCTATCTGGGGGTGTCTCAGATGCAAGTGAGTAGACTTTTCTGAACCTGCCGAGCACATCGCGACAAATACTCAATAAAACCGCAGGTCAGAGCCATGTCGTTTTGGGGTGTGCTTGGTCTCCTGCAAAAAGCCTACTCACTTGGTTTTTCTGCTAGAAGACCGCCACGAGGGAAGGCAACTCCCTTACGGCGGTTTGGACGTTTGCCCAGATAAAACCTGCCAAAATAAACCTGTTCCTTTTTGGCAGGTGGTTTCAACTGAACGGCGGGTGGTGCGGCTTGTAGTCATTGGGGACGTTCTTAAACGACTAGTCAAACAAGAACGTCCCCAATGACTACCCCTGAGCCGCCATAGCCACCCGCTACAGTGAGTAACTCACCCAGTTTGGAATTATCGTAGGTTGAGCATAAGTCAGACACTATGACCCAATCCAGGGGCACGGAAACGACAGGAGCCCCCGCTCGT
>CATZEP010000106.1 GCA_958418185.1 uncultured Collinsella sp.
CATTGCGGTTGCAAAAAAGCCGCCGCTAGGACCGGTTGTCACGAGACCGGCGATAACTTCAGCGGTGCCAACAAGCTAGAGATCGCGCAGGCAAGCCTCCTCCTTCGCGTTCAGCTTGACCTTGTGAGGGGCGGGGCGGTTATTTGCAGATCCGTGAGAATCGCACCACGCCTTGGAATATGAATCCGCGCAGCGCCCGCGCTCAAAAAAGGGATATATCGTAATTTTCGTCGTAATTGACTCCGACGTAGATATCGCTGCTCTCGGCGGGAGATCCCTCGTCGGCATGGGCTGCCGCAACGGGTACAAATGGTGTCATGACAAGGGAGGGGCAAAGAGTTGCTGAGACGATGGAGGGTAGGCATTTCTTCATGGCCGGCTCCTTAATCTGGCCTTTGATAGTTACTCGATGTCGCCTCCTTCCGCTTTATATCCGTTGTATTTGGCGTATTTCTTTAATAAGGCAAGAGGTTCTTCCTCTCCTTCGGATAAGCCGATGATGTTTCCTTGATCATCCAGTATGAATACGGACGGAATATGCTCAAGTTCGTATTCGACATACACGGTATTATCTTAATCTATGTATATGGGAAAGTCTCCTTCATGGACCGAGGCTGAAATCCTGTCCCATTTTAATGGACAAAGATGAGGGATAAGCATTGTGTTGCGGTTTGATATTGACGGCGATTAAGGCGGCGAAACACGTCAGAGTCGCCAAAGTCAGTAAGGCGATAATGCATTTTCTCGGTTTCCAGCTCATGACAGATCCCTCTCTCATGGTGAAACGCATACGTTTTGAAACGGGATGCCGCTTCGATTCGTTCCGGACGCGGATGTGGACGTAACTGGTCTCGGTGCCAAGTGCGATTTCAGTGCTGTATATGACTTAACGGGAATGTCCGAGCAGTGCCGGAGTCTCCATCTGGATTGTTCCGACTGGAACATCAGCCCGAATACACTGCATAGCGACTCCAACAAGAACGTACCCGGCGTAATCCTTCCCAAGGCATGGCAATAGTCAAGATGCCGCAGCGGCAAGGCAAAGACAGATTCCCGCGATAACCCTACGCTCAGCTCGTTTCTATTCACCCTGAGCGAAGGGAGTGTCGCATATGCATGCAGCGGCGCAGAACCTCCGGGGGGGGGTATCTCCTAGAGGTATCCGCCTCCGGAGGCCAAGGAATCATCGAGTACGTCCTGATCATCGTGGTCATCGGCCTGGTGATCGTGTTCGCGGGACCCGGCGTGGCCGGAGCCATCCGCAACCAGTTCAACCTGGTCGGCAACACGGTGAACAATGGGACGGTTGGCGGCGTCGAGGGAGGCGCATCCGGCGGAGGGTCTGCAGGTACCGATTCCGCGACCGTCCAGGCGGCTATCGCCAAGGACGCGAAGGACTGGACCCTCGAAGAGCAGAAGGCCGTGGCCGAGGACATCGCCGCGAAGGGCGAGGCATCGTCCGCCTTCGCCAAGGCGGAGGCCGCGATGAATGCAGGGACGAAGTTCTCGATGAAGCTCACCGATGGTCAGACGCTCGAGTACAAGATTATCGGCATCAACCACGATGACTTGGCCGATGGTAGCGGCAAGGCGGGCCTGACGTTCCTCGCCACCTCGACGGGTATTAAATCTCGCGTGAACGCCACCAACACCAATGCCGGTGGCTGGGAGAAGTCGGAACTCCGCGCGAAGATGAACTCCGGCGAGATCTGGAACCTGATGCCCTCCGATTTCCAATCCAAGGTGAAGCCGGTCAGGAAGCTGACGAACAACGTTGATGGAACCGACAAGAATGCCGCCGTGACGGCGACCTCGGACAAGCTGTTCATGCTCAGTTATTCCGAAATCGTCGAGACCCCTTATAACGGCTGGTCTGGTTATTCTTGGATCGGAAACGAAGGAACCCAGTACGAGGCCTTCAAGGGTAAGGTGACGAACAATTATTCGGGTAACGATTGCCTGAGTGTTGGCGTCGCTTGGTGGGAGCGTTCCTTGAATCCGAGCGCCTCTGCGCTCTTCCTCTATGTCAACAGCAACGGCGATCCGTCGTACAACTACGGCGCGACGAACTCGAATCGCGTCTGCCCAGCTTGGTGCTTCTAGATTCATCTGTTAAGCCCGCACGGCCTGTGCGGGCTTTTCTTTTGGCGGTTACTCGAACGGTTTGATGTTTGTGGCATAGGTTATCGGTTTGAGGAGAAATGAGGTCACACAGCGGCTCTCAGAGCGCCTGCCGCACTCCCCCGCCATTACTCCTGCGGCATCCTCGTATAGAGCCCATCCCGCTTGGCGTTTCGTTGCAACAGCCCACTTGTCCACCGATCAAGTGAACTACTGGAATAAATACAGCGACACGCTTGTTCGTTACAGTCGCTATATCTACGTAAATCGCCGCGATAAATACAGCCTGTATTCGGCTGTATACCAGCTACGCGTATGTAGATTCATATCGCGTTAATAAATCGGCTCAAGCGCGTGCAAAACACGCAAGTAACCGCACAAAGCGATTATCGCGCAGGTAGATTTTTGGCACCCTGTTGCTTAATCAAAATTAAGCAATTGCTTAAAACAAAAAAGGTCAGACACTAGGTGCCTGACCTGCAAACTTCTGGTCGGGACGACTGGATTCGAACCAGCGACCCCTTGACCCCCAGTCAAGTGCGCTACCAAGCTGCGCCACGTCCCGAAGCTTTTGTTTGTTGCTGTGCTCTCGCTCGCAACAGGGAGTATATTAACCCGAAACTTTGTCCTTGTGCAAGAACTTTTTTACAAATTTTGAAGCAAGTCCAAAATAGTATCTGCGAGCTGGGGTTTTGTTAGCACGGGAAGTTCTTGCGTGCCCGCTGTGCTCACGATCCAAGCCTTGTTGGTATCGGTTCCAAATCCCGAATCGGCGCGCGAGACATCGTTGGCGATAATGGCGTCGCAACCCTTGCGGGCGAGCTTTCGCCGAGCGTACTCCACGACGTTATCGGTCTCAGCCGCAAAGCCGATCACGCACCGCTCCCCCTTTTGGCGCGAAAGCTCGGCCAAGATATCGACTGTCTCGACCAGTTCAATGTGATCCAATCGTTCGTTGGCCTTTTTGAGCTTATGGTCGGCAGGGGCTGCGGGGGTGTAGTCGGCGACAGCGGCCGCGCAAATGGCCGCATCGGCCGTCTGGAAGGCGCCCAGCGCCGCCTGCAGCATCTCTGCGGCGGTCTGCACGCGCACGAACTCCACGCCGCGGGGAACATCGAGCGATGTCGGCCCCAGCACAAGCGTAACCGCAGCACCGCGGCGAGCGGCCTCCCCCGCCAGGGCGATGCCCATCTTGCCCGACGATCTGTTGCCGATAAAGCGCACGGGGTCGATCGGCTCGTGCGTGGGGCCGGCGGTTATCATAATGCGCTTGCCTGCCAGGTCTTGCGGGACGGGGTTCAGCACCTCGCAGACGGCCTCGACGATGTCCTCGGGCTCGCTCATGCGTCCCGTGTCCACGTCGCCGCAGGCAAGGTAGCCGCTGCCGGGTCCCACCACATGGACACCACGTTCGCGCAGCGCGGCCATATTGGCCTGCGTCGCCGGCGCCTTCCACATGCCGTTGTTCATAGCGGGTGCGATCACGATGGGTCGCGGCGTGGCAAGCAGCGTGGTGGAGATGAGGTCATCGGCGATGCCGTTTGCCATCTTGGCGATGATATTGGCCGTCGCGGGCGCCACGACCACCAGATCGGGCTCCTGTGCCAGCGAAATGTGGTGGATGGGGTCGGAGGGGGCGTCGAAAAGGCCCACCGCGACCGGTTCGTTGGTGAGCGCGCGGAAGGTGAGCGGCCCCACAAACTCGGTGGCATGCTCGCTCATAACGACCTTGACGCGCGCGCCGTGCTTTTGCAGCAGGCGCACGATATTGCACGACTTATAGGCGGCGATCCCGCCGGTAATGCCCAGCAGGATCGTTTTTCCCTCAAGTTGCATTGAATTGTTGGATGCCGCCGTCATCATTTAAGCTTCCTTGCTGGGAAGCACCAGCAGACGGTGGCAATACGGGCAGTGCGCGATCTCGCTACCGTCGTGGTTGAGGTCGCTCATGGACGACGCCTGCAGCGCGGTGTGGCAGACCGTGGGGATGTTGCCCTTGATGGTCTCGACGGCCAGGCCGCGGAACTGCTTGAGCAGGCGCTCGTAGTCGGTGAGCACGTCGGTCGGCAGCGTGGCGGCAAGCGCGGTGCGCTCCTTGGTGGCGGCGTCAATCTGTGCCTGGAGGTCGGCGGCCTTGGCGCGGGCGGCCTTGGTGTCGGCCTTCACGCCTTCCTCGAACTTGGCGATGATGGCCTGCGCGCGAGCCTCGCGGTCGAGTGCCTCCTTGTGGGCGACGACGACATCCTTGCGGGTGTGCTCGATCTTGTCCAGGCGCTTGGCCAGGGTGGCGAGCTCGTTCTCCAGGTCCTGTACCTCGCGGTAGTCAGAGCCATCAACGTGGCGCTTCTTGGCGGCCTCGATGGCGTTATTGGTGTAGATCTCGGTGGTCGCCGTATCATTAAAAAAAATATCCAGGTCCTTGCGTTGGGCGTAGAGCTTGGTCATCTCGGCCTTGAGCTTAACGTAGGTCTTGCGCTTGGAAGCGAGCTCCTTGAGCTCCGGCATATTGGCAAGTTCGCTCTTGTTGCGGGCGAGCTCCAAATCGATCTGTTGCAGCTTGAGTAGCGTAGCGCCGGCGCTCATAAGTTCTCTCCTTTTGTCACAGTCCACCATTGGCAAGGGTTCAGTATTTTAATCGCATGACGGGGGTCGACCCCGGCGTCAACTGCAGAGTTCATCAATATATCAACGAACGGCTCCTCAGAGCGGTCGTGGCCGAGCAAGATGATGCCCAGACCGCGCAGAGCTAGGTCCTGCGCCACGTGGTAGCCCGCCTCGCCCGTTACGATGACATCCGCACCGGCGGCGATGGCAAGCTCGCCAAAGTCGCCGAGGGAGCCGCCCAAAATGGCGACGGTGCGGCACGGGTGGTCGGCCTCGCCCCACACGCGTGGGTCGCTGCCAAACGCCGCTGCGGCGCGCGCGGCAAGGTCACGCAGGCTGCAGGGGTCGTTCAGCGTTGCAAACGCGCCCAGGCCGGTCGCTTCGGGGTCGTCCACGTGCTCCAGCGAGCTTGCGGGTGCGGCGTCCAACAGCGTACTTAGGCAAACGCGAGCCTCA
>CATZEP010000107.1 GCA_958418185.1 uncultured Collinsella sp.
GTAAAGCACAGCGAGGATCGTGCGCCGCTGTACGAAGTAGCCCGCTCCCTTTCAAGATAATCTCCACCATAAAGAGGTCCCGCTCGGGACCTCTTTTTTAGGCGCCGTCCCGTTCGTTTTTTGGTGCGGTTCCCTACATTCTTCACTGGTGCCGGCAAAAAATGGGGATAGAGTAGGACAAACGCGTCGAATACGAACGGCGGGTGAGAGCGGGCAGAGTGCCTGTGCAGGAGAGGTTGCCGTCCATGTTGGAGCTCAAAGGTATTTGCAAAAGGTACGTTACCCAGTCGTTTACGCAGGTGGCGCTCGACAGCGTAAGCCTGTCTTTTCGCGATAACGAGTTCGTGGCCATTCTGGGCCCCTCGGGCTCGGGCAAAACTACGATGCTCAACGTTATCGGTGGGCTCGATCATTTCGATTCCGGCGACCTGTTAATCGACGGCATTTCGACCAAGGACTTTCGCGATCGCGATTGGGATGCTTATCGCAACAACCGCATCGGCTTTGTGTTCCAGAGCTATAACCTCATTCCGCATCAGACCATCTTGGAAAACGTTGAGCTGGCGCTTACGCTCACGGGTGTGGGCCATGCCGAGCGCCGCCAGCGTGCACGTGAGGCGTTGGAGAAAGTCGGCCTGGGCGAGCACGTTAACAAGCGCCCGAGCCAGCTATCGGGCGGACAGATGCAACGCGTGGCCATCGCCCGCGCCCTGATCAATGATCCCGAGATCGTGCTGGCAGACGAGCCGACCGGCGCCTTGGATTCCGCAACGTCCGTGCAGGTCATGGACTTGCTCAAGGACGTTGCGCGCGACCGTCTGGTCATCATGGTCACGCACAATCCCGAGCTGGCGTACCAATACGCCACGCGCATCGTCAACCTGGCGGACGGTAAGATCACCGACGATTCCGATCCTTTCGATGTCGCTGACGCCACGCGCCGCGAGGCCAAGCCTACGCGCAAAACCTCGATGAGCTTTGTGACGGCGCTGGGGCTTTCTGCCCGAAACCTTATGACCAAAAAAGGCCGTACGGCCATGACGGCCTTTGCGGGCTCGATTGGCATTATCGGTATTGCGGCGATTCTGGCGCTGTCCAACGGCGTAAACGGCTACATCAAAAAGGTCGAGGAGGATACGCTCTCGAGTTACCCGCTTACGATCTCCAAGCAGGACTACGACCTGTCGTCCATGATGGGTGGGCAGGGGGCTGCGGATGATGACTCGCCTGAAAACGTGGATTCGTCCGACGATAGCGCCGGCGGCAAGGCTAAGGGAACCGATAAGATTCCTGTGGTCACGGCCGTAAAGGATATGTTTGCGAGTGTTAAGTCCAACGACATGACGAGCTTTAAGGCATGGCTCGATGCCGGTGGCGACGGCATCGATAAAGAAGTCAACGCCATCCAGTACGGCTACGGTGTATCGCCGGTTGTCTATCGTGCGTGTAAGGGTGACGAGAAACCCGTTCGGCTTGTTCCCAACGCCATGACCGAGGCCATGAGCGGCGGCGCGAGCTCGGCAGCAACGGTGAGCATGGAGTCCATGGGAACCTCGGTCTTTAACGAGATGATTGACGACCAGAGCTTGCTCGACAGCCAGTACGATGTCGTGGCGGGGCATTGGCCTACGTCTGCCAGCGAAGCCGTGATGGTGCTTTCGAGCCGCGGCACGGTGGGCGATTACACGCTCTACAGCATCGGTGCGCTGGATATCGATGAGCTCAACGACCTGGTTAACAGCGCCATGGCGGCCGACGGCAAGATCGAGACGCTCGAGACCGGCACCGACTTTACCTTCGATGATGCGTTGTCCACGACGTTTAAGGTGTTGTCGCCGGCCGATGCCTATCGCAAAAACGAAGAGACCGGCATGTGGACTGACATGTCCGACGATGCCGACTTTATGACGGCCAAGGTTGCCGACGGTATTGACGTGCGCATTGTGGGCGTGGTGCGACCTAACGAGACGGCCAACGCGAGCGCATTGACCCCGGGCATTGCCTATACGCATGCACTGACTCGCCAGCTTATGGAGCGCGCCGCCGATTCGCAGATTGTGCAGGAGCAACTCGCCCACCCCGAGACGGATGTCTTTACGGGCAAAACCTTCGACGAACTGCAAGGCGAGGCCAAGCAAGGCGTGGATCTGGGCAGCATGTTCAGTGTGGACGAGGCGGCGCTCAAGAGCGCGTTCTCGTTCGATACGTCTGCACTTTCGGGTGCGGCCGGCGGTATGGACCTGTCGGGTCTTGACTTGTCCGGGCTGGACATTGACCTTTCGGGCGTTGGCAAGGACATCGACTTCAGCGACATCATGGCAAAAGCGCCAACCCCAGATTTCTCGGGTATCTTTGACGGTCTGGAACTCACGCCCGAGCAAATGCAGCAGGTGGGAACACTAGCCAACCAGCTGTTTGAGGGCTTTTTGCAGTCTGATCAGTTTAAGGCGCTGTCGCCCGAAGATCTTAAGGACGCGTCAAAGCTCTCTGCCGCATTCTCGACGTATCTTGAGAATGATGACACAGCTCAGCAAATCCTGGCCCAGCTCAAAGCGCTCGGCGGCGATGCCCTGGCCGAGCGTCTGCAGCAGGCGATGAGCGACTATGTGCAAAAGCAGCTGGCTCCGTATCTGCAGCAGGCTATGGATCAGGTGATGAAGGCAATCAGCGAGCAGATAGCGTCGACGGTATCATCCCAGCTCAAGGCGGGCGCGGCAGGGCTTATGGACCAGGTGGCGACGCAGATGTCTTCGAGTTTTGCTAACCTGGCGAGCGCCATGCGCGTGGATGCGAGCGCCTTTGCTCATGCCATCCACTTCAACATGGACGCCGAGGACCTGAGCTCGCTCATGATGAGCTATGCGAAGGCGTCGAAGCTCACCTACGACAACAATCTGACCACGTTGGGCTATGCGGACGAGGCAGACCCCATCTCAGTCAAGATTTTCCCGCGTGACTTTGAGGCCAAGGAGCGCGTGCTCGATCACATCGATGCGTACAACAAGCAGGTCAAAGCCGCTGGCCACGATGATCGGGCAATTTCGTACACAGACTACATGGGCATCATCATGGGTTCGGTGACCGACATCGTGAACACCATCAGCTTGGTGCTCATCGCATTCGTGAGTATCAGCCTGGTGGTGAGCTCCATCATGATCGGCATCATCACCTACATCAGCGTGCTGGAGCGCAAAAAGGAGATTGGCATTCTGCGCGCGATCGGCGCGTCGAAGCGTAACGTGGCAAACGTGTTCAACGCCGAGACCTTTATCGAGGGCCTCATTGCCGGCGTCTTTGCCATTGTCGTCGTGGTGCTCGTGAGTTTCCCGGTCAATGCCTGGGCACTTGCGGTCAAACAGGTTCCCAACCTGATGAGCCTGCCCGTGCAGGATGCGCTGGTACTCATTGCAATTTCGGTGCTGTTGACGGTCGTTGCCGGCCTGCTGCCTGCTCGCAGCGCATCCAAGAAGGACCCCGTCGAAGCCCTGCGCTCCGAATAATGTGACAAAGGGACAGTCCCTTTGTTGTGTTGATATGAGAGAAGAGTAGATGATCCTTTCGCTGGCCCCTATGGAGGGGATTACCGGGCATGTGTTCCGTCGCGTGCATGCGGAGTGCTTCGGTGCGCTCGATTGCTATTACACGCCGTTTTTGCCGCCGCCGCGGGTGGGAAACCGCTTTGGCGGCAAGGCGTTTAAGGAGATCGATCCTGCCAATAACCAGGGGCTCAACGTGGTGCCTCAGCTGATGTCCAAGAACGCGGACGAGTTTGTGTGGGCGGCACAGGTGCTCGCCGACATGGGCTACCGCGAGGTCAATCTCAACCTGGGTTGCCCTTCGGGAACGGTTGTCGCCAAGGGCAAGGGCTCGGGTTTCTTGCGCAATCTCGACGAGCTCGAGGCGTTCTTAAGCGATGTGTGCGAGCGGTCGCCGTTGCCGGTGTCGGTAAAGACCAGGCTGGGGCTGGAGAATGACGACGAATACGAGCGCGTGCTCGATCTGTATTGCCGCATGCCGTTGGCAGAGCTGATCGTGCATCCGCGCGTACAGAAGGACCGCTATACGGGCTCTCCGCGCAAAGAGTTTTATGGCGAGACGCTGGAGCGTGCGCCGTTCCCCGTGGCCTATAACGGTGACATTTTTGATCTTGAGGATATGGACGCGCTGGTGGAGGCCTATCCCGGCACGCGCCATGTGATGTTGGGGCGTGGCCTGCTCGCGAACCCCGCTCTGGCTCGCATGGTCAAGGGCGGCCCTGCTGCAACGGCTGCTGAGCTGCAGCGCTTCCACGACACGCTGTTTGCGGCATATGCAGAAGAGATTGGCGGCAATGCGGTCTTCCGCATGAAGGAGTGGTGGTTCTACGCCAAGTGCGCTTTCGCTGATCCCGCTACCGTCCACAAGATCGTACGCAAGACCAAAAAGGTCGACGAATACCGCGCTGCCGTCGAGCGCGTCTTTCGTGAACAGCCGCTTGCACCCACAGCTCGCTTCCACGGCTAACTAGTCATCGGGGGCGTTCTTTAACGACTGGTCATTTAAGGACGTCCCCAACGACTATGTAGCAAAAAGCTGTACACCAGCATCCAAAGATGTCGAAAAATGTCGACTTTGGATGCTGGTGTACATGTTTGGGTCGTATGGGTTGGGGCCCTGGACGGACAGAGCGTGCGTACTAGAGCAGGTTTTCCTGCACCCACGCGATGATGTCGCTCGATTCGTAGAGTGGTTTGCCGTCGATGAACAGGCAGGGAACCTGGCGTTTTCCGCCGACGGCGATGAGTGTCTGCTCGGCTTCGGTATCGGTCGAGATATTGCGCTCGGGAATGGTTACGCCGTTATCGGCAAGGAATCGCTTGACTTTTATGCAATACGGGCAGCCGGTCATAACGTACAGTGCGAGCTCATGATTAGTAGCCATAGGTCTCCAATCGGTTGCGGTTTTGATTGAAATACCCAAAGCCGCCGCGGTCTATGCGCGCGTCAACGACGACTCGATGGCCTGGACTAGAAACGCCGTGGCTCCGGTGCCGCAGGGCTTGTCGTAGTAGTCAACAAAGCGCTGATCGGCAAGATAGCC
>CATZEP010000108.1 GCA_958418185.1 uncultured Collinsella sp.
GCCTTCGCTCGAGGTGCTCCGCGAGCGTCTGGTCGGTCGCGGTACCGAGACGCCCGAGACGATCGAGCTGCGTATGGCAAACGCCGCCCATGAGCTTGCCCTTGCCGACCGCTACGACGACGTCGTGGTTAATGACGATCTCGACCGCGCGACCGATGAGCTCGTTCGCGTTCTCGATATGCATGAAAGGATCTGAGGTCCGTGTCCGTTGTAAAGCCTTGCATTGACGATCTTCTGGAGAAGACCGATCACAACCGCTTCCTGCTCGCCTCGCTTGCCTCCAAGCGCGCCTGCGACATTAACAGCATGCTGCGCGGCCAGCACAACCGCGTGCTCGCCGTTCAGGATGTCGACGACATCACCATTGCACTCTCCGGTGCCGATACCATTTCGATGGCTATGGACGAGATCGTCGACGGCGATATCTCCTACGACGAGGCCCGTTATGAGAAGGCGCTCGGCCACAAGGTTGCTGAAGCCTAAATGGCAGCCCGCGTCTGCCTGGTCCACTATCACGAGGTTGGACTGAAGGGCAAGAACCGCGCACATTTTGAGCATATCCTCATGGATAACATCAAGGCGGCCTTGGCCGCCTTTTCCGTGAATGCCGTGTCTCGAATTTCCGGTTATATCCTCGTGACCTTTAACGAGCATCAGGCCGACGAGGCGGCGCGCGTCATTCGCACCGTCCCCGGCGTTGCCCGCGTGTCCCTGGCGTACCACACCAACCGCGACCCGCAGGAGTACTGCGCCGCCGCCGTGAAGGCGCTGCGCGAATTTGGTCCCTTCGAGTCGTTTAAGGTGCATGCCAAGCGCTCTAACACCGACTATGAGCTCACCTCGATTGATATCAATCGACAGGTTGGCGAGGTACTGTGCGAGGCGTTTCCCGATAAAAAGGTCCAGATGCACGATCCCGACGCGATGGTGCACGTGCTGGTGGTACAGGGTAGCGTCTACGTTTATGCGCGCTCCGAGCGCGGCGTGGGCGGTCTGCCGGTGGGTTCTGCCGGCAAGGTCGTGACGCTGCTTTCCTCAGGCATCGATTCTCCGGTGGCGACCTGGATGCTCGCGCGCCGCGGCGCGGTGTGCGTGCCGATACATTTTTCCGGCCGTCCGCAGACGCCCGATACGAGCGAGTATTTGGTGCAGGACATCATCCGTGCGCTTGAGCCGGGTGTCCAGATCGGTCGCCTGTACGTAGTCCCGTTTGGCGACTGCCAGCGCGAGATTTCGGTTACCTGCCCCAGCAACCTGCGCGTGATCATGTACCGTCGCATCATGTATTCGGTTGCCGAGCGCATCGCGCATATCGAGGGCGCCAAGGCTATCGTGACCGGCGAATCGCTCGGTCAGGTTGCCTCCCAGACGCTCGAGAACATCATGGCCGTCAACGAGGCCGTGAAGATCCCCGTGTTCCGTCCGTTGATCGGTTCGGACAAGCAGGAGATCATCGCACGCGCTGAGGAAATCGGTACCTTCGATATCTCGACCGAGGCTGCTCCCGATTGCTGCACGCTTTTTATGCCGCGCCGCCCCGAGACGCACGCCAAACCCGATGCCGTGCACGAGGCTTGGGAGCTGTTCGATCACGAGGAGATGATTGAGCGTTTGCTCAAACAGACCGAGTATATCGACTTCGAGAGCAACACGTATAAGGCCCCTAAGACCTTAAAACGCAAACATTCCGAGCTCGCTCCACGTGAGATTTACCAAGATCACGAATAATGTTGTGTATAGACCGGCGGTGATTTTGCATCGTCGGTCTTTTTCTATCTGGGCATTAGGCGATAAACGGTTCATTTGTCGACGTGTGCCTGAATAAATGGACACTTTTCCGCAAGGTTTTGGTCAGCTTTTGGTTTGACCGCGAAAACCGGTGTGGGCGTGCGGAGGCTGCGGCGTTCGTTTCCTGACACGATGGTGTTGGGAGGTGTTTGCTATGGCGCAGCGCGAGCAACACGAACGGGTTAAACGGATGGACCGCTGGGCAGAAAAGCTGCTCGGCCATAAGGCGATGGTCGTGGCGATCCTGGTTGTCATTGCCGCCGCGAGCGGCTTGGCGATGGCAGGTTTTGGTGGTCACTCCAGCGACGTATCGATTGAGCGTAGTGATGAGGCGAGCGCCTCGGATGTGCGCGGGGCCGGGGATGCCTCTCCTGACAATGCCGATGAGCCGTCTGCCAAGAGCTCCTCTGCTGCCGAGGTGTACGTCGATGTTGATGGCGCCGTTGTGAAGCCTGGCGTGTACCGGCTTAAAGATGGAGCACGGGTGTCCCAGGCGATTGATGCCGCCGGAGGGCTTACGGCCGAGGCGGATGTGACGGTTCTTAACCGTGCGTCCAAGATCACCGATGGTCAAAAGATCTATGTGCCGACGGTAGGGGAGCAACAAACGGCTGCGGCCGTCGGCGCCGCCGAAAGCAGTGCTTCCACGACCCCTGGTACAGGGTCTTCGTCGGGACTTGTGAATATCAATACGGCAAGTGCGGCGGAGCTGCAGACGCTTTCGGGCATCGGGCCTTCTATGGCCCAGTCAATTATCGACGAACGGACGCAAAACGGGGCCTTTGCCTCGGTCGATGACCTTATGCGCGTATCGGGGATCGGTGAGAAGAAACTCGCCAAAATTAAAGATTGCATCTGCGTATGAGTGCGACCGAGCGCGAGCATGTGATGCCACCGCGCCCATTGATGCCGTGGGCGATAGCCCTTTGTGCCGGCTTGTGTGCGAGCTGTGGGTTAGTGCTTAACATGGCGGCCGATGCGCTGCTGGGAGAGCGGGCGGTGCCCGTCACATTGCTTATGGCCATTCCCGTTGCGGCAGCAGGGTGCATCGTATTGGCTCGGTCCTGCATGCGCCTTGTGCGGTGGAGGCGATGGCTGTATGCCGCGGCCCTCGGCCTCGTGGCGGGAGCGGTCGTGTCCGCGGGTTGGGTGATAGGGGCGCTGCGCGCTTCGAGGGCGTTGGATAATCGGGCTGCGAGCAGTCTCGAGTTTGTTGTGTACGGCGACCCGTCCATCAATGACGGTGCGTACTCCTATACCTGTGATGCGTATGCGGGCGAAAAGCGTTTGGGTCAGGTACGGCTGTCGTGTGATCGCGAGCTTGGCGCCGGTTCGCATGTACGTGCTATCGGTCGAATTTCGCGCTTTGAGAATGATGCGTATGGGCGCTCACGCGTGCTTCGGGGCGAGCTTCGAAAGGTTAAAGTCGTCCGGTTGGTATCGATCGACGAGGGCCCTCCAGGCCCGTTGTCTTGGCTTCGAAACGAGCTCCTTGCCGTTATCGCGCCCGCGACCGATCCAGCGCGCTCGCTCATTGCCGGCGTTGTCTGTGGACGCTCGTCCGAGCTGCGCGCCCAGCCGGCGGGCGACTGGTTTTCGGTAACGGGCACCGCACATCTCGTCGCCGTCTCGGGCAGCCATCTTGCCATCGTCGGTTTTGTGATTGAGAGCGCACTGCAAAAGACGCGTCTCTCTCGTGGGCTTCAGCGGGGGCTGTTGGTGCTGGCCCTCGCTGCCTATGCCGTTTTTACGGGCGCTTCGCCCTCGGCCGTGCGCGCGTGCTCTATGGTGGCGGCGTCGCTTGTCGCCAACGGCGCCGGGCGTCGTCAGCATGGCCTCTCGGCTCTATTTTTGACCATGGCAATCTTTGTGTTGCTCCGGCCGACAGTGCTGTTCGAAATGGGCTTTCAGCTTTCGTGCGCCAGTGTTTTTGCCATCCTTTGCTTTTGCCCCTACGCCACCTACGCCTTGGGCGAGCTGGGTGTGCCATCGGGTGTCGCCAGCGTTTTGTCTGTCACGTTGTGCTCACAACTCGCGACACTTCCCGTAACCATTCCCACATTTGGGACGTTTTCGCTCATTGCCCCGCTTGCAAATGCCGTGATCGGTCCGGTGATAAGCGTGCTGCTCGCATCGTCGGTTGTGCTGGCACCCTGCTCGCTTGTTCCGCTTTTGCGTCACGGGGCGCTCGTGGTACCCATGATTGTCGCTCGCTGCGCCCTGTTCTTTGAGCAGCTCTTTGCTACCGTTCCGGGTGCATCCGTAAGCGTGCCGCCCGATACGCCCTTGGTATACGTGGTGCCGTTTGTGCTGGCGGTCCTCTTGGTCTGGTGGCCACGCCCCCGCGCACGGAGCATGGCAGTGGGGCTGCTGTGTTTGATGCTTGCAGCGGGTGTTCCGTATGTCTATTGGGATCGATGCGCGCCGCCTTCGGTGACGGTCCTCGATGTTGGCCAGGCCGATGCGATTCTGGTTCGTCAGGGTATCGCCGTGGCGCTCGTCGACTGCGGGCTCGATGAGCGCGTGGTGTCGGCGTTGGTTCGCAATAACGTCCACCATATCGACGTCGTCTTCGTGACGCATTGGGATGAAGACCATTGGGGTGGCCTTCCCGACGTGCTCGATCAGTTTTCGGTTGGAACCATTGCGGTTGCAGCCGATGCGCTGGACGGTGCGCCTGCTGAGGTCCTGAATCGCTCCGGCGTAACGTATCGGCAGGTGGCCCGTGCAGACACGGTTGATATCGGCGCATTTCAGGCTCGTGTGATGTGGCCGTTTGATACGGTGGATGGCGAGGGTAATGAGGACTCGCTTGTCTTGCTGCTCTCCTATGCTCGGGAAGGCAAGAGCCTGCGTATGCTCCTCACTGGTGATGCCGAGCTCGATCAGGAGCGCGAGTTTGTACAGGAGGTGGGCGATATCGATGTGCTCAAGCTGGGGCATCACGGCTCAAAAGTTTCCGTCGACACAGACCTGCTGGAAACGCTTAAGCCCGAGCTCTCTATCGCGAGCGCCGGCGAGGGGAATCGTTACGGCCATCCGTCGGATGCCTGCATCGATGCAGTTAAGGAAGCGGGTGGTGCGTTCGCATGCACCATCGAACACGGCGACATTACCGTCACGCCGACCGCGAAGGGCTTTGCCATGCGATGCCAGCGACCGTGATGCCGTCGTTGGCGCGGGACCAACCCCTGGGCTAAAATGGCACGGTACAAACATGAGAGCCTGCGAGAGGGGAGCGCAATGTCCGAAACCGGTCTGCTGCCGGCATATCTGATCGTCGGTAGCGA
>CATZEP010000109.1 GCA_958418185.1 uncultured Collinsella sp.
TGACGGAGGATCCGATCTCTTTGACGCGCTCGCAAACGACGAAGTCGATGCCGTCATCATGAACGACACGACCTCGTCGCCCAGTGCCTCCCCCATGTTCTACATCGGCTCGAGCGACTACTATTTTGCCGTTCCCAAAAGCCGCCCCGACCTGTTGGACGACATCAATGCCGCCATGACAGCAATCGCCCGCGTCAACCCACGCTATATCGACGAAGTCAAATCTAACTACTCGGCCCAAAACAGCGGTTCATCATCGCTCAACGGTCCCGAACGTTCCTGGCTCAAAGCAAATGACAGCACCATCACGCTCGGCTACATTACAGGCAAACTCCCCTACTGTAACGAAGACGAAGACGGCGAAATGGAAGGTTCGCTCGCATCGCTTGCGACGACGCTGCACGATAAATTTGGCATTACGGTCAAAACCGTCGCCTTTGATAGCTACAAGATGATGTCAAAGGCCCTGTCAAAGGGAAGCATAGACGTTGCGCTGCCGGTATACCGAGATTACTGGTTTGCCGAGCAAACAGGCGTTGTGCAGTCGGTATCGTTGGGGACCATGTCCCTCACTGCCATCCACACCGGCAGCAACCTGAACAAAGACCTCCAGAACATCGCCTGCACCAAATCATCGTTTATCAACAAAAATGCACTTGAAAGTCTGTTCCCCACAGCGACCGTAACCGAATACCAATCCGGCGATGAAGTGTTCGACGCCCTCAGGAAGGGAACGGCGCACTGCATCGTCGCTCCCAGTTCACGCGTAAAAACCATTGGCGACCGTCATGATCTCGAGGGCTACGAGACGGTCGAGCTCCCTGGCACCTGTGAGCTCTCGTGCTGGATTTCGCGCGGAAAGCCCGAGCTGTTGGGAATCATCAACAAGGGCATCATCAATGCCGGAGAATCGCTCTCCGCAAGCAATTACTCCTCCACGTCGTACACAGCCCAGGAATCCGACACGCTTCGATTCCTTTATCGCAACCGCGCCGCTATTGCCGCTGCCCTCATCGGTATGTTGTCGGTCGGCATCGTCCTGCTCATCTGGACGCTCGTGCGCGCTCGAACCGAGCGCGAAAAAGCCGATGCCGCCAACGCCGCTAAGACGGCATTCCTCACGCGCATGAGCCACGACATCCGTACGCCACTCAACGGCATCCTGGGTCTTATCGAAATTGAGGAATTGAAAGACGGCGACATGCAGGCCGCCCGCGAAAGCCGCGCCAAGGCGCGTGTTGCCGCCAATCACCTACTCTCGCTGATCAACGACATCCTCGAGATGGGCAAAATCGAAGACCGCAAGCTAACTCTGGAACATGCGCCTTTTAACCTCAAAGAGCTCTGTGACGATACGCTGGTGCTGTGCAAGCTCCGCGCATCCGATAACGGCATCACAATGCAGGACAATAGTCTGCCGTACGCCACGGGGCCATACATGATCGGCAGCCCCACCCATATCCGACAGATCATAATCAACCTGTTAGACAACAGCATTAAGTACAACAAGCACGGCGGCTCCGTCACCTTTAGTTCAAAGACCAAGCCACTCGATGATGGGCGCGCGCTCTTTTGCTTTAGTGTTTCGGATACTGGCATTGGCATGGCTCCCGAGTTTTTAAAGCATATCTATGAACCGTTTGCCCAAGAAGGTGATGATGCGCGCAGCAAGTTCCAAGGAACCGGCATGGGCATGCCAATCGTCAAGTCGCTTATTGAACTGATGGGCGGTACGATTGAGATTTCGAGTGAGGTTGGCGTGGGGAGTACGTTCAACGTCCAGATTCCGCTCGATATCGACAAGAACCCTCAGGCGCGGGCAGATACGGTCGAGAGGGTGCTCGACTGCTCGCTCGCCGACATGAACGTGCTGCTCGCCGAAGACAACGAATTGAATGCCGAGATTGCCCAGACGCTGCTAGAATCCGAGGGCGTCGTGGTCACCCGCGCCGCCAATGGCAACGAAGTCGTCGATCTGTACCTGTCACATCCCGCCGGCAGCTTCGATGCGATTCTGATGGACATCATGATGCCAGGCATGGACGGCTATGAGGCAACCCGCGCGATTCGTCTGAGTGAGAAGGTCGATGCAGCCGATATCCCCATCATCGCGCTCACCGCCAACGCCTTTGCCGAGGACGCCAAGGCGGCACACGATGCCGGCATGAACGCCCATCTGTCCAAACCGCTCGACTTTAACAAGCTCAAAAACATACTCGCCCGCATCAAGAAAAACGGATCCGTTTCGCTATAGTTTTTGCAGCAACCACGCACGACCAGAAAGGAAGCCAACGATGTTTAGGCCCTTACGTCGAAAGAAACGCGCCATCACCGACAAGGAAGCGCGCGAACTGCTCGCTACCTGCAAGCGCGGCGTCTTTGCCGTCAACGGCGACGATGGCTACCCTTATGCCATTCCCGTCAACTACTTCTTCGACGCCGAGCACGACAAGATTTATTTCCATGGCGCCAAGGCTGGCCACAAGGTCGATTCACTCAAGCGCGATGACAAGGTCTGCTTTACCGTTTACGGCAACGAGTGGTACAAGGACGGTGACTGGGCTCCCTACGTTATGAGTACCGTGGTCTTTGGCCGCTGTCGCCTGGCGAATGACACCCCCGCTTTTATCGAAGATAAAGTTCGCCAGCTCGCGCTTAAGTACTACCCTTCTGCCGAAGAAGTCGAAGAGGAAATCGCCAAGGACATTAAGGGCGTCCAGCTCTACGAGATTACAATTGAGCATCTTTGCGGCAAGCAGATTCAAGAAAAGTAAGCCTCTCAGCAGGTCTGCGCCCAATGGTTACAGATGCCTTACCACACGGGGCCTTCTAGCCAACTTGGCAGAAGGCCCCACATGCAGCGCACGCTTACCGTGCATTAAAAACGTAGCGGTCCAGGCGGTCGCACGCTTCCCTCACGCGCGAAAGCGGCAGCGCCAGATTCACGCGAATGTGGCAGGGCCCGTGGAACGGGCGGCCGTCCTGATACCCCACGCCCACGCGCGCCCCCTCGTCGAGCAACCACTGAATATCGCGGCCATGCTCGCGGCACCACTCGGTGCAGTCCAGAAACACCATGTACGTGCCCTGCGGACGTGAAAACGCGACGCCCTTCCAGTGCTTTTCTGCATACGTGCAGAAGTACTCGATATTGCCGGCAAGCACCTGGTTGAGTTCGTCCACCCACTCGTAGCCTTGCGGCTGGTAGGCACCGATAAGCGCATGCATGGAGAGGACATTCATCTCGTTGTAGTGGGTCTTGTTGGACACAGCGCATATGCGGTCGCGCAGCGTCTCGTTGTAGATAATGTGGTAGCTGCCGACCAAGCCCGCCAGGTTAAACGTCTTACTCGGCGCATAGAGGGCAACCGTGCGCATGCGGGCATCCTCGCTCACCAACTGCGTCGGGATGTGTCTGTGTCCCGGCAGGATGATATCGGACCAAATCTCGTCCGAGATCACCACGCAATCGTGCTGGCGATAAATGTCCATGGCGCACTCGATCTCGTCGCGCTCCCATACGCGGCCACAGGGATTGTGCGGCGAGCAGAACACGGCGGCATGGATATGGTTTTGTGCGAGTTTGCGCTCCATGTCCTCAAAGTCCATGCGCCACACGCCCTGGTCGTCGAGTTTAAGCGGGCTGTGGACAATGCGATAACCCGCGGCCTCGATGGACTTGGTAAAGCCGATGTAGGTGGGGCTGTGGACCAGTACCGCATCGCCCGGCTGGACATATGCGCGCAACGTCGACACGACACCGCCCAGCACGCCGTTTTCGTAGCCGATATGTTCAGGGCGCAGACCCTCGACGTCATTGCGGCGACTCTGCCATTCGATGATGCGGTCGAAGTACTCGGGGCGCGGGTTAAAGTAGCCAAACATGGGATGCTGGGCACGCTGAATGATGTGTTCCTGGACCGTGGGCACCGTGGCAAAGTTCATGTCGGCCACCCACATGGGAATGCGGTCGAAGCCCTCGTCGGGTGCGTTCGGGGCCATACCGGGGACCTCACCCCAGGAGTCAACGGCGATGGAGTCCATGCCGTGGCGGTCGATAAGCGAGCTAAAGTCGTATTTCATGCTGAACTCCCGTGCAAAGTAGGCTGTTTCGATAGGCGTTATTGTCCACCAGCGCGGGCGGTTTTGGTATGAGGTTTGGCGCTTAATTTGACGTGTGCGGACGAATGGCTGGCTAGTCTTGCGCGTCGTTGACGGCGACTACGGTTAGCTGGGTTTCATCGACCGTAAACGATATGTCAAGCCCGGCGTAAGCCAAGTGGTAAATGCGGTTTGGCTCGTGCTTGCTGCCTGCGCGGCGCGGGTCTTGGCGAAGGACCTCGACCAAGCCGGGGAGCTTTGCGGGCGGGACCATATCCTGCAGTGCTTGCGGAAACTCAACATCGAGCTCTTGCCACGGAGCATCCTCGATCCAGCCTCCGGTCGCATCCGGGTGGCAGTCCGCAAACGGAATGTAGGGCTTGATGTCGTAGATGGGCGTGCCGTCGCGCAGGTCGGCCCCCAACACATGGATGATGGGACCATCGTCGGTAAGCTCCACGCGGTCGAGCTTGATGCAGGTGAGCCCGATGGGATTAGGGCGAAACGGACTGCGTGTGGCAAACACGCCCACGCGTTCGGCTCCACCCAGACGCGGCGGGCGCACGGTTTTCGACCATTTTGCGTTGGTGCCGGACCTGTCCTGCGTTTTGGCATCGGCGGCCATGTCCTTAGCCGTGCCGCCGGGCGTTCCGTTTTCGAAGCGCCACAGCAGCCACAGGTGAGAGAAGGAGTCCAGGCCCTCAACCGCTGCATTGGAGGCAAATTCCGGCTCAAAAAAGATTCGTCCCTGCAGATGGGGCGCCAAAAAGCTGTTGCGCGGAATGCCGAACTTCTGCGGCAGGTCGGTATGTATGCGTGCGATAGGTTCCATGCCGGTCATTGTACGGCATGGAGGCGTGGGGCGTTGCGCGCAATTCTTCGCCGCGGTCCCCCGTCGTGCAACCAACGGTTGCTTGGAAGAGCGCCTGCCGCCGCGTATGCTTAAGCCATCAACCAGCAGAAAGGAGCCGC
>CATZEP010000110.1 GCA_958418185.1 uncultured Collinsella sp.
CAAGGGTACGGTGGCAGCCATCTGGAGCTATGCCGTCCGTCATCCCAACACCACGCTTGGAGCCGTCGCTGGTTTTGTGCTCGCCGTGCTGGTGCTCACGCTCGGCCTGTGGGATACGCTCGTCATCGCTTTCTTTGTGCTGATCGGCGCCGTGATTGGCCAGATCCGCGACGGCGAGAACGGGATCGTCAACTTCTTCGGCCGTCTGTTTAGCGGCCGCTAGCATGTATTCGACCGCCGCGTGTGCGGTGGGCATAAGGAGGAACCATGGCTTTTAACACGAAGGTCGATGTGGCCGATACCGAGCTCGAGGTAGACGAGACCGTCACCGCCGAGGCCGAGGACGTAACGCTCGAGGACGAGGCGCTCGTCGAGGCCGAACCCGCCGACGATGTGGATGAGGATGATGGGGAAGCGGACGAGTCCGAGGACTCGCTGACCTATTCCAACGGCGTAATCGAGAAGATCGTCGCCATGGCCACCCGCGAGGTACCGCACGTCCTGGGCATGAAGGGCAACCTCATGCACTTTGTGCAGGAGCAGTTTGGTGCCGAGAATCTGACCAAGGGCGTGACAGTCGAGGTCACCGATGACAACCGCGTGGTCGTTAACATTTCCGTCATTATCGAGTACGGCGCCTATGCGCCCGCGATTTTCGACGACGTTAAGGCGCGCGTGACCGAGCGTCTGGCTGCGATGACCGGCCTTGAGGTGGCAGGCGTCAACCTGCGCATCGAGGATGTTATCACCCCCGAGGAGTACGAGCACCGCACCAACCAGCACGAGTAACCTACCAAAAAGGGATGTTTATTTTGGCAGATTTTATCTGCGAAAACGTCAAACGGCCGGTCGCACGGATGTATGTGCGGCCGGCCGTTATTTGTATGCCCCCGATGTAGGCATACCACTCGTCTAACTAGGGGTTGCAATCGTCGCGTTCCGCGTTACCCTAATGGGCGCATTGTTTCCAAATTGTTAACGAGGGGTTGCCGTAATGGCTGACGAGCGCGAAACAGAAAGCAAGGCATGGGCGATTGAGGCCGCCGCGGCAGAGGCGGCATCGCGAGCTGCCGAGGAGCTACATCGTCCTCCCGTGGTGCCGATGGAGCGCGTGGTCGATCGCACCGATATCGAGCGCGGCGAGCGTGCCGGCCAAAAGCGCAGCCAGGAGCCAGGCTTCCCGCGCTTTTTCGCCGAGCTCAATCTGGGTCTGATTCTTACGGCCTTTGCCATCGTTGCGTTTAAAACCCCTAATCACTTTGCTTTTGGCGGCACCTCGGGCGTGTCGGTCATTCTGTCCACGCTGTTCCCGACCCTGCCCGTCGGCGTCTTTATGTGGATTATCAACGCGGTTCTCGTCGTTTTGGGCTTTATCTTTTTGGAGCGCAAGGCAATCCTGTGGAGCGTCTTCGCCTCGTTTGCACTGTCCGCCTATGTTTCGCTGTTTGAGCTCTTTATCCCGACCGATATCTCGATGACGGGCGATATGTGGCTTGACCTGTGCTTTGCCGTGATTCTGCCGGCGCTCGGCAGCGCCATCGTCTTTGATATCGGCGCCTCGACGGGCGGCACGGATATCCTCGCTATGATCCTCAAGCGCCGCACCACGCTCGAGATTGGCCGCGCACTGCTGTTGGTCGATATCGGCATCGTGACCATCGCGGCCTTTTTGTATGGCCCGCGTGTCGGCCTGTATTGCGTGCTCGGCCTGTTTGCCAAGACGCTCGTGGTCGACAAGGCCATCGAGAGCATTCACCTTCGTAAGGTCTGCACGGTCATTTGTTCCGAGCCCCTTAAGGTCGAGGAGTTTATCGTCAAGCATCTCAATCGTACGGCGACTATCAGTCGTGGCTACGGTGCCTTCTCGGGCAAGTGCGTGACGGTGATCATGAGCGTGCTGAGCCGTCGCGAGGCCGTGCAGCTGCGCCGCTATGCGCGCGAGGTCGATCCGGGTGCCTTTATTACGATTGTCGACAGCTCCGAGATCGTCGGCAAGGGTTTCCGCGGCACGAACTAGCGCGAACGCATTCATCAAACAATCGAAAAGCGCCTCGCGCGTTGCAAATACGTCATCTAAGAGTATTTGTCCTCACATTGGGTGATAATGATGCCAAAGACATCGTTTGCGATCCAGGTGATTCGCTCTACATACGAAGGGATGATTCTATGTTCTGCTCGCAGTGTGGCGCCCCCATGGGCGATAACGACAAGTTCTGCGGCGTGTGTGGCGCTCCTAATGCCGGTGCCGCTGGCCCCGCTCCCCAGGGACAGCCTCAGCCCCAGCAGTTTGTTCCGCAACCGCCCGTGGCGAATGCGCCAAAGGGCTGTGTGGCTCAGGCGTTCCAAGATATGACTAAGACTCCGGGCGTGCTTCAGCGTGTATGCCAAATCGCGTTTTTGCCGGCGCTGATTTGCGTTGTGTCGGTGCTCGTGCTGTTTATTCCCGTTATTGGCGGCATTGCGGCTGCCATCGGCTTTTTGGCAGCTTGCATTGCGAGTGTGTGCGGTTCCGGCTTTGGTATCGAGTGGGGCCGTGATCTGTCGCTCAAGGTCGATGACGGCATGGACCGTCCGCTGATGCGTTCCACGTCGTTTGGTCTCGGAGTCTTTTCGAGCGTTATTTCGGTCGTGCTCGAGGTTATCGCTGCCATTCCCGTTATCGGTGTAGTGCTTTCGCTGGCGGAGGGCGCGGTAATTGGCGCCGCAGGCTCGTATTCGTATTACGGCTCTTATGCGCTCGAAGCTGCGCTGTTTGGCTCGCTTGGCCTGCTTGTCCTGGCGCTAATTGCCTCGGCGATTCTGGGTGTCTTCTTTAAGATGTTCGCCGACATTGCCGTGATGCACTTTGCGGTGACCGGGCGCGTCGAGAGCGCGTTTTCGCTCGATAAGGTCTGGGCGGCCTTTAAGCACAACAAGACCAAGCTGTTCTGTGCTTCGTTCCTTCCCGAGTTTTTGACGGGCCTGGTTTCCAACGCCATTACGTGGATCTTGACAGCTGTCTTTGGTGCCATCGCCGGAATTGGCGCGTACGGCTATTACTATCGCCCCACGGGTATCGAGGCGATTGTTACCGCCGGTGGTGTCACGCTCGTATTGTTCCTGGTGCTGATTGCATTCGTCACGGTGTTCCTTACGGTCTTTGGCAAGATGCTCAAGCACCGTGCCGTTGGCTATTGGGCTGCACGTTATGCAAGCGAATGGGCCGATGAGGACAAGGACGACGTTTTGACTTTTGTGCTCCCGGGTGAGAAGAAGCCTGCTCCTGCGGGATTCAATCCCACGGCAGCCACTGGTGCTGCGCCTGCCCCGGCGCCCGCGCCTGCACCTGCCCCGGCACCCGCGCCTGCCCCTGCCCCGGCACCTGCTCCTGTCCCCGCACCGGCGTCCGAGGCGACGCCTGCGGAGCCCGATTGGGATGCCGTTGCCACGCCGGCGGATGAGCCGGGCGATAATCCTGCTGCCGAAAACAATCAAACCGAATAGCCGGTCGAGGCGCCCTGGGCAACTGAGCCCGGGGTGCCTTTTTCTACTGCGAAAGCAAGAAAATGCCTGGGAAAACGGTTGCAGCAAAATTTCTCGGAAATTGGTCAATGTTGCGCAACAACGTCGCGGCTATTGTTGAGAACGTAGACGTGTAAGGTTTGAAGGCGTGCGACGCCTTAGGAAAAGGAGAGGCTCATGTTCTGTCCCACTTGTGGTTCTCCCATTTCGGATGATGCCAAATTCTGCCCTGTTTGCGGATCCGCCGTTGGTGCCGCTTCTGCCGCTGCGGCCCCGCAGCCCCAGCCCGCTCCGGCCCAGGCTATTCAGCCCGCGCCCCAGCCTCAGCAGCAGTACACCGGTCAATACGCCCAACAGTCCGCATCCGCTCCGATGGGCTATGACCCCATTAAGGCTGACCGCAGCCTGATCGGCTGGCTGCTGCTCTCTCTTGTGACCTGCGGTATCTATTCGTTCTACTTCCTGTATTGCTTGGCACGCGACGTCAACACGTTGTGTCAGGATGACGGCGATTACACGCCGGGTCTGGCGGAATTCATCCTTCTATCGTTTGTGACCTGCGGCTTCTACGCGTACTACTGGTATTACAAGATTGGCAACCGCCTGCAGGCCAACGCTCCTCGCTACGGCCTGGTGTTCCAGGAAAACGGCACCACCGTTCTTCTGTGGCAGATCTTCGGCGCGCTCCTGTGCGGCCTTGGTCCCATCTTCGCTATGAACATCGTCATCAATAATACCAATGCCATGGCAACGGCTTACAACACTCGCCTTGGCGCTCGTGCCTAACAATAAGGGCGGCGTGAACAGCTTCCAGGGACATAGGGGCACGGCAGAGCTCCTTCGCCGCGCCCTTTTTTGCACCGGCGCGCTCTTTGTCGCCTGGCTCGCGCTCTACCTGCTCGACATTGGCTGCATTTTTCGATTGATGACGGGCATTCCTTGTCCGGGATGCGGCATGACGAGGGCGTGGCTGGCGGCGCTGCGCCTCGATTATGCGGCTGCCTTTGCCTACCATCCGCTGTTTTGGGTGGTGCCGATTGCGTTTGTGCTCGCGTTCGTGCGCGAGGAGGTGGCATCGAGCAAGCTAAAGCGTGGTATCGACATTGCGGTCACCGTGTTGTGCGTGCTGGTCGTCGTCGTATGGATCGTGCGCCTCGTCAATCCGGCAGATGCCGGTCTGCTCTTTGGCGGCTATGCGCCCGCCGGAGTTCCCGACGATATCATCCACCTCGAACCCCCACGCTGGCTCACCATCCTTCGCTCTTACCTGGCGTGACGGAGGACGCGCTAGAAAAACGGTCGACACATAAGCGGGGGCGAACGTTGAGATAACGTTCGCCCCCGCTTTGCTTTAGCCAGGCTGTTATGGATAGGCGTGACGGCTACTCGTCGCGCTTCTCCTCGTGGCGAGCGGCAGCCCGCGCATCGTGGATGCCCTTGATGGCGGCATGGCGGGCGGTGCGGGCGTCGTGCATGGCGTCGCGGGCCTCGGCGGCCGTTGCCTTGGCAGAGCGCAGCTTGGCGGCCAAGTCGGGGTTGGTCTCGGCAACCGCG
>CATZEP010000111.1 GCA_958418185.1 uncultured Collinsella sp.
GACGCAGCAGGTCGGTTTCGCGCGATGCTGGAGCACCGCCGCGAACGTCAACGCCGCCGGTGGCGCCCTCGGGTGCCACGATTACGGTGCAACCGGTGCCGGCCTCTTCGTCCGTATAGTTGCCATAGCAAAAGCCATCGACATCGCAGACGTCAATGGCCTCGAGCAGTGTATCCATGTTTAACTCCTATCGGTTTTCCGCCGCGCCTTGTGCCCGGTCGGGATCCGTACGGTACGCCAAAATTGTAGGCGCTGGGGAATACCCAGCGCCAGATGCAATTACGAGAGTTTTTGAATCGCGCGCGCGACGCGGGCGATGGGCAAGCCCACCACGTTGTAGAAGTCACCCGAAATGTCGTGCACGAGCATGCGGCCGCCTGTGCCCTGGATGCCGTAGGCTCCGGCCTTGTCCATGGGCTCGCCGGAGGCAACATAGCGCTCGATCTGCTCTTCGGTAAGCTCATAGAACGTCACGTCGGTCACATCGACAAACGACAGGCTCTCGGCGGCATGCGGAGCTGTAGCGTCGCCGGCTTTAACGATGCAGACGCCGGTTGCCACCTGGTGCGTGCGGCCGGAAAGCTCGCGGAGCATGGTGCACGCCTCGTCCTCGTTTGCCGGCTTGCCCAAAATCTGGCCGTCAAAGGTGACAATAGTATCGGCCGCGACGGTCAGTTCGTTGGGCTCGGCATGCTCGGCGGCGACGGCAGCGGCTTTGGCACGCGCCAAGCGCTCGACGAGCGTAAGCGGAGCTTCGCCATCAAAAGGCGTTTCATCGATATCTGCGGGAATCACGCGAATGTTATAGCCTGCCTCGCGCATCAGCTCTATACGGCGCGGCGATTGCGAAGCCAAGATCATAGCTGGATGCCCTCGGCGACCTTCTCGACGGCCTTCTCGCCGGCGAGCGTGCGCAGCAGCTCCAAGGCAAAGGGGAGTGACTGTGCCATGCCGCTGGCAGTGATGATGTTGCCGTCTTGCGTGACCTTCTCGCCGGTATAGGTGCCCTCGGGGAAGCTCTTCTCAAAGCCGGGGAAGCACGTGGCGCGGCGTCCCTCGAGTAGACCAAGCTCGCCTAGGATAAACGGGGCGGCGCAGATGGCGGCAACGTGCTTGGTCGCGGCGAAATCGCAGACTACGTCGCAGACGCGCTGGTCGGCGCGCAGGTTGGTGGCACCGGGCAGGCCGCCGGGCAGCACGACGCAGTCGTACTCGTCAAAGTCGATCTCGTCAAAGAGCGCATCGCAGGTCACGGGAATCTGCAGCGAGCTCACGACCTCGCGCGTGGGCATGATCGAGACGAGCGTGGCGCGCACGCCGCCGCGACGCATGGCGTCGACCATGGTCAGGCATTCAATCGTTTCAAAGCCATCGGCGGCGAGAACGGCAACGCTGGGCATGTGAGTTCCTTTCGTAAGGCGGCATACAATTAGCCGTCTTATACCCCGAAGACATACGCTTGCCACGCTCGATTTCCCAATGTTTAAAAAGGGACGGGGACTAAATAATCATTCGGTATAAATTGATTATTTAGTCCCCGTCCTAGAAAAATCATCGGGCGCGGTCTTGGGCAAACAGTCTAGTTGCGCTTGAGGTGGACGACCGTTTCGCAGTGGAAGGTTTGCGGGAATAGGTCGACCGGCGTGATCTTGACGGGGGAGAAGGTGCCTTCCTCGACAAAGCGCTTAAGATCGCGCGCCAGGGTGGCCGGATCGCAGCTCACATAGGCGACATCGCGAGCGCTTGTGCTGGCGATGAGGTCGATAGCCTCGGGCGCCAGACCTGCACGCGGCGGGTCGACTACCAGGACGTCGGCGTCCTGGTCGGGGAACTCGCGCACGGCATCGCCGCCGATGACGTCGACGTTGTCGAGCTTGTTGATCTCGAGGTTACGGCGCAGGTCGCGCACGGCCGGACCGTAGGCCTCGACGGCGGCAACAAAGTCGCAGCGGTGGGCGAGCGGCAGGGTAAAGGTGCCGGCGCCGCAGTACAGGTCCACGGCAAGCTCGTCTTCCTGCGGATCGAGTGCGTCCATAACGAGCTCGATCAAAATCTCGGCACCCTTGGTGTTGACCTGGAAAAACGATGGGGCGGACAAGCGCATCTGGCCGTCAGCGATGTTCTCGGTCCACGAGCCCTCACCGGCGAGCATCTCCACCTTGGAAACGCGGCGGGCCTTCTTCTCGCCCTTGCTCATGACGCGCACGACGCTCGTGGGGTGTGCGGCGTCTGCCAGCACGCGCGAGACCTGTGAGCGCGGGAAGGAGCCTGTGGGCGTCCAAAGCGAGATCTCGAGCGCCTTGGTGCGACGCGAAGCGCGAATGCCCACGCGCTCCAGACCCAGGTCGTGGCTGCCGCTCAGATAGTTGAGCGCGCCGACGACCGATTTGAGTGCCTTGGGAAAACGCTTATCGAACAGCGGGCATGCATCGACAGTCACGATCTTACTGGGATCGACGCCGTGCATGCCAAGGCGCACACGTCCGTTAACGAGGGCGGGCTCCAACTCAATTTTATTGCGGTAGCCCCAGTCGTCCTTGGTGTGGCGGATAGGCTGGACAAGTTCGTTGACCTGGTCGGGGGTGAACTTGCCAATGCGCTCGAGCGTGGAGCGCAGGTTTTGCTCTTTGGCGGCAAGCTGAGCAGTGCGCGAGAGATTGCCCCACGAACAACCGCCGCAGATGCCCACGAAGGGGCAGGGAGGCTGAATGCGATCGGGGCTTGGCTCCAGAATCTCGGTCGTGCGGGCGCGCATAAACGACTTGCCGTCCTGCACGATCTCGGCTTCGACGGTGTCGCCCGCCACGGCGCCTTGCACAAATGTGGCCTTGCCGTTGTCGGCATGTGCCAGACCGTCGGCGCCGTACGTCATCGATTCTATGGTGAGCTTCATATTCCTGCCTGTCATTCGCGGATTTGTCCGCAACCATGGTAGCAGGGAAAAGCGCCCCGTATCTGGGGCATTCCTCAAATACGGGGCGCTTCTACAAACGTCTATTTCGTCTTGCCGGTAATGAGCGTCTTAAGGCCTAGGCCGATCAGGCCCAAGCCCATGCGCACGCGGCCGGGGCGATGGCGCTCGATGGCCTTGGCTTTGCCAGCGGGCTTCTTGTGACGCGCGTTGCTCTCGGGGGTTGTTGTGGGTGCCTGAGGTTGGGCTGCGGGAGCAGGTTCGGGCTCGATAACGGTCGCTTGGACCTTCTGGACCTCGGGAGCGGCCGGCTGCGGCTCGGGCTCAGGCTGGGATGCGAGCGCGGGTTCTGCCTCGGTGTCGGCTTCGGCGTTGCGATACGCGCGCTCCAGCAGAGCTTCCTGCGAGTTGAAGGGTTTCTCGTCCTCTTTGCGCTCCACCGGAACCCAGGTGCCGTCACTCGTCAGGCTGCGTGCCTTCACGTTGTCGCGCAGCTGCATGCCCATGTACTCGTGCACTAGGGCGCGGCAGGTGGGGTCGAGCACGGGGAAGGCGATCTCCACGCGGTGCTCGGTGTTGCGCGTCATCATGTCTGCCGAGCTCAGGTAGATCATGTCCGAGTCCACGCCAAAGGCATAGACGCGCGCATGCTCCAAAAAGCGTCCGACGATGGAGCGCACGTGCACGTTCTCGGTCTTGCCCGGAACACCGGGCTTGAGACACGAGATGCCGCGGATGATCATGTCCACGCGCACACCGGCACACGATGCCTCGGCGATCTTATCGATAACCTCGCGGTCGGTCAGCGAGTTGAGCTTAAAGAACACGCGGGCGGGCTCGCCGACAAGGGCGCGCTGAATCTCGCGGTCCAGGCCGCGTATGATGAGCGGTTTCAGTCCGACGGGCGCCACGCCCAGGAAGCGATAATCGCCGCGCAGGTTGCCCAGCGACAGGTTGCGGAAGAACAGGTTGGCGTCCTCGCCGATACCGGGATGGGCGGTCATGAGCATAAAGTCACTGTAGAGCTTGGCCGTCTTCTCGTTAAAGTTGCCGGTGCCCAACAGCGTGAGACGGGTAAGCGCCATGCCCTCGCGATAGGTGAGCTGGCAGATCTTGGAGTGGCACTTAAAGCCCTCGGAGCCGTAGATAACGGTGCAGCCGGCCTCTTCCAGGCGCTCGGCCCACTCGATGTTGTTCTGCTCGTCAAAGCGTGCGCGGAGCTCCATGAGCACCGTGACCTCTTTGCCGTTTTCGGCAGCATCGATGAGTGACTCGCACAGGCGGCTTTGTTTGGCCACGCGGTAGAGCGTGATGCGCAGCGAGATGCACTCGGGGTCGTAGGCTGCTTCGTGCACCAGGTCCAGGAACGGGTTCATGGCCTCGTAAGGGTAAAAGAGCAGCTTGTCGTGCTGCAGCACCTGCTCGCGGATGGAACGGGACATGTCGATGGTGGGGTTGGGCTGCGGCTTAAACGGCGTAAAGAGCAGCTCATTGCGTAGGTGCTCGGGAATCTTACCCTCAATGCCAAAGACGTAGCCCAGGTCAAGGGGGATATCGCAGGTAAAGACCGAGCGGCGAGAAAGCTCGAGCGCCTTGCGGATGGTCTTGAGCGTTGGCTTTTCGAGTGAGCCCGATACGGCGAGCACCACCGGCTGCAGGCGCAGGCGCTTCTTGAGGATGCGCTTCATGTGCTGGCGGTAATCCTCTTCCTCCTCGACGCCCTCGCCGTCCGGGTCGATATCGGCATTGCGGGTGACGCGGATCAGCGCGCGATCCAGCGGCTTATAGGAGCCAAAGCAGCTGTCCAGGCAGGCGAGGATGACGTCCTCGAGCAGAATGTAGGAGTAGGTGCCGGTGGGCGAGGGGATCTCGACCACGCGGTTCATCGAGGCGGGAATCTCGATCAGGCCCAGCAGACTTTCCTCGTCGGTGACGCCGTCCAGGCCGCATGCCAGGTAGAGTGCGCCGTTGCGCAGGTTGGGGAAGGGGTGGCGCGGGTCGATCACCAGCGGTGAGATGACCGGCGACACGTAGGCCTGGAAGTAGCGGGTGACAAAGGTACGCTCCTCGGGCGTAAGCGAATCGATGCGGGCGCGGTGAACGCCCAGGGTGTCG
>CATZEP010000112.1 GCA_958418185.1 uncultured Collinsella sp.
CGGCGGATCCAATTGGGTCCGCCGCCCTTTTTCGTGCGACAATCGATGATGTTGAGCGGATGCGATGCAAGGAGATATGCAGATGAAAGACGAGATCAAGACAAGCGCGCCGGCGCCCAAGCCCACGTCCAGACCGGCACCCAAGCCGCGCGACCCCTACATCCGTGCCGAGAACGAGGACGACGACGGCTACGATCCCTACAGCGATCGCCGCCCCGAGCGCGAGCCAATGTTCGAAGCCGACCCGTGGCGCTGAGTGCCACCCAAAAGGCCACCAATAAGTTGCGGTGAAATAGGGACTGTTTTGCAGTTTGATCAGCAAAAACCGTCCCTATTCCACCGCAACTGCGTTAGGGATGTGGATGTTGGGCGGCTGTCTTCGGGCCGGCTAGTCCTGTGCTTTGATGCTCGGCAGGAGAATCTGGGCGAGGTAGTCGGTCTCGAGTTTGGTCGCGGCGTCTGCGTTGCCGTCTTTGCCAACCAGGTCGTTCTTAATCTGGCTATAGGTGTAGCGGTTGCCGGTCGTAAGCTCGACAAGCTCAATCGCCGTATCCATGGGGTAGGTCGACACGGGGTTCTGCGTGCGCCCGTTGATGGTTTGCGGAATCACGTACGGATAGACAGGGCCGCTGGCGTAGACGGTGTAGCCGTTGCCTAGGCTGACCGTGCCCAAAACCGTATCGCCGTCGTCGGGGGTAAAGGTCTCGCCGTCGCGCACTGCGACAAGTGTCACGATTGGCGTATTGGTGTCATCGCCCAGATAGATGCACAGCGTGCTGCCGTTTTGCCAGGTCGCGACCTTGCCATACCACTCAACCGGAATATCGAGCTGATACAGGTTCGTCGCCTTGTGTCGAGCGTCGGCATCGCGGGCGGACTGTGCCTCGCTTGCGCTTACGGCGTTGGCGGCGGCATCACGGCGCGTAATTGCCGCCTGCTGGAGTATCTTTGCCGCGGCGGCAGAGCTTGCGCCCCCTTCCTCGGCATACTTGGCGGCGGCATCGATCTGGTCGTCGGTCACCGTGTCGGCCGAAGGTACCTTGAGCTTAAAGGTGGCCTGGGCACTCAAATCCTGCCCATCGCTCTTAATGGTGACCTGCGCCTTGGTGGTGGGGACGGTGTAGATGGTGCCGTCTTCCGCGATGGGGGATCCAGCAATGGAGAGCGTGTAATCGCCGGGCAGCAGCCTAATGCCGCGACCGTGCTCGTCAACGGAGAGCGTCGCGCTCACAGAAGAGCCGTCGGAGTCCTGGCCACTCACCTGCACGGGGATCTTTGAGCCGGTGGAGCAGTCGAGCCCCGCGGCATGTACGCCAATTTGCACCGACATCATGGTATGGGCGTTTGCGGCAACCACGGCGGCCTGCTCTTGCTGGTATCCGTTCCAAGCCGCATAGCCCGCGCCGCCGGCGACGAGCGCGACGGCCACAACGCCGGCAACCATCAGGTTGCGGCGCTTGGGCGACATCTTACGATGACGAACCTCGGCTTCGCGTGCCGAAGGAACGGACGGTAGGGGAATATCGCCCATGGCGATGGTCTCGTCCACGGCAGGCGCAGAGCCTAAGCCAGGGAGCTCGCGGGTCAGCGAATCTTCGGCCGGCAAGTTGTCGAGCAAGATGGTTTCCTCGCTCGTGTCGGATTCGGGCTGGTCGTCGGCCTCGCATTCGGAATCCTCGTGCCCCGCCCCGTCTTCGGTGGGCGCGGCGCCATCGTCTTTTGCATCCTGATCATCGGGCTGTGCCTCGATTTCCGGCTCATCCTGCACATCAACGCTCGAATCGTCAAACGCAACATCGTCAAGCGAAATCCGGTCTAGGCTCTCCAGGGCCTCGGCACACGCTTCTGCATCTTGGGCCGCATCCTCTTGGCCCATCGTCTCATCTTTCATATATCCCCCAAGCTCAATATCGGGACAACACTGTACCCAAAAACGGGACCCCATAGAGCCGCCGCATGATTTGAAACCCGATTTTATATATGCGCATGTTTTTGAATAGATGAATAGAGACGCAACGACAAAAGCCCCCGAAAAGCGAGCGAAACGCTTTCCGGGGGCTCTGCGAGACATTGGATTGAAAGTCTGGCGGACGGGCCTATGCCCAACTGCCAACAGCGACCAACATGTTACTCAGCGTGCGCGTAATCAACCTTGGCGCGGCGGGCGGTAGCCTTCTCCCAATCGCTGGTGCCCTCAAAGACATCCTGCTTGTAGGGATTGCGGCCGAGCTTCTTGGCGCGGTAGGCGATGTAGATGATCGCGGCGACGTTGGCGACCAGCGCAGCGATCGAGACCGCGGTAGCGGCGCCGGGGTCGAGCGTGGAGTGGGTCACGAAGATGGACTCCTCCTGGAAGTACGGGAACACCTGAGCAAACATGCACCAAATAGCCAGCGTAAAGGCGCGGTTCTGGATCCAGCCGCCCTTGTTCCAGATAAAGGCGGCGACGGTGGGCGCCAGCAGCAGCGCAAAGCCGCAGAACCAGGAGTGGGTGGGCAGGCAGTTGTAGGTGTAGCAGAAGTTCCAGATATCGTAGGCGATGATGTAGACCCAGGTCATGTCGGGCCACAGCATATCGGTCTTGTCCTCGGAGGCGTAGACGCTCCACCAACCGGTCATGCAGAAGATGTTGATGAGACCGGCGATGCCGTTGAACACGTTGTTCCAGCCGGCCAGCTGCGTAGCACCTTCGGAGGTGACCCAAGTGGATTGGCCCAGGACAAAGAAGTGATAGGCGCTCTCGAAGTCGGACACGACGGCGATCATGATGTTGATGGCGACGATCACAAACGGCCATGCGCGGAACCAATGCGCCTTGCCGATCTTGCCCAACTGGTACTTAATGGCAATGAAACCCCAGCAACCGGCCAGCGCCGCGTATACCTTGGCGTAGTGGAACCAGCTGTTCTGGTACACATGGGTGGGGTTGGTGAGCGCCCACTCGGCACCCTGCGAAACGCCCACGGCGATGGCGACGCAGTAGATGGTCATGGCCAGCGGAGCCACGCCAAAGATGATTGCCGCGCCCAGCTTGGTGCGGCGGCCGACCTCGTTGAGCACGATCAGGCCAATAAAGACCATGGCCCAGCCAGCCCAGTGGATAAGGGTATCGCTACCCCAAACATCGAACAGCATGCTGCTCTCCTTTCACACGCCCGCGGCCCCTCTTCTGATCGCGGGCAGTTTGGCCAAATGGCGTCAGTTCTGGGGCTTGCGCTCCGGATACTTGGCGGTATAGCCCTCGATGTGGAGCGTCGAGGCGATAATCTCCTTGACCGTCTCGTCGGGCACATCGGGGTGCGTGCGGATATACATCAACAGTCCCATGATGAGGGTGTAGAACGTCTCGTAGACATGGTCGATGCGTAGCTCATGATGGGCGACAAAATCCACCACGGTGGTGTCGCAGATATACTGCGCCACGCGCTGGACCACGTTGTGCAAAAAGCCGCCGTAGAGCGCACCGCTGCTCGAGGTGAGCGTGCTCGGCAGCTCGTGGCCGCTCACGACCAGACGCTTGAAGAGCGGGGCGACGGTGTCGAGTGCGCCTTCGATGTCGCCAACCGTGCGGCTAGCATTCCACTGCTCGAGCTCGGAGATAAAACCGTCGATTGCCTCGTCCATGACGGCGGTGACGGCGGCGTCCATATCGGCAAAGTAGTGGTAGAACAATGAGCGCGTACAGCCGGCTCGCTTGGTCACGGCCGATACCGAAAGATGCGACACGCCCAGCTCGGAGCTTACGGTGCGCACGGCATCGAGGATCTCGCGACGGCGTTCGTCGCCTGTCAGGCGCTTTGCCGCGCTATCGGATGCGGGGACGGTATCGACCACAGAGGTATCTGCTGTGTTGTCGCCCATGTTTTGCCGCCTTTCATCCTCTTTTGCCTGACCGTTCGCCTAACAGTCTTGAATATTGTTGACGGTTCGTCAATACTATTTTTGACACAATGTCAACAATGGCGGGTGAACGGCATGGGGGCATGCCCGGCCTGCAAAAAAAGAGGGGCGCCGCGGTCTCGCCGGGCTGTGGCAAGAGAAGGGACGACCATGATTCTCAACGGACCGGGGATTAGCTACACCGAGCCCGATATCGGTGCGGAGTTTGTGCCGCCGCTGCCGGAGCATCCGCGCGAGGCCATCGTCAAACTGTGCGAGCACTGCACCAACCGCCTGCTGCATCGCGACGAGCTGCTGGGCTACGAGTACTGGTCGTTTGCCGAGGCCGCGACTGACGAGCAGGCCGAAGTGCTCTGCAAGATGAAGATGCGCCGTCCCTACACGCTGCCCGAGATGGTCAAACTCACCGGCATGCCCGAGGCCCAGATCGAGAAGATGCTCGACGACATGAGCTACACGGGCCTGCTCGAGTACAACTGGGAAAATCCCGAGCGAGCCAAGCAGTGGGTGCTGCCCATGCTGGTGCCGGGTTCTGCTGAGTTCCTCAACATGCGCGTGAGCCAGCTCGAGGAGCATCCGGTCTATGCCAAGTTCTTTGAGCAGGCATCCAAGGGGCCGCTGTCCAAGGCCACGCCGATGGTGCCGCCCGGAGGTGCCGGCATCGGCATGCATGTCATTCCGGTCGAGAAGGCCATCGATGCCGCGAGCACCTCGGTGCCTATTGAGCATATCGAGCATTGGCTCGACAAATACGATGGCAAATATGCCGCTAGCACCTGCAGCTGCCGCGCGAGCCGTCGCGTGATGGGAGAGGGCTGCGCCGACGACCCGGCCGATTGGTGCATCGCCGTGGGCGATATGGCCGACTACGTGGTCGAGACCGATCGTGGTCATTACGTGACCCGCGACGAGGTCTACGACATCCTGCGCCAGGCCGAGGACAACGGCTTTGTGCACCAGATCACCAACATTGACGGCGAGAACAAGATCTTCGCCATCTGCAACTGCAACGTCAACATCTGCAACGCCCTGCGCACCAGCCAGCTGTTCAACACGCCCAATATGAGCCGTTCGGCCTATGTAGCGAAGGTGAAAACCGAAAACTGCGTTGCC
>CATZEP010000113.1 GCA_958418185.1 uncultured Collinsella sp.
GTTTGTCTCGTTCTGTAACAGGTAGACCCTTATTTGCCGAGCAGTTGTTACAGATTTAGATAAACGGGCACCGCTGAACAATTCATCTCGATCTGTAACATCTGGACCCAAAAACGGCCGCTAGATGTTACAGATTGAGATGGTGAACGCCGGGGCCGAAGATCACCACAAAGGTGCCTGTCCCCTTTGTGGCGGTGGGGGGCGAGCTCGATGTTGCCGTGCTCGTTGAGCGACATTCCAATGAGCGCCTCTACAGAATTTCATCCGGGCTGGCGGGTTTGGTTGTTTTGGGGATGCCGAGTTTGGATGACGCGAAATCGTCAACATTGTCCTTAATTCCGTCTTTGGTGTAGACAGTGACCATATAGGTGCTGTGTCCGAATTCGCCCTTGTCGCGTGTTGCCCAGGCATCCCAGTAGGCGGCCCCGTTTCGCCCTTTGATTTTTCCGACACGGCGGAGTTCTGTTCGCTTTAATTTCTGGTTGCTATAGATGGTTCGACCGGTCTCCTCGGTGAGCCCGCACTGTCCAAGCATCTTGTCGAGGACTTGGTTCATGTGGCGCTCATCGGTGTTTGGTGCGTAGTCGTAGGCGAGGGTGACGGAGTCGAGTGGCTGGTCGTCGATTAGATAGTTTAGCGCCTGAGGTTCAAGGCAGAAATAGGGGGAGCATCCGTCGACCTTGCCGAGCAACGGTAACTTGGACTGCCAACTTCCGGTGGGAATTGCATATTCGTAGAACACGCCACGGCAGACAAAGGAGAGCGAGGTGGCACGCGAGCCGGCGTCGATCATCCCGCAAAGATCGAAGGGCGAGGCGATACCAAAAGAAAAGGGCGTGATGACGATAAGGAAGAGCATCACGATGGGTATGGCGAGAATGGCGATGACGTTACGACCGGTGGAATGAGGCGGCTTCACATGCGCTCCTCGAGACAAAGATCTGTTGAGGATAGGCAGAAATGGATATGTTCAGAGAACAATTCAAGTTTAATCTCATGGCGCGAGATGGTCGACCGTTAGCGTCGAAAACCACCACAAAGGTGCCTGTCCCCTTTGTGGTGGTGAGGAGCGCGCGGCTTCTTTTGGTAATAGTGTTAGCTGGCGGTATCATTAGTGCAGGTGGCGAAGGTTTGCATTGTGGGGTGTTTTGCCGTGAGCCGTTCTGCCCGTATTGGATTGATTGTCTTGGCGCTTGCGATCGCTGTGGTTGGCGCGGGCGCTGTCGGTATGGCATTTCTACCTGCTGCGGTGACGGAGCCGGTGGTCAAGCCTGTGACTCAATCTGTCGAACTTCTGACCGGCGACGACAAGCCCGAGGCCATTACCGTTGATTTTGATGAGCAGCCGGCTGTGCTGGGTATTAGCAATTATCCGCGTATTCAGCTTGGGGCCATGCGCTATACCACGGATACAAGCCTGATCGATAGGGCGTCCGAGCTACTCAAGGGCAAAACATTTAAGCGTTGGTACGGATATGCGTCCTATCGGGCAAAAGCGAACGACATGGTTGGCGGATGCCACTCTTCCATCGAGCTGGACATTGCAAACGGCGCAAAGTTATGTGATGTCTCGTACGATCCGGGCTACGAGGGCAATGAGGGTCCGGGCATCTACATCATGGACGGCGATGTCGCCTATGTCATGGAGGGCGACCAGACCGAGCTCAACGATTTTATGGGTCAGTGTATCCAAGATGCCTATAAACAGACCTGCTTGCCTGACCCGCAGACTGCACGCGATAGTGGGTCTGCCCGTACATGGCTGTTCGAGGATGAGATGCCCTGGACCGTCGAATCGGGAAGTACGGGTTCGGCGAAGGAGTAGAGACCGCGACCACCACAAAGGTGCCTGTCCTCTTTGTGGTGGTTTTCGGTCTGTCTCGATCTGTAACATCTTGGCCGCTAAAAGTGGGCCTGGTGTTACAGATTTAGATTTTCGATTCAGGTGTCTTCTGTTCGTCTCGATTTGTAACAGATAGAGCTCTATTTGCCGAGTAGATGTTACAGATTGAGACAAACGGGTGCCGCTGAACAATTCGTCTCGATCTGTAACATCTGGAGCCAGAAACGGTCGATAGATGTTACAGATCGAGATAACTAGGGGATGAGGTCGCAGCTGGTGAGCGGGTCTGTCCCCTATCTCTTGATCACTCAGAAAATCTTATATATAGAGACTTAGATTTGTGTATAAGATCGCGCAAAGCTGGCAACAATACTTCTCGAACAACGTGAAGCCGCCCCGTAGGGCGGCCGCCCCAAGAGAGGTGATTCCATGAGAATCGATAAGCTAGCAATGACGTCGCGCGAGGCGCTGCAGACCGCCATGAGCACGGCTGCCGATGCGCAGGCCGGCGCGGTGGAGCCGATCCACCTGCTGTCTGCCCTGCTTGGTGCCGGCGAGCGCAATATCTCCGTGATTATCGAGCGCATCGGTGCCGACCCAGCTCAGCTCGCACGTTCCACACAGGATGCCATCGACCACGCGCCCAAGGTTTCGGGCGAGGGTCAGCAGATGGGTCTTTCCAATGAGCTTGTCCGCGTCATCGAGAAGGCCGAGAAAAAGGCCACCAAGATGGGCGACAGCTTTGTGGTGACCGAGCATTTGCTGATGGCGCTTGCCGAGGACAAGGGTGAGGCTGGTCGTGTACTGCGTGACGCTGGCGTGACCAAGGAGCGCATCGAGCAGGTCTACGAGGAGCTGCGTGGCGATGACCGCGTGACGTCTGCCGAGGACAAGACCCAGTTTGAGGCGCTGGAGCAGTACGGCCGCAATATCTGCGACCTCGCCCGTGCCGGCAAGCTCGACCCGGTCATCGGCCGTACCGACGAGATCCGTCGTACCATCCAGGTCCTGTCCCGTCGCACCAAGAACAACCCCGTGCTCATCGGCGAGCCGGGCGTCGGCAAGACGGCCATCGTCGAGGGTATCGCCCAGCGTATCGTGGCCGGCGACGTTCCGAGCACCCTGCGTGACCGCGACCTCATCGAGCTTGACATGAGCGCGCTGGTCGCCGGTGCCAAGTACCGCGGCGAGTTCGAGGACCGCTTGAAGGCCGTGCTCAAGGAGGTACAGAAGTCCGAGGGCAAGGTCATCCTGTTCATCGATGAGCTCCACACCATCGTGGGCGCGGGTGCCACTGAGGGCTCCATGGACGCCGGTAACATCCTCAAGCCGGCGCTCGCCCGTGGCGACCTGCATGCGATCGGCGCGACCACGCTCGACGAATACCGCAAGTACATCGAGAAGGACGCGGCGCTCGCGCGTCGTTTCCAGACCGTTATGGTGAGCGAGCCTACCGTCGAGGACACCATTTCGATCCTGCGTGGCCTCAAGGAGAAGTACGAGATCTTCCACGGCGTGCATATCACCGATAGCGCGCTCGTGGCCGCCGCCGACCTCTCTGATCGCTATATCGCCGACCGCTTCCTGCCCGACAAGGCCATCGACCTGGTCGATGAGGCGGCAAGCCGTCTGCGCATGGAGCTCGACAGCATGCCGGTCGAGATTGACGCCACCACGCGTCAGCTCACCCAGCTGCAGATCGAGGAGCAGGCGCTCATGAAGGAGACCGACGATGCCTCCAGGGAACGTCTGGAGGCTCTGCGCCAGGAGATTGCCGAAGTCCAGGAAAAACTCAACGTGCAAAAGGCTGGCTGGCTCAACCAGAAGAACGCCATCGACCACGTGCAGGAGCTCAAGGGCCAGCTTGACGAGGCCAGGAGCGAAGAGGAGCGCGCAACGCGCAATGGCGATCTGGGCCGTGCGTCCGAGCTGCGCTATTCCGTGATCCCGGGTCTGCAGCAGCAGATTCAGGATTCCGAGGCTGCGCTCGAGGCGCAAAAGCAGCAGGACGGCGAGGGCCTCAACGAACAGGTGACCTCCGATGAGATCGCCGAGGTCGTGAGCGCCTGGACCGGTGTGCCCGTCTCCAAGATGATGCAGGGCGAGCTCGACAAGCTGAAGGGCCTGGAGGGCGAGCTGCATAAGCGCGTCATCGGCCAGGACGAGGCGGTCTCCGCCGTCGCCGCAGCTGTGCGCCGCAGCCGTGCGGGCCTCTCCGATCCAGACAAGCCCATCGGCAGCTTCTTCTTCCTGGGCCCCACCGGCGTGGGCAAGACCGAGCTCGCCAAGGCGCTTGCCGAGTGCCTGTTCGACGACGAGCGCGCGCTCGTGCGTATCGACATGTCCGAGTACATGGAGAAGTTCAGCGTCCAGCGTCTGATCGGTGCGCCCCCGGGATACGTGGGTTATGACGAGGGCGGCCAGCTCACCGAGGCCGTGCGCCGTCGTCCGTACTCCGTAATCTTGCTCGACGAGATGGAGAAGGCCCATCCGGATGTCTTCAACGTGCTGCTGCAGGTGCTCGACGACGGCCGCCTGACCGATGGCCAGGGTCGCCAGGTGTCCTTCAAGAACACGATTATCATCATGACGTCCAACGTGGGTTCCAAGGCTATCGCCGAGCTTTCCGGCAAGGACGAGGAGGAGATGCGCCATCAGGTCAACGCGGCCATGGCTCAGACCTTCCGCCCCGAGTTCCTCAACCGTATCGACGATATCGTGGTGTTCCATCCGCTCGGCATGGCGCAGATTGAGAAGATTGTCGACATCCAGCTTGCCGACGTCCGCGCGCGTCTGGCCAAGGAGCGCATGACGCTTGCCATCACCCCGGCGGCCAAGCAGATGCTCGCCGTGGGCGGCCTGGACCCCGTGTTTGGCGCCCGTCCGCTCAAGCGTCTGGTTCAGCGCGAGGTCGTGGATGCCATCGCCGCCGCTATCATCGACGGCACGGTGCGCGAGGGCGATCAGGTGACGGTCGATGTCGACAAGGACGGCGGCTTTACCGTCGTGTGCGACAATACGCCGGCGGCCACCTACGAGGTCCCCGACGCCGAGTAGATTTTTGGGAGATGCCTTAAAACCTGCCAGTCGTCTCTAAACGCCAAGGGCGGCGGATCCAATTGGGTCCGCCGCCCTTTTTCGTGCGACAATCGATGATGTTGA
>CATZEP010000114.1 GCA_958418185.1 uncultured Collinsella sp.
CGCAAGACGGAAAGCACATTAAGTGCTTTCCTTTGCGTGCGGAACTCGCGATAAAGTTCTCATGCGCCGCCCGGCTCCCGCGGCTCTCAGGGGCTCCCATCCCAAATGCGGAGCAAAGCTCCGCATGCCATCTTTTTCTTTCAGCTAAAGAACGCCGAAAATTCGACGCTGGCTTGTTAACCTTGCTGGACGCTGTCGACGCCAAACCAACTCAGAAGCTATATCGATACAGAAAGGTCCCCGACCGGAGGGGCCGGATGTAAGGTTTATCGCGAGTTCCGCACGCAAAGAAGGCCACTTAATGTGGCCTTCGTCTTGCGCAGGACTGTAGAGCAGGAAACCTTATATCCGGCCCCTCCGGTCGGGGACCGCACCCATACGACTACAGCGTCATGTTTGGATCGGCGTCGACGTCGAACGGCGAGATTTCACCTCGGTCGAATTTACGGCGAGCGACCTCCGCGATCATGGCGGCGTTATCGGTGCAGGCAGACAAGGGCGGCACCGTTACGCGGATTCCCTGACGCCCGAGTTTCTTGATCATCATCTCGCGCAGATGCGGGTTGGCCGAGACGCCGCCGCCGATGCAATACTCCTTGCACCCGGTGGCGTGCAGGGCGTTTTTGGCCTTCTTGTACTGCACGTCAAAGACCGCCGCCTCAAACGAGGCCGCCAGATCGGGCAGGTGAATCGTGCGCCCGGCCTTGGTCTCCTGCTCGATGTAGAGCGTCACCGCCGTCTTGAGGCCCGAAAGCGAGAAGCGGTAGTCGCCCCTGCTGTTCAGCGCGCGTGGGAAATCAATCGCCTTAGGGTTGCCCGTCTCGGCAAGCTTGGAGATGATGGGGCCTCCGGGATAGCCAAGGCCCAGTGCCTTTGCCACCTTGTCGAAGGCTTCGCCCACGGCGTCGTCAAGCGTCTCGCCAAGCACCTCGTAGTCGCCCCATGCCCTTACGTGCACGAGCATGGTGTGCCCGCCCGAAACAAGCGTAAAGATAAACGGCGGCTTGAGGTCGGGCTGCGCCAACAGGTTGGCAAACAGGTGACCCTCCAGATGATTGACGCACACCAGCGGTTTGCCGGCAGCATACGCAAAGCCCTTGGCAAAGGCGACACCCACCACCAAGGCACCCACCAGGCCCGGACCTTGCGTCACGCCCACGGCGGCAAGCTCACTTGGTGCAATGGCTCCGCCCGTAAGGCCCAGCGACGCTGCGGCGTCCTCGAGTGCCGCGTCCACGACGCTCACGATGACCTCAACGTGCTTGCGCGAGGCAATCTCGGGTACCACGCCGCCAAAGCGGGCATGAAAATCAATCTGCGTCGACACCTGGTTGGCCAGCATCTTGCCGTCCGCATCGATAATTGCCACGGCTGTCTCGTCGCAGGAACTCTCGATGGCAAGCACCAGGCGACGGCGCTCGATTTCGGCACGCTCCTCAGCGGTGCGTTCGGGCGCGGGCAGCGGCCATACACGCTGTTCGGCAGCCGTCGGCTCGGGCGAGGCATTGTCGAGAGGAAGCACCAGGGGCAGCGGCGCCGTCATGACGATGGCATCCTTGCCGGCACCGTAATAGCCACGGCGACGACCCGCCTCGGTAAAGCCCAGAGCGGCATAGAGTGCAATTGCGGCCTCGTTGCCGTCCTCAACCTCAAGCGAAGCCGTGGTGCAGCCGAGCATCTGTGCGTCATAGCTCACGTGCGACAGAAGCTTGCGGGCGATGCCCTCGCGGCGATGCGCCGGATCGACGGCAACGTCCATAATCTGCACGTCCCCGTCGACGACCATACCGCCGGCAAGACCCAGCAGACAGCCGTCGTCGTGCGCCACCCACCAGCTACGCGGCGCGGCAACGTCCTCGCCCAGCTCGGACAGGAACATGCCCGGCGTCCACGCCTCGTGTCCGGCGCCTTCAAAGCAGGCGGTCTCCAGTGCGCTCGCGCCCTCGGCATCCGCCGCGCCCATGGGGCGGAATTGCAGATGGCGTCCGGCAAGCTCGTCGGCAACACCTGTCACCTCACTCTGCGCGCTCTCGGCAAGGCCCAGACGCTTGCGCTCGTTTTCCTCGGCATCCGAAAGGCGCGTATAGATCGGCAAGACGCGAGCCGGATCGCCATCGCCTGCGGCGTGCGCCATCAGCAGGCCCTCGCCCGAGGGCCACCACAGGTCTCGCTCCACGCAGCGCGCCGTCTCATCCTCGCCCAGCAGTTTGCCATAACGCACGAGACCGTCACCAGTTAACTGAACCTGATCCCAGTCCGCGGTCTGGCGCCACTCATCAAGCGCCACGGCGGCCTTGACCACGCGCTCGCGCTCAAACAGACGCTCGGGGCCCTCATCCCCCAGCACATACAGCGCCGGGTACACCTCGCCGCGCATGGCATCGGCAAGAACACCAAGCTTACCGCGTATGCCGGCTTTCCATGCCGTCCAGGCGCAAGCATCAAGTGTCGACACGCCGAGCAACGGCACGTTGGCACCGCGTGCCAGACCCTTTGCGGTGGAGATGCCGATACGCACGCCCGTAAACGAACCCGGGCCGCGGCCGACCACATAACAGCCGACATCGCTGCGATCCAGGCCGGTCTGCTTCAGTAGGCCATCAACAGTATTCACGAGCTCAACGTTGGCATGACGGCGACACAGATGGTCCCCACTCACCAGCTTTTCCTCGCCTGTCTGCACATCAATCCAGCTTGCCGCGCAGGCAAGCATGTCGGTCGATGTGTCGAGCGCCACCACCAGCGCGTAATCGTTATGCAAGCTCATCTTGTACAGCCCTATCAATCAAATCGGAAAGCTCCGCTGCGCGCTCGCCGTGCGCCTCGAGCGTTATCGTTCGCACGTCGCTGTCGTCCTCATCGCGCTTAAGCGTCACCGAAAGATACTCATCTGTCAGTTCATCCTGAAACTGCTCGCCCCATTCCAGCAGGCAAACACCCTCATAGCCCAGCACGTCAAAAATGCCCGTATCCTCAAGCTCGTAGGCATGCTCCAGGCGGTACAGATCAAAATGGAACAGCGGAATACGCCCTTGGTCATGAACGGCCATGAGTGCGAACGTAGGGCTCGTGACCATATGCTCATCGCCCAGAGCGCGCGAAACGCCCTTGGTAAAGTGGGTTTTGCCCACCCCGAGGCCGCCGGTCAAAATCAGCACATCGCCATCTTCTAGACACGGTGCGACCAGCTCGCCAAAATGCTCCGTATCGGCAGTACGAGCCGTTCTATAGGTACCTACCCCCAGGCGCTCCAGGGACATATATGCTCCTTATTATTCCGAGGCGGTCTCCGGCGCGGGGTGCCGCTCCAGATAGTCGCCCAGCATCTTAAAGTCTTCCTCCAGCAACTCCTGCCACGCCGGATTGCGCAGCGCCGCCGCAGGATGAAACGTCGGCATCACCACAAAGTGGCCCATCTGATGGAACCTGCCGCGCAGCTTGGTAATGCCGATCTCGGTCTTGAGCACAAAGTGCGTTGCGGGGTTACCGAGCGTCACGATGATATCGGGCCAGATGCTTCGAATCTGCTCGCGCAAAAACGGTGAGCAAGCCAGCACTTCCTCGGGACGCGGATTGCGGTTTCCCGGCGGGCGACACTTAAGCACGTTGGCGATATAGACGTCCTCGCGCTTAAGACCTGCCAGGGACAAAATGCCGTTGAGGTCTTCACCCGCCGCCCCCACAAAGGGTTCGCCCTGCAAATCCTCGTTGCGACCCGGTGCTTCACCAATAAACATGACGCGAGCGTGGGGGTTTCCCACGCCAAACACGATGCTATGGCGCGACTGATAGAGCTGGCAGAGATGGCAGTCGCCTAAAACAGCCTCAATCTCCTCGAGTGCGACCTCACGTGGCGCCTGATGGGTATGGCCGGGGATGTGCATGACGCCCATAGCGGCTCCTACACGTAGACCTTGTCGAGACGCATGCCAAAGCCGCAGGCGACCTCGTAGTTAATCGTTCCGCGCAGTCGGGCCATCTCGTCCATAGTGATCTCGGCATCGCCATCGCGGCCGACAATAATCATCTCGTCACCATACTCGGCCTCGGGAATCTCGTGTGCCGGGTTGGACTGAATGGCGACCATAAACTGATCCATGCAGATATTGCCAACCTGACGCACGCGCTCGCCGCGATACAGCACATCCATACGATTGGAAAGCGTACGCGATAGGCCGTCGGCATAACCGATCGGCAGCGTGCAGATCTGAACGCGCGTACGCGGTACGCGGTAGGTAAAACCGTAGCCCACGCCCTCGCCCATCGCGGGGTGCGCCACGCGCGTCACGCGCGCATGAACGCTCATAACGGGATCGAGCTGCATCACACGGCTACTCAGCTCGCACGGCTGCATGCCATACAAGCCAACGCCGGCGCGAATCATATCAAAATGCATCGAGGGGTCGAGCATCGAGGACGGCGTGTTGGCGCAATGCACGATACCGCACTCAAAACCCGCATCCTTAATGGCCTGAACGGCCTCGGTAAAGCGCTGGCACTGCAGCTTGTAGTCCCAGCCCGAAGGTTCATCGGCCGTGGCGAAGTGCGTAAATACGCCGTCGCACTGAATACCGCGATGGAAATCAATACCGCGGACAAAGTCGAGCACCTGCGTGTAATGTACGCCGATGCGGTTCATGCCCGTCTCGATGGCGAGATGATACTTGCCCACCTTGCCCGCCGCGACGGCACATTCGCCATACGCAAGAGCAAAGTCGGACGTATAGACCGAGGGCATGATATCGAACTCGAGCAACGTCGGAATGGCCTCGATAGGCGGCTCGCTAAGGATGAGGATGGGTTTCGTAATCCCGCCCTGTCGGAGCTCAACGCCCTCGTTAACCGTCGCCACGGCAAACATGTCGGCACCGGCCGAATACATGATCTTGGCGCACTCAACAGCTCCATGACCATAAGCGTCGGCTTTAACCACGCAGCACAGGC
>CATZEP010000115.1 GCA_958418185.1 uncultured Collinsella sp.
TCACGATGGGGTTGGTGCCCTTCTGGTACTTATACAGATCGCGCATGGCGGAGCTCGCCTTGGCCTGTTGATCGGGAAGTTCGGCTTCGATCTTCTCGATGCTTGCCTCGTTAGTGTCGATTTGCTTCTGCAGATCCTCGAGCTTGGTGCGGGCTTCGTTGTAGGCACTCGTGGCGGTTTCGATTTTCTGCTGGGCAGCGGAAAGCTGATCCTGCGTTGCCTGCGAGGCGGCATAGGCTGCGACGGGGGAGAGCATCGGCGTGGCCGTCAGCGCGACGGCGAGCGCGGCGCTCGTGATGATACGAGCCGGCTTCGACGCGACGAGCGCTGCGGTGCGATGGTTCGAATGCTGCATCCAGTCCCTCTGCAATCAATCGTAGGTTATAGTTCGAAAGGTATTCTACTACTGCTTTCGACTTCAACTTGAACCTTAGAGGTTCTAAAGGGTCAAGTTGAACTTGAGGTTTTGGCCTTGACCTGCAGTTATAGTGAATTGTTAAGAAACCATAGAGTTCAACTTTAACGTTACGGAACCCTGCGGGCTCGATCATAAGCGCCTGCTTGCCATAGATATGGTGGAACTTTGGGAAGCGGCAGTTTGGCACGCTAGAATAAACCAGTTGCATAAAGACCGCCCATCGTACGGGCAGTTGATGATAGGAAGTTTCCATGGCATTGCAGTTTACAGAGCGCGAGTTTATACCCGTGCTGCTCGGCGGCGATATCAACGCCTATTCGGTGGCGCGCGCCTTCTACGAGGAGTATCAGGTCAAGAGCCTGGTCTTTGGCAAGTATCAGACGGGTCCTGCATACCGCAGCCAGATTATCGACTATACGCCCAATGTGGATATCGACACTATGCCGGTCATGATCGAGACCGTCAACGGCATTGCACAGGCCAATCCCGATAGGAAGATTATCCTCATGGGCTGCGGCGATAACTACGTCGCGCTTGCCGCACAGGCTCAGGATGCCGGCCAGCTTGCCTCCAACGTCATCGCGCCCTATGCGCCCTACAGTATGCTCGAGCAGTGCCAGAAGAAGGAGATCTTCTACGAGCTGTGCGAGAAGCACGGTGTACCCTATCCGCACACGTTTACCTTTACCATGGCGATGCTCAACGCCCAGGGCGAGGCTTCCGCCGAGGTGCTCGACCAGATCGACTTTCCCTTCCCGATGATTCTGAAGCCCTCTGACGGCATCATGTGGTGGGAGCACGAGTTCGAGGGCCAGAAGAAGGCCTACGAGATTGCCGATCGCGCCGAGCTGGAGCAGGTCATTCGCGATGTGTACGCCAGTGGCTACACCGATGACCTCATCTTGCAGGACCGCGTGCCCGGCAACGACGAGTACATGCGCGTGCTTACCAGTTATTCCGACCGCAACGGCAAGGTTCGCATGATGTGCCTGGGTCACGTGCTGCTCGAGGAGCATCAGCCCCATGGTGTCGGCAACCACGCCTGCATCATCACCGAGCCCAACGACGAGCTCATGGGTGGCGTGCGCAAGCTGCTTGAGGACCTTAAGTTCACGGGCTTCTCCAACTTCGACGTCAAGTACGACCAACGCGATGGTTCGTTTAAGTTCTTCGACTTCAACACGCGTCAGGGCCGCAGTAACTACTACGTCACCAACAGCGGCTTTAACGTTGCCAAGTACGTGGTGGATGAGTACGTCTATAACCGTCCGTTTGAGCCGGAATTTGTGACGGCGCAGGACGAGGCGCTGTGGATGGTCGTCCCCATGGGCGTCGTTGACAAGTATGTCAAGGACCCCGAGCTGCGTGCGAAGGCGCATCGTCTGGCCAAGGAGGGCAAGGCCGCCGATCCTTCGTTTATGAAGGGCGATTTTGTCTTTAACCGCTGGTTGCGCATGTGGCACACCAAGCTGCGTCACTTTAAGCTGTTCAAGACGTATTACAAGTAGATGAGCGCGGCGCCCGCCCGGTTTGCAACGGACGGGCGCGGGCATGATACGAGCAATTGCATGGGCGTCACCAAGGAGGCGGCGATGGAAAAGCTGGGAGTTATCGGCGGCATGGGCGCTGAGGCCACGTCGTATTACTACGACCAGGTCGTGCGTCATACGGCTGCTGCCTGTGATCAGGAGCATATCGACATGGTGGTGCTTTCCAAGTCGACCATGCCCGACCGTACGCTGGCCATCAAGACCGGCGAGCATGCCGAGCTGCTGGCGACCATGAAGGAATGTGCACGGGCACTCGAGGGGCTGGGTTGTGCCCATATCGCCATTCCCTGCAACACATCGCACTACTTCTACGACCAGATTCAGTCGTTTACCAAGGTGCCGATTATCCACATGCCGCGTGAGTCGGTGCGCTATGCCCTGGCGGGCGCGGTGATGGGGGAGTGCGAGTTCGATCCCAACCTGAGCATGCCGTCCGAGCCGGTGCGCAAGATCGGCATCATGGGCACTGACGGCACCGTGGGTGCAGGCGTCTATGGGCGCGAGTGCGAGGCCGCGGGCGTCGAGGTCGTCTATCCCAGCGAGAAGCGCCAGGCCGACGTGATGTCGCTGATTTATGATGACGTGAAGGCCGGACGCGAGCCCGATATGGACAAGTTTGACCGCGTGATGTGGGAGTTCGCCCGCAGCGGCTGCGACCGCGTCATTCTGGCCTGCACCGAGCTCTCGGTGCTGCAAAAGTACCGGGAGATGCCCGAGATTACCCTTGACGCCATGGACGTCCTGGTGCGCGAATCCATCATCCGCAGCGGCGCCCCCTACCGCCTGTAGCCCTCGACCTGCCAAAAAAGGGACAGGTTTATTTTGGTAGGTTTTATCTGGGTAAACAGTAAGGCCTCGGCTCGTTTGATGCGAGCCGGGGCCTTTTGCATTTGTCGGTTGCCGGGGGCGATGGGTTAAAACAGGAAGCCGAGGACGATGAGGGCAATGCTGACAATAAGTATGGCAATGTCCAGGCTCTTGATGGGGTAGCGCTTGTACGAGCTCGCGCGCGTGCGCAGGTAGAAGCCGCGCTGCTCGGCTGCCAGGGCCGTGGCATCGGTTTTACCCACGCTCGAGATCAGTAGCGGCACGCACAGCGGCAGCATGAGCTTGAGCTTCTTGATGGGGTTCTTGGTGTCATACTCGATGCCGCGTGCGGTCTGCGCCTCCATGATGGCGTTCATCTCCTGGCCAAACACCGGCACAAAGCGCAGCGCCGTGGTAAAGGTGAAGGCGTAACGATACGGAACGTGCAGCACCTCGACGCAGGCGTTGGCAAGGTCGTTGAGCTTGGTCACCATGAGCATCAGGATGAGCGGTAGCGCCACGCCCAGCAGACGCAGGCAGGCCTTTGTTCCGGTGATGAGGCCTTCATCGGTGACAAAGCCCCACACGATGTTGCCATCGCGCATAAAAGCCATCTGCAGCACCAGCATGATGAGCGCGAGCGGAATCAACAGCTTGAGCAGCGCGAGCAGGCGGTCAACGACGCCGGCGTAGGCGCCCAGTGCAAGGGTGAGCGCCAAAAAGCCCAACAGCGCCACGTAGGTGTCGGACAGGAAGATGCCGATGATGATGGCGGCGGCGAGGCCCAGTTTGATGACGGGGTTCAGGCGGTGTAGCAGCGTGTCGCCCGGCATGTAGTCGATGACGTTAACCACGGCGGACCATCTCCTCGGTAATGCGAACGATATCAGTGACCTCACTCACCTGCGTAAAGGAGGGCGAGACGGTGGATGCCAGACGGCGCGAGAGTTCGATGACCTGGGGCGGCTCAACGTAGGCACGCTGCATGAGTTCGATGTTCGAGAATAGCTCGTGCGTGCGGCCGCGGTCGAGGATGCGACCGTTGACCATCACCACGATGCGCTCGGCAAAGTCGGAAACGACTTCCATGTCGTGACAGACCATGATGACGGCGCAACCGCGCTCTGCCATGGTGCGCACCGTTTCCATGACGGTCATGCACTCGCGGTAGTCCAGGCCGCTCGTGGGTTCGTCGAGCACCACGATCTTGGGCTTGATCACTACAACGGATGCCAGCGCCACCATCTGGCGCTGGCCGCGTGACAGCGAGAACGGTGCCTCGTCGGCGGGCAGGCCAAAGCGGTCGATGACCAGCTGGGCGCGACGCAGGGCTTCGGCGCGGTCGATGCCGGCAAGCTCTAGACCAAAGGCGACCTCGTCGAGCACGGTGTCTTTGCAGATTTGGCGGTCGGGGTTCTGGAAAAGCGTTGCCACTTCGTGTGCGATGCGGCTCGTGGGAACCGATGCCGTGTCCAAGCCCGTAACGCGTATGCTGCCCGATGCGGGCTTGAGCAAACCCGTGAGCAGTTTGGTGAGCGTGGTTTTGCCGGCTCCGTTTTGGCCGACAATGCCCACGAGCTCGCCGGGATAGAGCGTCAAGTTGAGGTCGTGGACGGCGGCGCCTCCATGGGGGTAGGAAAACTCGACATGGTCAAAGGTGAGCACCGGCTCGGCGTCTTTCGCATGCGGGCGCAGCGACGGCGCGTGCGGGGAGCCTGCGGGCGCCTGGGTATCGCTTGTCGCACGGTCGGGGTCGACGATTCCCGCGATCAGTCGTTCTGCCTCGTCGACATCCAGACAGGGCGTGCCGCTTACCAGGCCATCGGCCTCGAGACTGTTGAAGATGCGAGTGACGCGCGGGCAATCGACACCGATGGCGCGAAGCTCGTCGGTGTGCGCAAAGACCTCGTGCGGCTCACCTTGCAGCGCGATCTGGCCGTGATCGAGCACCAACACACGGTTGCAGTACTCCGAAAGCAGAGCAACCTTTTGCTCAACGACGACGATGGTGATGCCGAGCGCGCGGTTTGCCTCGCGCAGCGTCTCGAAGACCAAGGTGGAACTGGCTGGGTCGAGTGCTGCGGTTGGCTCATCGAGCACTAAGACGCGCGGACGCATGGCGAGGATGGCGGCGATGGCTACCTTTTGCTTT
>CATZEP010000116.1 GCA_958418185.1 uncultured Collinsella sp.
CTGGGCGATTCCTTTGATGCCGAGACCATGCGCCTGACGCTAGAGGCCATGTTTAACGGCACCGTCTTCAATGGACAGCAGAAGGAGGACGGCACGGCCGACAAGGACAGCGGCGGCATCTTGGTCAAGATCAATACCAAGACCGGTGAGACCAAGCTGTTGCTCTCTGAATCGCTCAACGGCGTTGGCCCTTTGTTCCGCAATGCCGTGAGCTATAAGGGCAAGCTCTATTTCTGCGGCAGCGTCAGGACCAATGGCGGCAAAAGCGGCCTGCCTGCTGTATATGAGATCGATCCTAAGACGGATGAGTACAAAGTTGTCTATCAGGGGCTTTCGAGCATGCAGGATTACGGTGCTGCCTATAAGCAGGGCATTTCTACTGGTATCCGCGGCATGTGTGTCCATGATGGCCAGCTCGTCATCAGTAATGTGGGTAAAGACGCGGCCGGTAACTTTGTGTCGACAATTCTGACGTCGTCTGACCCGTCGAAGGGCCAGGACAGCTTCACCGAGATTGCCAACTCGGGCACGCTGTTTGGCTATCCGGCGATTCGCTATCAGGACAGCATCTACGGCGGTGCCATTTGGGATATGGTCTCGTACAATGGCCATCTCTATGCGACCATCTGCACCGGTACGCCCGAGAACGCTCCCGATGATAATTCCATGCAGTCGTTTGCCATGGTCCGTGGCGACAAGAACGCCGACGGCAGCTATACGTGGACTCCGATTGTCGGCGACCAGGAGGCGGACGGTGCAAGGTACTGCTTTGGCATCGATCCTGCCCGTACCCGTTCTGGCGCTGCTAACCTCATCGTCTACAACGACCACCTCTATATCGGTGAATACAACGACGAGGAGATTGCTCTCGAGCGCATCCTGTTCAACAAATCAAACACCGAAGAGGGCGGCAAGAGCAGCATGGGCGGCGTTGACTGCTCGTTTGTGAATGCCAATCTTGAGCAGTCGGTCAACATCTATCGCATGGACAAGGACGAGAACATGGAGCTCGTCGTTGGCGATCGCACCGACATGTTCCCCGATGGCGGTATTTCCGGCCTGACTTCGGGCTTTGGCCGAAACGAGAACCAGTACATTTGGCGCATGCAAAAGTTCGACGGCAAGCTGTATATCGGTACCTTTGATACCGCGAGCCTGCTTGAGCCGATCGGCCAGTTCTCCAATGGCGACATTATCGATATGACGCCCGAGGAGTGGGCCTCTCAGGTTCAGCGCCTTAGGGACCTGCTCAATCACCTGCTCGACAAGAAATCGCCTGACGACCCCATCGTTCCCGTGAACACGCTTGCGGACGATGATTCAAACGAGGCCGTCGAGGTCGATGACGAGAAGGCTGAGGTTGTTGAGGTCGATGACGAGAAGACCGAGGTTGCCAAGGGCTTTGGCGATCTGAACGATGCGTTGGATGAGGCTACGGGCAACCTTTGCGATCAGGCCGCGACGATGTCCGCGGACGTTGAGGACGACGCCGCTTATGTCCAGAAGATCGATAGCGAGATTGCGTACTTCAAGTCCTTTGCCGATCAGTATCAGGACATGCTCGATAGCTATGAGAGCCTGAAGCAGCAGTACGAGGATGCCTATGGCACCGAGCTGCCGGGCGATATTCAGGATGCGCTCGATAAGCTGCTGAGTGCGGAGAACCTCAAGAAGTTGCAGAGTGTCCTTACGTGCATGTACTACCTGCACGATGCCGAGCGTGGCTTTGATATGTATGTGACCGAGGACGGCGTGAACTTTACGACGCTGACGACCAATGGCTTTAACGATCCGTATAACCATGGTCTGCGCACCTTTGCGGTGACCAACCAGGGTCTGTGCCTCGGTACCGCCAACCCGTTCTATGGCTGCCAGGTTTGGATCCAGCGCAAGGAGAATTCGGAGAATCCGATTGATCCCGGTACTCCGGATCCGACGGAACCCATCGATCCTTCGCAGCCGGGTGGCGGCGATCAGCCTGGTGGCAGCCAGACGGGCGGCAAAGACCAGTCGAGCAGCGCCACGACCACTGTCACGACGACCGCTAAGAAGACTCCGAAGGACGGCTCGCTGCCTCACGCTGGCGACTCGACCCTCACGCTGGTCTTGGGACTGCTGGTTGCAGCTGCCGCAGTGCTTGGCATTGCTCTCGTCTTGCGCAAGCGTTCTCGTCGCTAGACTCGACCACGCAGTTCGATGCCTTGGATATCGTCGAAGTTGATGGCGATATCCCTGAGTTTGAGCAGCTTGAATGCGGGCAACACTTCGTCGAGAATGCCCGTGCGGCTACGATAGCCGTACGTATCGTAATAGGTGACGCGCACCAGGTCGCCACGTTTGAGGCCCTCGAGCTTTTTCGAAAGCTCGAGGGCTTTTTCTTCCGTGAGCTCGCATTTGGACTCAACAGTGATCTCCTGCTTGCGCACGAGCTCGTAGTATCCCGTGAGGGCGGCAAAGGGCATAAACTGTGCGGCACGGCCGGCGCGGATGGCGCCGTTTGCGGTGAGCTTTGGGTCGGCGGAGCGACGTCTTCCCTCGGGGTCCGCTAGGCGCTCGAAGGCGGTCGGCGGGCGCACGGGCTGTTGTTTGGGTTTAGGCACGGTGTCCTCCAACTTGGTCGTTGCGTTCGCGTGCGGTGGCGCCAGCGGTAAAGCTCAATCCTTTGACCAGGGCGTTCTTGCCGTACTTGCCCTTCACGGCCAGGACGGCGCGCGCCAGGTCGCGCTCGCGCTCATCGGCCTTAACATCGCTAAATAGATCGATGGTGGCAAATTCCTCGGGCACCAGATTGCCAAATCCCAGGTTGATGCGCTTGACCGGTCGTTTGGGATCGACCGTTTGCGCCCAGAGCTCATCGAAATAACACATGATCTTCTTAAACGAATTGGTGCGCTCGGGCAGCTTTCGCGAGGCGTTAGAGTGTGCAAAGAGTGCGGCGTAGCCACCGCGCGGTTTGCCGCCGTGTTCGCCCACAAAGATGCCATCGATTGCCTGCGCCTCGCGCACTAGGCGGCGCCGTTCGTCATCGTGCTGGACGGGCTTGGGCGCACGGGGCGCGAGCTCGGGGCCGGCGGTTGCGGCGGGTTCGATGCTCGACGTGCTCGAACGCAAATGCCCGCATCCGTCCACATATTGCGCTGTGCCGCTGGCGTCGAGGCGGCGTATGTCGGCGCGCTCGCTCGCGTAGCCTACAAAGAGCGAGATGCTGTCGCAGACCACGTGCTTTTCGACCAAGTCCAGCACGGCACTGTCGACCATCTCGCGCAAGACGGTGTAGGCTTGCTCATAGGCATAGCCTTTCGAGAGCACCTGTCCTGTGGTAGTTGAGGTTGCCTGCGGGCGATAGGCCTGAATATCGCCGATAGTTGTCGGCTCGCGCCCAAAGGCGTGGTCGATAAGATACTCGGCATTGACGCCGAGCTCGTCGTAGAGCAAGTTTTCGTCGAGCGCCGCGACGCCCATCAGGTCATAGACACCGTATTTCTCGAGACGGGCCGCCACGCCGGGGCCGATGCCCCAGATGTCGGTGATGGGGCGATGGGGCCAGATCTCCTTGCGAAAGACCTCATCGTCGAGTTTGCCGATGCGACTGGGCACGTGCTTGGCGGTGATATCAAGTGCAACCTTGGCCTGGAATAGGTTGGGGCCGATGCCGACCGTCGCCGTGATGCCGGTGCGCGTCAAGACCTCATCGCGCAACATGCAGGCGAACCCTTCCGCATCGGTGTGATAGAGGTCCAGATAGGGCGTCACGTCGATAAAGCACTCGTCAATTGAGTAGACGTGCACGTCCTGGGGGCTGACGTATTCCAGATAGATGCCGTAGATTTGCGCCGACACCTCCATGTAGTGCTGCATACGCGGTACGGCCTTGATGTAGTCGATGCCGTCGGGAATCTCGAACAGACGGCAGCGGTTGTGTATTCCGAGGTCCTTCATAGCCTGCGTGATGGCGAGACAGATGGTCGTTCGTCCGCGCGATTCGTCGGCAACGACCAGGCGCGTAGTGAGGGGGTCGAGGCCTCGCTCGACGCACTCGACGCTGGCATAGAACGTCTTAAGGTCGATGCAGATGTAGGTGTGACGCTCGTGCCCCACGCGTCCTCCCATCAAACACATGTTCTTATCGAATACATGTTCGATAATACCCGCTTGTGCGGACATCGTCAAAACCTGTCCCTTTTTGGTCGGTCGCCGTTTGAGGGCGGATTGGCAACGCTCGCTGATTGTAGTCTTGACCTGCGCTAGAATAGTGGCATCTGAATGTCCGGGCGCATGGAGGCGTGCGCCCGTATGCTGAGGAGGACTTTATGGCAACTGTTGCCGCACCTATCGATGCTACGTCGACTGCCGCTTGGAAGGCGCTCGAGGCTCATCAGGAGAAGCTCGAGGCCGAAGGTATCGACCTCAAGGCCTGGTTCGCTGCTGACGCCGAGCGCGTGAACAAGCTGAGCTTTGACGCCGGTGACCTGCACTTCGATCTGTCGAAGAACCTGGTGACCGATGAGACCGTCAAGCTGCTGTGCGATCTTGCCCGCGAGGTGAAGCTCGAGGAGCGCCGCGACGCCATGTTCTCCGGCGAGCACATCAACACCACCGAGGACCGCGCCGTCCTGCACACCGCGCTGCGCCGCCCGGCAAGCGAGAAGGGCCAGCTCATCGTCGACGGCCAGGATGTCGTCGCCGACGTGCACGAGGTCCTCGACCGCATGTACGCCTTTGCCGATCGCGTCCGCTCCGGTGAGTGGAAGGGCGTCAGCGGTAAGAAGATCGAGCATGTGGTCTCCATCGGCATCGGTGGTTCCG
>CATZEP010000117.1 GCA_958418185.1 uncultured Collinsella sp.
CTCGGGAGCGCCGGCGCCATTGAAGCTGATGCCGAAGCTCTTAAAGAGGAAGAGGTAACCCACGGAGTTGAGGATTGCCAGAGCCAGGGTGAGGTAACGCGAATACTGCGTAATCTTGGTCTGACCGACCTCGCCCTCGCGGGCAAGCTCATGCAGGGAAGGCACAACGGCCTGGAGCATCTGGAGGATGATCGAGCTGGTGATGTAAGGCATGATGCCCAGCGAAAACACCGACACATAGCTCAACGCGCCGCCAGAGAAAAGATTCAGGAGGGCCATAGCACCTGCGGCGACCGAATTGTTATCGGTCGAGAAAAGGCCCAGCATCCCCTGGAAGGGAATGCCGGGCACAGGAACGTGCGCACCAATGCGGTACACGACGAGCATAGCTATGGTAAAAAGAATCTTTTCGCGCAATTCTTTGATGCGGAAAGCATTCTTAAGACCATTTAGCACGGCAGCTCGACCTTTCCGCCGGCGGCCTCGATCTTGGCCTGCGCAGAAGCGCTGACCTTGTCGACCTTGACCGTGAACTTCTTGGTGAGCTCACCATTGCCGAGCACCTTGACGGGCTCGAACTCGCTCTTGGTGATGCGAGCGGCCTTAAGAGCGGCACCGTCGATCACAGCGCCGTCCTCGAACTTGCGCTCGAGACGCTCAACGTTAACAGCGGTGTACTCGATACGACGGGGGTTGCGGAAGCCCGGAAGCTTGGGCAGGCGCATAGCCAGCGGAGTCTGGCCACCCTCGAAGCCGGCACCCTTGGTGCCGCCAGAGCGGGAACCCTGGCCCTTCTGACCGCGGCCAGAAGTGGTGCCGTGACCCGAAGAATTGCCACGGCCGACGCGCTTGCGGTTCTTGGTGGAACCGGGCGCGGGAGTAAGATCGTGAAGCTGCATTTGCTACTCCTCTACAATCTCGACAAGGTGCTTGACCTTGAAGATCATGCCGCGGACGGACTCGTTGTCAGCAATCTCGCGAACCTCGCGGATCCTGTGGAGACCGAGGGCACGGACAGTACGGACCTGGTCCTGCTTGCAACCGTTGGTGCTGCGGACCTGCTTGATCTTGATGGTGTCAGCCATGCTTAGTTCTCCTTACCGACGAACATCTCGGAGACCGTCAGGCCACGGCGAGCCGCGACGTCCTCAGGGCTGGAGAGCTCCTTGAGGCCCTCGACGGCAGCCTTGATGATGTTGAGGCCGTTGTCGGTACCGAGGGACTTGGACAGGACGTTCTTGATGCCAGCAAGCTCGAAGAGGGGACGCACAGCGCCGCCGGCGATAACGCCGGTACCCTCGACAGCGGGCTTGATGATGATGCGGCCGGCACCAAAGTGGCCGAGAACCTCGTGCGGGATGGTGCCCTGCTCGGTCACCGGCACGTGGAACATGTTCTTCTTGGCATCGAGAGATGCCTTGGAGATGGCCATGGGCACCTCAGCGGACTTGCCCATGCCAACGCCGACGTTGCCCTTGCCGTCGCCAACGACGACGAGAGCGACGAGGCTCATGCGACGACCACCCTTGACGGTCTTCGACACGCGGTTGATGTAAACGACGCGCTCCTCGAACTCGGAGGCCTCGCGCTGCTGCTTCTGATTACGAGCCATGTGCTACATACCTCCTAGAACTCGAGACCGGCGGCACGAGCACCGTCGGCGAGGGCCTTGACGCGGCCATGGTAGATACGGCCACCGCGATCGAAGGCGACCTTGGTGATGCCGGCCTCGATGGCGCGCTTGCCAACGAGCTGACCGACCTTCTCCGCAGCCTCCTTGTTCGAGGTGTGGGTGCCCTTGAACTCGGCCTCGAGGGTCGAGGCAGAGACGAGCGTCAGGCTGGAGCCCTTGCTGTCGTCGATGATCTGGGCATAGATGTTGGCGTTAGTACGGGTCACGCGAAGACGCGGACGCTCGGAGGTACCCGAGACCTTGCCGCGAACACGACGCTGACGACGCTTGAGGCCTTCCAGCTTCGCCTTATGCTTGTTCATACGTAAACTCCTAAAAAGGTTGATCTTGCCAGCACCTAACGGGGTGCTGGTCTTATGCGAGTAAGTCGGTTACGACTACTTGGCGGCCTTACCCAGCTTGCGGCGGATGTGCTCGCCAACATAGTGGATACCCTTGCCCTTGTAAGGCTCGGGAGGACGATGGCCGCGAATCTCAGCGGCGATCTGACCGACCTGCTGCTTGTTGATACCCTTGACGTTCACGTGGGTGTTGTCGGGAACCTCGAAGGTGATGCCCTCGGGAGCCTCGACGATCACGGGGTGCGAGAAGCCCAGGGAGAACTCGAGGTTCTTGCCCTTCTGCTGCACGCGGTAACCGACGCCGGCGAGCTCGAGCTTCTTCTCGAAGCCCTCGGAAACGCCAACAACCATGTTGTGGATGAGGGCGCGGGTGAGGCCGTGGCGGGCACGGGTCTCACGCTCGTCGTCGGGACGGGAAACGGTGAGGACGTTGTCCTCGACGTTGATAGCGAGCTTCTCAAAGACATCGAGCTCGAGCTGGCCCTTGGGGCCCTTGACGACAACGTTGTTGCCGTTGACTGCCACTTCGACTCCGGCGGGAATCTGGACAGGCTTATTACCGATACGAGACACGGTGATCTCCTTTCCTTCTACCTACCGACCGAATTACCAGACGTAAGCGATGATCTCGCCGCCGACGTTGTGCTTGCGAGCATCGCGGTCGGTCATGACGCCATGGCTGGTGGAAATAATGGCGGTACCAAGGCCACCGCGGACGCGGGGCATGTCGGCAACGCCGGTGTACTTACGCAGGCCCGGCTTGGAAATGCGGCGGATGCCGTTGATGACCTTAGCCTTCTTGGGACCATACTTAAGCGTGATGTGCAGAGTCTTCTGGGGAACGGTGTCCTCGACATCGTAGCCCTCGATGTAGCCCTCCTCGTGCAGAACACGAGCGATCTCGACGAGCTTCTTGCTGCTCGGCATGGAGACCGTGGCCTTGTTCACAGAGTTAGCGTTACGGATGCGCGTAAGCATATCTGCGATCGGGTCTGTAAGGTTCATACAGATTCTCCTTCGTTCTTGATGAACACGTGCTCTTGGTTCTTCGCCGCCCTTAACGGCAAAGCCTTTTTAGCGCGTTTTCCCTGTTCCAAACTGATGCTTGAAACGCTGGTAGTGACTTACCAGCTGGCCTTCTTAACGCCGGGAAGCTCGCCCTTGAGTGCAAGCTCACGGAAGCAGACACGGCACAGGCCGAACTTGCGGTACACAGAGTGCGGACGGCCGCAGCGCTGGCAGCGCGTGTACTCACGAGTAGAGAACTTCTGCTTGCGATTGCACTTGACGATCATCGATGTCTTAGCCACTTATATCCTCCTCACATAGAGTATTGTTCGCCCCAAGCGCCGCCCCCTTGTGGGAACGGCGCTTATAGGGCAGGTGAACCTATTTCTTGAACGGGAAACCGAAGGCGTCCAGAAGGGCCTTGGCCTCCTCATCGGTGTTGGCGGTGGTCACGAAAGTGATGTCCATACCACGCTGGTGATCGACGGAGTCGAAGTCGATCTCGGGGAAGATGAGCTGCTCGGTGACGCCCATGGAGAAGTTACCACGGCCGTCGAAGCTCTTGGCGGAAATACCGCGGAAGTCGCGGATACGGGGGATCGCGACGGAGGTCAGACGATCGAAGAACTCCCACATACGGTCGCCACGCAGGGTAACCTTGCAGCCGATCGGCATACCAGCGCGCAGGCGGAAGGTAGCGATGGACTTGCGGGCACGGGTGATCATCGGCTGCTGGCCGGTGATGGCGCGCAGGTCGCGCACGGCACCGTCGATGGCCTTGGAATCGGTAGCGGCCTCGCCGACACCCATGTTCACGACGATCTTCTCAAACTTGGGGATCATCATGACGTTCTCGTACTGGAACTTGTCCTGAAGCTGCTGCTTGACCTCGTTGTTGTACTTGGTCTTCAGACGCGGCACATACTTCTCTTCTGCCATTGTTCACTCCTTCTTGGGGTTTTAAGCACGGGGCGTGGCCACGATGGGTTGTCCTCGTGCCTCCTGGCTGCATCCGCGCCGCTCATGGCATTTCGCGGTTTGGACTCGACGCAGCAGGAGCCGACAAAACAATCGGTACTATACGCGCATCGGGAGCGTATTTCCAGAAAAACCTCGTCTGCCTGCACAACTCCACAACTCCCCCGCACAAATGGGTCCCAAAAAGCAGTTGCGGTGAAATAGGGACTGTTGGGCGGCCTAACAGGCTTAAACAATCCGTATTTCACCGCAACTTATTGGTGGGGATGCGATTAGCGCTTGCGGGGGACGAGCTTGGTGCGGCGCAGGTGAATCATTTCGGCGGCGATGGAGATGGCGATCTCCTCGGGGTCCTCCGCCTCGATGGCAACGCCGATCGGCAGGTGCAACCCGTCGATCTGTTCCTGCGTAAAGCCCTCTTGCTCCAAACGGGCCCGCACAAAGGCCGTCTTGCGGCGCGAACCCAGACAGCCCAGGTAGGCAGGCTTGGCGCGCATTGCCTGAATTACCACGTCGATATCGGACTTGTGGCCTGCTGTCGCCACGACCACCAAGTCGCGCGGGCCGATGGGGCACAGCTCGTCCAGATTCTTGTAGTCGACCAGGCGACGGTCGTAGACACCGGGCACCCATTCGGGCGTCAGCGTGCCGGGGCGATCGTCGCAGGCCACGACGGCAAAGCCCGCCGCCGTGAGCACGCGCGCCGTCGCGGCGCCTACGTGTCCGCAGCCAAAGATATAGGTCAGGCCCTCGGGGCAGAGCGTCTCGATGTGCGCCGCGGGAAT
>CATZEP010000118.1 GCA_958418185.1 uncultured Collinsella sp.
ATGACGTCACCGGAGTGAATCGGAGAGCCGTCAGAGGCGCTGGAATCGCGCACGGCACGGGTGACCTCGCCATCGCGAACCTCGCTGATGGCGTCGACCATGGCGGCAACGGCGTCCTCGAGCTCGGAATCGGGCAGGACTGCGAACAGCGCGGAGAACGCCTGCGGGACGGTCTTGGTGGGAACGACGGCAACCTTCTTGTCGGTGCAGGCAGAAGCGGCAGCCTCGGCAGCCATGCGGATGTTGCCGTTATTGGGCAGGATGATGACCGAGGTCGCGTTGACCTGGTCGACCGCGCCGAGCAGGTCGGCGGTCGAGGGGTTCATGGTCTGGCCACCCGAGACGATCACATCAACGCCGAGGGACTTGAGGATGTCGGCCTCGCCCGAACCGGCGGCAACGGCGACAAAGCCCAAGGCCTTGGCGGGCTCGGCGGCCTTTTCCTGGTCCTCATGAATCTTGGCGGTACGGTCGTGGGCCTCCATCTCCATGTTGTGGATAAAGACCTCGTAGATCTGACCAAGCTGCAGCATGTGCTCGAGCACCAAGTTGGGGGTGTTGGAGTGCACGTGAATCTTGTAGTCGGGGTAGGCACCCACGAGCAGCTCGCAGTCGCCCATGGAACCCAGGAACTTAAGGCACTCGTCCTCGTCAAACGGGGCATCGGCCTTAAAGAGGAACTCGTTGCAGTAGCGGAACTCCGAGCCCTCCCAGTCGTCGTTGGCCTCGATCTCAACGCGACCAAGGGCCGCGTCACGGGCAGAGCCGGCTGAATCAAACGTGGCGGAGAAATCCTCGACAACGGTGCCGCGGCCAAGCGCGGCGGCAACAAAGTTCTCCAGGAAGATGGCAAAGCCAAAGGCGCCGGAGTCGACCACGCCGTTCTCCTTCAGAACGGGCAGCAGATCGGGCGTGCGGGCGACGGACTGGTAGGCCTCGACGACGATGGCATCGAGCGCGTCCTCGGCCGAGAACTTCTTCTTTTCGCACTCGTCAGCCTTGGTCGAGACATCACACAGCACCGTGAGGATCGTGCCCTCGATGGGCTTACGGACGGCCTGGAAGGCGATCTTGACGGCGCGACGGAACGCGAAGGCGATGTTGGCGGACGTGATGGGCTCATCGGCAGAAACGAGACCCTCGGCAACACCGCGCAGGATCTGCGAGGTGATAACGCCGGAGTTGCCGCGGGCACCCATCAGGGAGCCGTGTGTAATGGCGCCGGCGATGGCCTCCATGTCGGCATCGGCAGGAAGGGCGGAAAGCTCCTTGGTCACCGAGGCGAGCGTGAGCGACATGTTGGTGCCGGTATCGCCGTCGGGTACGGGAAAGACGTTGAGCTTGTTGATCTCCTCGGCCTTGTCGGAAACGGCAGCCGCAGCGATCGGAAAACAGGTGCGAATGGTCTTTGCAATCATGGGTATTTGAATCTCCGTTTTCGGATGCTAGTTCAGACGGCTCTTGAGCGCGTCGATGTGAATGCCAATCTTAAGGCTGGCGGGATCGATCTGGGCGATTTCCTGCAGGGTGAAGGCAACGGAGCTCGAAAGATTGTGGCAGACGGACTTCATATTGACGCCGTTCTCGAGCACGACGTGAAGATCGACCGCAAGGCCGTTCTCGTCGGCGGAGACAAGCACGCCCTTGCGGAGGCGCTGGCCGGCAAGCAGGCGCACGCTCTCGGCGCCCTGGAGCTGTTCGGCCATACCGACGACGCCGTAGCACGTCATCGCGGCATAACCGGCAATATCGGCAATAACGTCGTTCGAGACGCTCAGGCTGCCGTTAATGGTCTCAGACACAAGAATCTCCTTATCTGGTGCTCGCGGCACCATCTCGTGGGAGCAATCATTGCAATATTCTACAACGACCGCGCCATGTTGATGTGGTGGGTCGCGGGATTACATCCTCGACACGAAATGTTGATATGGCAACGTTCGCGCCAGACGATCGCGGCATGAAAAAACCCGCCGCATAAGCGACGGGTTTTACAACCTGGCTCCCCGGGTAGGACTCGAACCTACAACAGCGCGGTTAACAGCCGCGTGCTCTACCATTGAGCTACCGAGGAATTTAAAAGCCCAGCGGAATGGGCTGAGAAATTCTGGCTCCCCGGGTAGGACTCGAACCTACAACAGCGCGGTTAACAGCCGCGTGCTCTACCATTGAGCTACCGAGGAATAGGTGCGTGCTCTCAAGCAACGAAGTTTATTATACGGACGAATCAGCTTAGGGCAAGAACTTTTTTGAGAATTTTTCCGACCTAGTCATTGGGGACGTCCCCAACGACTACCTGAAAGCGCCCTCAAGCGGATGTACTTGAGGGCGCTTCTTGCTTGACTAGCTTTCGATATAATCCTTCAGCTTGCTGGAGCGGCTGGGATGGCGGAGCTTGGCCAGGGTCTTGGACTCGATCTGGCGGATGCGCTCGCGCGTGACGCCAAACTCGCGGCCGACTTCCTCGAGCGTACGGGGATGTCCGTCGACAAGGCCAAAGCGCAGCTCGATAACCTTGCGCTCACGATCGGCAAGGGAGTCGAGCACCTGGGTGAGCTGTTCCTGCAGCATGGAGAAGCTGGCGGCATCGGGCGGAACGATAGCCTGGGAGTCCTCGATGAAGTCGCCCAGCTGAGAATCCTCCTCCTCGCCGATGGGGGTCTCGAGCGACACGGGCTCCTGCGAAATCTTCTGGATCTCGCGGACGCGGTCGGCACTCATGTCCATCTCGGCACCGATCTCCTCGGGGGTCGGGTCGCGACCCAGGTCCTGGAGAAGCTGGCGCTGCACGCGGACGAGTTTGTTGATGGTCTCGACCATGTGCACGGGAATACGGATGGTACGGGCCTGGTCGGCGATAGCACGCGTGATGGCCTGACGGATCCACCACGTGGCGTACGTGGAGAACTTAAAGCCCTTCTGGTAGTCGAACTTCTCGACGGCGCGGATCAGACCGAGGTTGCCCTCCTGGATCAGGTCCAGGAACAGCATGCCGCGACCAACGTAGCGCTTGGCGATGGAGACGACCAGGCGCAGGTTGGCGCTAATGAGCGCCTGCTTGGCCTCGAGACCGACGTTCTCGATACGGGTCAGGCGACGCATCTCGGCGCGGGTAAGCTCGATCTCGCCCGCCTCGGCGGCCTCGAGCTTCTCGGTGGCATCGAGACCAGCCTCGATCTTCATGGCCAGATCGACCTCTTCGGAGGCGGTCAGCAGGTCGACCTTGCCGATCTCCTTGAGGTACATACGGACCGGGTCGCCGGTCAGCATCACCGTGGAGGCATCGATGCCGCGCACGCGCGAACGCGAACGGGACGTGCGCACGGTGCGCTTCTTCTTGTTCTTGGAAGAACCCATCTCGGCGTCGGCCTGACGGGCCATCTTAAGCTCGTGATCGTCGAGCGAGCCGGAATCGTGCTCGTCGTCATCGAAATCGTCGGTATCGCTATCGTTATCGTCATCGTCGACGTCCATGGGGGCGTCGTCGTTACCGCTCGCGGAGATAATCTGGATGCCGCTGTTGCGCAGCGCGGAATACACCGCGTTGAGCTGCTCGTCAGACACATCGATATCCTTCAGGGCGACCTGAATCTCGTCCTCGGTTACCGAAGTCCTGTTTGAGCCGTTGCCCATGAGCTTTGCAACGTAGGATTCCAGCCCAGTACCCGTGCTCTCACTCTTTTTTGGCACAGATTCTCCCTTCATAGTCCACAGGACTCATTACTTTAGCACACACATAGACGTCTATACCCAAAATTCAGACTGGATATAGGCGTAAATACGCTGGTTGACCACAACATCTAGGCTTGGTCGGCGCCCGTCGTGTCCAAACCGATCAAACGGAACGGGTCTGCCACGCCGCCGATCGACTTTTGGAGCTCGCGCTGGCGCTGAGAATCCTGCATCGCCTGCATCGTCAGCACACGGCGCGCCTCGTCGTCGAGCGACCGGTCCTGGCGTAGCTTGGCCTGTGCGGCACGCATACGACGTTTGATGGTGTAGAGCTCGAGGGTATCGAGCATAAACACGATGTTCGTCTCGGTGGGGTGCTTGCTCGTCGACGAAATGCGCCCGGCGCTGACAAGCGACGCCGCCTCGGGACACACCGCGCGCGCCGCATCCATGCACGCCGTGGGATCGGTGCCCGGCGGCGTCGCGAGCACGGCCCACGCGATGGACTCGTGGCGCGGATCCACCCACTCGATCGAGCAGATGCGGTCGGCATACGTGCGGAAGAGGTCGGGGTAGCTCGTGAGCATCGTCAGCAGCTCGCGCTCCCCCGCCAGAGACTTTCGTTCCAGGTCGGTCAGCACGATCGGCATCGTCGATGCCGCAGACACGTCCGTTGCATCGGCAACCGGCGCCGCGCCATCCAGCCCAACCGGCACATCGATCGGCGGCATATCGTCGACGACCTCGACCGGCGCGGCCCCGTAGGCCTCGAGCGGCACATAGTCGTACGGCTCTTCCTCGACCGGTGCGGACACCGGCGGCGTCGCTCCCGACGCCCAGGCACCGCGAGACGCCTCCCGCGAACCAGACGCCCGACCGCCTGCGCTGCCTGCGCGCTCGGTCTGCGCCCGCTGGCGCTCGTAGTTCTGCTCGCGACGACGCTCGGCATCCTCACGCTTGGCAACATCGCGAAACACGCGTCCCGAGCTCGAACGCACCGTCTCCAAGTCCAAACCCAACAAGTCGGCAATCTGGATAAAGTACGTATCGATCATATAGCTATCGCGCAGCGGATAGATAAGCGTCAGCGCATCCTCGAGCGCCTTGGCACGACCGCCCGGCGTGG
>CATZEP010000119.1 GCA_958418185.1 uncultured Collinsella sp.
TCATCCGGTTCGACCGGGCCGCGCGGCAAGGAGATATATTGCCAGACCGGAGGGGCCCCGGGGGCGGGAATCTGAGCGCACACATTTCCTACACAACTATGCCTCTGACTGACGTTTGCCAGTCGTTTGCTACCGCTCGCCGAGCGCATCTTTATATAAAGCAGCCCCATGGCTAGAGCCGATATGCGCCCCTGGCCAAATCGCAGCCGGCATCCAGTAACTCATCGCGCTCCTCCACCGAAAAGCCCTCGGCGTACACGCGCACCACCGGTTCGGTTCCACTGGGACGGACCAGCAGCCAGGTATCGTCCTCGAATGCCAGGCGCAAACCATCCATATGACTTACGCTCTGCGGCGCCTTGCCGCATATCGACTTGGGATTCACGCCGGGAAGCAGCGTGCGCAACGTCTCGGCATCCTCGGCCTCAAGCCGCAAATCTCGACGTCCGTAGCTCGTCTTGCCAAAGCTCGCCTCGAGCTGATCGATGAGCACGCCCAAGGGCGCACCGGTCTTGGCCATGAGCTCGCACAAAATCAGACAGGCAAGAATGCCATCACGCTCGGGCATGTGCGCTGCGATACCGATGCCGCCGGCCTCTTCGCCACCCACGAGGACACCGCCCTTCTTCATCTCGGCCGCTATATATTTAAAACCGACGGGCTTGATGACCACGCGGCAGCCAAGCGCTTCGGCAACGCGACGCACAAGCGTGGAGCAAGAAAGGTTGACGACGACGCGTCCCTCCAGATTGCGATACTGGACCAAGTCGCCCAAAACGAGCGCCATGATCTGATGCGGATGTATATATCTACCGCGCTCATCAACCGCGCCGATGCGATCGGCGTCGCCATCAGTCACCAGGCCGGCGCACGCCCCGTCCTCGACAACCACACGCTCACAAGCATCCACCCACGGCTCGACCGGGTCGGGGCAGATATCTCCCCTATCGGTCGTCTCGCCGGCATGAATCTCGTGGACTTCGACGCCAAGCTCTCGAAGCAAGTCGGCAAGATATCCCTGAGCCGCTCCGCCCATGGGGTCAACCACCACACGCAAACGCGCAGCGCGAATGGCATCTGCATCGACAAACGATGCCACCGCTCGCATATAGTCGGGAATGATATCTGCCGTGCGGTATTGCCCCTCGAGCCCCAGCGGCTCGGTGGCCGTCGTCTCCTCGAGCTCTTCGATGACATCCTGGTTGGCCGTCGAACCATCGCCCATCCGCAGCTTGAGACATAGATAGCCCTGCGGATGATGTGAGCCCGTCACCATGAGCGCGCCGCACGCCTCGCCGTCATACGCGGCCGCCCACGTAAGAGCGGGAGTCGGCACCGGCCGAGACACGAGCACGGCATCGAGCCCGTGGGCGGCAATCACACCCGCCGCGAGCTCGGCAAACTCGCGCGCTTGCGGTCGCGTGTCAAATCCTACATATACCGTTTTACCGGGATTCGTCTTTTGCCACAGCCCGCCGATAGCATCGGTGACACGAGCGACGTTGTCGATAGTAAAGTCTCCGTCGACGCGAGCTCGCCAACCGTCAGTTCCAAAGTGAATTATCGCGCACACGCGCAGACACCTCGCAGTGTTTGGATCATGGTACGCATGAGGTATACCCGCAATGGGCATCCGACAAGCCGCCGACACGCTCGTTCACCTTTTAGGCAAAAGCCGCCGAGGTGCGCACCGGCAACAAAAAAACCGCCCCGGGGGGGCGGTGATTCGATACTCCTATTTTTGGGGCTCTATATCTCGAGCGCATCTGCCATAGCGGCCGTCGTAACCGCCGTGGTTCCGCAGCAGCTGCCTACCATTGCGGCGCCTGCCCGCGCCCACTCGACGCATGCGCGAGCGAAGGCTTCGGGATCCTCGTGCCACACGGGCCCATCCTGTGTCTGAACCGGATTTCCCGCGTTGGGCCGAACCGTAACGGGAGTGGTGGCCGTGGCGACCATCCTTGGCACCGCGGCAGTAGCCGCTGTCAGGGAGCAGCAATTGACCCCAACCGAGTTCGCACCGTGCTTCTCGGCATACAAGATGGCACCTTCGATGTTTAGGCCATCGCCCAGCAGGTCGCCCTTGTCATCAATAGCAAAACTCACCAGAACGGGCATGCCGTCAGCGGCATCATGGGCACCGGCGAGCACGGGCTGCAGATTGCGGATCGACGTGACTGTCTCGACCAGGAGACCGTCGACGCCGGCGTTGAGCAAGGCGGACGCCTGCTCACGAGCGTTTGCGCGGATCTCTCGATACTCGAGAGAATCCTCGACGAACCACTCAATGGCAATAGGGCCCATAGACCCCAACAGGAGCTGAGGATTTGCCTGGCGGGCATCGTCGACCGCCCCGCGATTGACCTCCGCCATGGATGGGGCGATTTCATCTTGATCGAGCGCGTGGCCCGACGCCTGAAACGTGTTTGTGATGAGCACCTGCGCGCCAGCGGCGGCGTACAGTCGATGGATACGGGAAACCGTCTGCGGTTCGGCGAGGTTCCAAAATGCCGGCGGAATATCGGCGGCACCGCACTCGCTCAGCAACACGCTGCCCATGGGACCCTGCGCCAGCAACGTCTCACTGGCAAGTCGGCGCATAAGTTCCTCGCCGCCAAAGCGGTTGTAATAACTCGTATCCATATATATCCCGCTATTCCTCGACGCTGATTCCCTGCTTTTCGAGATAGGCGAGCCAGCGGTTCATCGTGTCCTCGGATAGAGCATGCTCCATCATGCAGGCCTCGGAATCGGCTCGCTCAAATTCGACACCGAGCTCCTGAACCAAAAACGTGCGGACCAGACGATGGCGATACCAGATAGCCGAGCCGACCTCGCGCCCACGGTCAGTCAGGATAACTTTGCCGTAGTGAGACTGTTCGACAAGTTCAGATGCCTTGAGAGCCGAAACCGCCTTGTTGACCGATGCCTTCGAGACGCCAAGGCGCTGTGCGATATCGACCGACCGCACGCCGCCGGTCTCCCCATCTTCGCTTTCGATGCGAACCATGCACTCCAAGTAGTCTTCGTTCGCCACCGTTAGGTGTAGCTCGCGCGAGCTATTTGTCGTATCCATGAACATCCGTCCCTTCTGCATTCAATGGCTGATTCTACCCCATCCAAGCGTCGCGGTATGCCGTGGCATACCGTGCTACAGTTCTTGTTGCACACGACGACCAAGATTGGAGCGATCTTTATGGAAAACACCACCACGGACCCCGACGTCCTCGAGCGTTTTTTGCGCTATGTCCAGATCAACACGCAGTCCGAGGATGCCAGCTGCGACCAGGTGCCGTCGAGCACCGTACAGTTCGACCTTGCCAACGTGCTTGCCGAAGAACTGCGCGAGCTGGGTGCAACCGATGCCCATGTAACCGAAAACGCCTATGTCTGCGCGCACATTCCCGCTAGCGCCGGTTCCGAGAATAAGCCCGCCCTGGGCCTGATCGCGCACCTCGATACCACCGAGGTCGCGCCGGGCGCCGGCGTAGCGCCGCACATCGTGCACTACGAGGGCGGCGATCTGGTTTGCGGCATCGTCGACGGCAAGCCCGTGTCCATGAGCACCGCCAAACTTCCTGCCCTCAACAACCTGGTGGGTGAGGACCTTGTCTGCACCGACGGAACTACGCTGCTGGGCGCCGACGACAAGGCGGGTGTCGCCGAAATCATGGCGCTTGTCGCACGCATCGCGCAGGATCCATCCCTGCCCCATCCCGCGCTCGGCATTTGCTTCTGCCCGGACGAGGAAATCGGTCACGGTGCCGAGCTGTTGGATATCGAGGTCTTCGGCTGCAAGTACGCTTACACGGTCGACGGCGGTCCGGTTGGCGAGCTTGAGTGGGAGTGCTTCAACGCCGCCGAGGCAACCGTTCGCTTTGAGGGCCAGTCCATTCACCCCGGCGACGCCAAGGGGCGCATGGTCAACGCGGGCAACCTGTTCTGCGAATTCAACGCCCTGCTCCCCTACGAGCAGCGCCCGGAATACACCGAGGGCTACGAGGGCTTCTATCACCTTGAGGGCGTCTCGGCAACGGTCGACCATGCCACGGCGCGCTATATCGTCCGTGATCACGATGCCGCCAAGTTCCAGCAGAAACTCGAGCTGATGAATGCCGCCGCCGCACTACTCAACCAGCGACTGGGCGAGGAGCGCGTGACAGTCGAGATTAAGCAGCAGTATCGAAATATGGCCGAGATCGTTCGTGACTATCCCGAGCTTATTGATGTTGCCAAGGAAGCCTACCTTGCCTGCGGCGTTGAGCCCCAAGTACTGCCGATTCGCGGCGGCACCGACGGCGCACAGCTGTCGTTCCGCGGCCTGCCCTGCCCCAACCTCTCGACAGGCGGCTACTGTTACCACGGCGTCAACGAGTTTGTCCCGGTCAGCTCGCTCGTCAAGATGACCGACGTCCTCCAGGAACTCGTCGCCCGCTTCGCATAAGACTGGCTGCACAACCCTAAAAGACGAATCGCCCCGTCCTCACCAGAGAACGGGGCGATTTTTTGCTGCAATGAGGACAAGTTGACGCGCGCCAGCCTCTTGACGCAAGGAGTGTCCCCAACTGCCGGCACATAAGGAACGTCCCCAAGTGCCAAATGCCGCAAGAGTGTCCCCTTTGACTAGTCGTTTAAGAACGTCCCCAATGACTACCCAACGAATAGTCCGGACCAAGGCAACGCCGATGTTTTGGCAACGACAGCGAAAACCCGCCAGAGCGAGCAAGGTGCCTTGAAACAAGGCGGCATTGACCTTCTGGTCAT
>CATZEP010000120.1 GCA_958418185.1 uncultured Collinsella sp.
AATTGTTTCTGTTTTATCAATATATGTTTGACAATACGTTTATAAAAAGATACTTTGTAATGAATAACATGCATGCAGCAAATAACGTCATTCATTTTGTTAGAAATTGCCCATGCGGTTATTGCAGCTGCATCTACTGCAACGTACAGCGTAATTCTCCGCACGAAGCAGAAGACGGTTCCAATTCGATCGAGGCGATGACATATGGTGGCTAGTTGTCCTAAATCGAGCAAGACGGCTACAAACGAATATCGAATCTCAATTGAAGGTAACCCTTATCCGCATGCTCTGGCTCTCATCAACCCAGCGGGAGACAACCTCAACATCAAAAAACATGGGTTCACGGGTCCACTAGGACAGCTATTGAGTCTTAAATATACCGTTTATGACGATGCAAATGAAAAACTCTTTACTGTCGTCGACGGTGGTTTTAGCAACATGCCCAGGGTTGCGCTCATCATCGAACACAAGGAAGTTGCGGTGTTCGATTATGGTCTAAACAGACTTGAGATGAAGTGCGTAACGAACATACCGAATTACACAATAAAAGGTAACTTCCTATTTGGAGATTACGATATATTCAGCCAACGGGAAGTGAAACTATCTTCAGTTATCGTCCTTCAATGTGATAAACAATCGTGCTTTAGCATACAGGTTTTGGATAAAGCCGAATTAGCCGCCGCAATTGGAATACCTACAGCCATTGCCCTTCTTAGGGCTCGGGTTGAAGAGCATCTCGAATAAATCGAAAAAAGCAGTTTGTAACAACATTCAGGAGCTAGATAGTTTTTCTGGCTCCTGAATGTTGTTACAAACATGCACCTTAGCGCTTAAGACTCGCGGTCTGCCAGTCAGCTATGATGCGGGCCCATTTCCTGTGCAAGTCACGCTCGCGGTCGATAAACATGATGGCAAACGCGATAAACAGCAGCACACTCGCCACCGCAATGGAGTGCAGCCCCATGCGCTCAATACACCAGTTGCCCAGCACGGCGCCAAACACAAAGGTAAAGATCACGCCAAAGTACAGCAGGCCGTTTTCCAAAAAGCCGCGCCTGTGGGTGATGATGTAATCGTCCACGTTTTGCAGCGCGTTGCGCAAGTTGCCGATGCACATGGTCGTAGCGATGCCGTGACCGTGGATCTTGCGGAAGCTCTCGACTTGCATGCCGCAGGCAAAAGAGGTGAGGCAGTTGGCGAGCAGGTTGTAACCGCCACCGGGGATAAAGCTCACGCCCAGCAAGATGACGGCTTCAAAGAACACCGTCACCTGACGCCAGTGGATCACGCTGCCAAACCGCTCGTGTACCAGATCGGCAAGCATAATACCCACGGCAAACGACACCACAGGAAAGAAGTAGCGCCCCGCAAGTGCCCAGTTGCCCTCCGAGATGCTCACGCCCACGAGCAGGATGTTGCCTGTCTGCGCGTTGGCGAAAACATGGTCGCGCCCAATGTACGAATACACGTCCATAAAGCCACCGGCGAGCGCCAAGATGATGCCCAGCTCAATAGACTCCGATATCTGTTTGGCACGCTGCATCGTCGTGCATCCTCCTTGTTGACGACTCTCTCGTGCGTTGGCGGAAACATAGCCGCCGTTCATACTGTAACCCATTGACAACATGGCGTGCGCGCGAGACGACCCCTTCGACACAGGGATACACAGTCTGGAAACAAACGGCACTCGCATCGACATGCCGATCCGCCAGCCCATGTACTCCACCAGTCTTTTTAGCCCCGTCCCAAAAAGACTGGTTACAATTACGTGCAGCATACAAACACCGGGAGGGATCGTGGCAAAAAAGCCTCAGCACGCTCAGAACAACCAGCGCAGTCAGCAGGGCAAACAGGGCCAGCAGCAAAAGCGCGGCGGTAAGGCGCAGGGTGGGCACACCACGCATACCCCAGCAGCGCTCACACGCCCCTGGCGCCCGGGCCGCGATAAGTTCCTCCCCGTCAGCCGCGCCGACATGGATGCGCGCGGCTGGGACCAGTGCGACTTTGTCTACATCTGCGGCGACGCCTACGTGGACCATCCCAGCTTTGGCATGGCCATCATCAGCCGCGTCCTCGACGCGCACGGCTACAAGGTGGGTATCATCTGCCAGCCCGACTGGACCGACCCCGCCAGCATCACGGTGCTCGGCGAGCCGCGCCTGGGCTTTCTCGTCAGTGCCGGCAACATGGACTCCATGGTCAACCACTATTCGGTGACCAAGCACCGCCGCCACACCGACGCCTATACCCCCGGTGGCGAAGAGGGTCACCGCCCCAACCGTGCCGTCACGGTCTACGGTAACCTCATCCGCCAGACGTTCAAGGACGCCCCCATCATCATCGGCGGCATCGAGGCGAGCCTGCGCCGCCTGGCCCACTACGACTACTGGCAGGACAAACTCAAGCGCTCGGTGTTGCTCGACTCGGGCGCCGACATCCTCATCTACGGCATGGGCGAGCACGCGATCGTCGAGATCGCCGACGCGCTCGACGCGGGGCTGCCCGTCGATCAGATTACCTATATCAATGGCACCGTCTACCGCACCAGCTCACTCGACGAGGTCTACGACTACGACCTGCTGCCCAGCTGGGACGACCTTGCCGCCGACAAGCTCAACTACGCGCGCAGTTTTAACGTGCAGCAGCAAAACATGGACCCCATCACCGGACACCGCCTGGTGGAGCCCTATCCCAACAGCGTCTATGTGGTACAGAACCCGCCGTCGGCGACGCTCACCACCGATGAGATGGACGAGGTGGCCGAGCTCCCCTACGCACGTGATTGGCATCCCGACTACGACGCGGCAGGCGGCGTGCCGGCCTTTGCCGAGATCAAGTTTTCAATTAGCTCCAACCGCGGCTGTTTTGGCGAGTGCTCGTTTTGCGCCCTCACCTTCCACCAGGGCCGCGTACTGCAGATGCGCAGCCACGATTCGATCATGCGCGAGGCCGAGCTGCTCACGCACGATCCCGAGTTTAAGGGCTACATCAACGACGTGGGCGGACCGACGGCAAACTTTAGCCGCCCTGCCTGCGACAAGCAGCTCAAGCACGGCGTGTGCAAGAACAAGCGCTGCCTGTGGCCGAGCGTGTGCAAGAATATGGTGGTCGACGAGAGCGGCTACACGCAGCTGCTGCGCGACCTGCGCCAGCTGCCGGGCGTCAAGAAGGTCTTTGTCCGCAGCGGCATCCGTTTTGACTACACCATGGCCGATGCCTCGGACGAGTTTTTGCGCGAGCTGCTGGAACACCATGTCTCGGGCCAGCTACGCGTGGCACCCGAGCACGTGAGCGACGCGGTGCTCTCCGTAATGGGCAAGCCGAGCCGCGCCGTCTACGATGCGTTCTGTCGCAAATTTGAGCGCTTGAACCGCGAATACGGACTCAAGCAGTATGTGGTGCCGTATCTGATCTCGAGCCACCCCGGCTCGACGATGAAGGAAGCCGTGGACCTCGCCGAGGCCGTGCGCGACATGGGCTACATGCCCGAGCAGGTGCAGGACTTCTACCCCACGCCGTCCACCATGTCGACGTGCATGTACTACACCGGCGTGGACCCGCGCACCATGCAGCCGATCTATGTGGCGCGCGACCCGCACGAGAAGGCCATGCAACGTGCGCTCATCCAGTATCGCAAGCCCGAGAACTACAAGCTGGTGCGCGAGGCGCTGGAAAAAGCCGGCCGCCGCGATCTGATCGGCTACACCAAACATTGCCTGATTCGTCCCGTGCCCCCGCGCCCGGGCGAGACGTCTGCTGGCGGCGGGCATGGGACCGGCAAGAAGGGCGGCAAACCGCATGGCGGCGGCGCCGGCAAGGGACCCAAAGGCAGCAAGGGGCACAGCGGCATGTCGCGCGCACAAAACACTGCCGGTCGCAATCGCGCGGCCCAGGGACGACAGGGCGCCAACGGAGGCGGACGCCGCAACTAGCGTGGCGAGGGCCGGCCGGCGTCTCTTGGCCAGCCGGCGCCCCTTCATCGGCCCAGGCGTGTTTTCCCTAGGGGGAACACACTTAGGCTGTCTCTAGTCGTGATTTCCCTAGGGAGAACACGTTCAGACGCACCCAACCGTGTTTTCCTTAAGGGAATCACGCTTGCTGGTAGGGACGATCCGTCTGGCACGCCTGTCTGAGCGAGCGCATCGCCTCTACCAGCACAAAACCGGCGATGGCAACCGTGACCACCACGTCGAGCGGCGTGTTCACAAACCACAGCAAACCCATGAGGTACGACCCGGCGTTAAAGGCAAAATGCAGCAGGATCGTGTAGCGGAGCTTTCCGGTCGTCACGAGCACCCAGCCAAAGACCAGACCGGCGGCGCCGGCGTAGCAGCCCTGCACCCAGTTCATATGCATAAAGCCAAAGACCGCCGCCTGCAGCACAATCGCCGCGGCGACGCCCCAGGTACTCGGGGCCGCCCAGGGCACCATGGCGACGTCTTGCGCCTGTGCGCGACGCCGGCGTTTCCAGAGCGGACGGCACTGCGGGTTAAACGCTCGGAGCGAAAACTCAAAAATGATACCGCGCACCAGCAGTTCCTCGCAAAACGGAGCGCCGAGCACCGTGGTCAGGACGGCGAGATAGCTGGTGTCGCCCATACCCGTCTCCTCGACGAGCTCACTGTAATCGGCCGCCGCCTCGGGTAACAGCGACAGCACAGCGTCGGTCACGTAGCCAACGACCACCTGCAGGGCAAGGCCGATCACGATAACGCAGGCGATGCGTTTCCACGCCCCACGCGCTCCCCCGC